>PKWK01000276.1 GCA_003133205.1 Granulicella sp. | reverse complement strand
CGAAGTCCTTCAGAATCGATGCATTCAGAACGTTAATTAACACTTCAAATCAGATCCAGAACCGCTTACTTCCGACATCTGCGATCGAAAACCCTCAACCCCGAGCTCCGTTCGCCGCCGCCGTCCAATCAAGCACCTGCGCAGGGGCTCCCTAGAGCGTTTCCGCCAACTCCGAAGCCGTTGCTGTATTCTTCTCGGAGCGATGCAGCGGACGAGTCTGATCTGCTGCATCGCCGAGGTTTCTGATTGCGCAAGGCTGCACTCGTCTCGATATTCGCTGGCCTCATTTGTCTCCTGGGTCGGGGCGTTCCGCTCCAGGGACAGGAACGCGGTAGTTTCGGCGGGGTGCGGAGCTTCGGCGTCTCGACGACCTACAGTGCGAATTCAAGCCATATCCTGATCGGCGAGGCCGAACAGCGGCACATCTGGACCCTTGGCGTCGAGTACACGCGCTTGCTGCGCCTGAGCCCGCACTTCCGCCTCGATTACGAAGGATCGCTCCTGCCGGTGTACGAGGAGAGAGACCCAACCGTAATCGGAACCGTTTTCACGTCCTCGGGGCAGCCCATCATTACGCCACAAGCGCCTGTGCGAGTGGTCTCGGTGACCCCCGATCCGGTGGGTAGCATACTCGCGGGGAACGGTTCGATTGTTCCGGTCTACGCCCTGTTCGGACGGCAGTATACCTATGCTGCGGCCATTTCCCCACTGGGAGCCAGGATCAGCGCACTGCCGCGCTGGCGTCTCCAGCCGAGCTTAGCCCTCGATGTCGGCTTCGTCGTCTCCGCGCGCGACATCCCGGTGGACAACTCCGCCCAGTTCAATTACATGCTTGCGTTCGGCCCAGGCATACAGTTCTTCGGGGACAACCATACTTCATGGCGCGTGGAGTACATCTATCGTCACGTCTCGAACGCCGGCCAGGGCAACCAGAACCCCGGCGTCGACCAGGGCGTCGTCCGCGTGACCGTCAGCCTGCATCGCTAGAGCGGCTTGGCGATCCTCGCCGCCTCGGGAACCCGGCGGAATGCCCACGGGATGCTAATCTAACCCCATGAAATTCGGCGTTCTGGTGTTTCCCGGTTCAAACTGCGATCACGACACACACAACGTTCTCGGCGGCGTGATGGGCCAGCCGGTGACCTATCTCTGGCATGAGTCGCATGACCTCGAAGGCTGCGACGCAATTCTTGTGCCCGGCGGATTCGCCTATGGCGACTATCTCCGCACGGGCGCCATCGCGCGCTTCGCTCCAATCATGCAGAGCGTGCGGCGCTTTGCCGACTCCGGCGGCCTGGTGATGGGTATTTGCAATGGCTTCCAGATACTCTGCGAAGCGGGAATGCTGCCCGGCGCGCTGATGCGGAATGCCGGTCAGCGATACATCTGCCGGCAGCTTCATCTCCGCGTGGAGACGGCGAACTCGCCGTTCACCGAGGGCCTCGCGCCGGGACAAGTGTTGCGCATGCCGATCGGACATATGGAGGGCAACTACTTCTGCGACGCCGCGACGCTAGCGACGTTGAAGCAAGACGACCGGGTCGCGTTCCGGTACGCGACGGAGACGGGCGGCCTGAGCGCGGAGGCGAATCCCAACGGCTCGCTGGAGAACATAGCCGGCGTGCTCAACGAAGGTCGCAACGTGCTCGGCATGATGCCCCACCCCGACCGATCCAGCGAGGCGCTGCTGGGGTCGGCGGACGGGCTTCTGCTCTTCCAGTCGATGGCTCGGAGTCTGGCCACGACATAGTAACTAAATGGCAATGTGGCGCGCTCAAAAGCAGTGTTAGTCTTGCGGGTGCAATGGTAGACATACATCATCATCTTTTATTCGGACTGGACGACGGCTCTAACAGCATCGAGACCTCGGTTGAAATGGCCAAGCTGGCGGTGGCCGACGGCATTACGCACGTCGTTTGCTCGCCTCATGCGAACGGCAACTACGCATTCGATCCTGCCGTAAACGCAGCCAAGACCGCCGAACTTCGCGCGCGTCTCGCCGAGCAGAAGATTCCCCTGACGCTGGGCAGCGGTTGCGATTTTCACCTCTCCTTCGACAACGTGAAGCAGGCTAAGGAAGACCCCGCGCGATTCAGCATCAACGGGCTCGGCTACCTGCTGGTCGAGGTGCCGGACTACGGCCTTCCGCCGGGGCTCACCGAAACTTTTTATGAGCTGCAACTCGCCGGCCTGACGCCAATCCTTACCCATCCGGAGCGCAATCCCACGCTGCAGAAAGAGCCTACGCGCCTGATGGACTGGCTGCGCAGCGGCGTGCTGATGCAGGTGACGGCGGACTCGCTGACCGGACACAAGGGCAAACAAGCGCAGCGCATGGCGCACGATCTGTTGGAGAAACGCTGGGTCCACTTTCTTGCCACCGACGCGCACAACACAACCTCGCGCCCGCCGCGGATGCGTGAGGCCCACGACATGGTCGCGAGTCAGTATGGCGCGAGCTACGCCCATGCCCTGTGCCTCACGAATCCGCTCGCCGTCTTCCTGGGCAAGCAATTTGAGGTGGCGGAGGAGCCGCGTGGCCTTTTCGAAGAAGTGAAAGAACCAAACTGGTGGCAGCGCGTCACAGGGGCGTTGAGCAAACGCTAAAGGCCAAGCCCGCCATCCACGGCCATCAATTGCCCCGTGATGAAGTGCGGCCCGGTGGCGAAGAATAGTACCGCTGCGGCGACATCTTCGGCCATTCCGTTGCGCCGCATCGGCGTGCGCTCGGCGAAATGGACGTACGCCTCGCCGACTTCGCCCTGCACAATCATTCCCGGCGCAACGCAGTTCACGCTGATCTCCGGCGCCCACGCCTTGGCCATCGTCTGCGAGAGCATGTGCAACGCCGCCTTCGACGTGCAGTAGTGCGCGTGCGTGGCCCACGGGTGGGTGCCGCCCAGCGACCCGATGTTGATAATGCGTCCGCCCGCCTGGCGCAGATGCGGATAAGCCGCCTGAGCCATCAGAAACGGCGCGCGCGTGTTGGTGGCGAACATGTGGTCCCACTGCTCGACGGTGATGCTCTCCAGCGCGGCGGACTCGAACACGCCGGCGTTGTTGACGAGAATGTCCAGCCGCCCAAACTCCTCGACCACCGCGGCAACCGTTTCGCGGATACCCTCGGCGTCGCCGAGGTCCGTGCGCACCGCCAGCGCATCGACACCAAGCGCGGCAAGATCGCGCACCGTATCTTCAGCCTCGGGTTGCGACTCGCGATAAGTAATCGCGACGTCGGCCCCGCTCGCCGCCAGCCGCAGTGCAATCGCCCGGCCAATGCGCTTCGCAGCCCCGGTCACCAGCACGGTCTTGCCGGCGAGCGGCCTCTCGGACGTGTCTAGTGATTCTGTGGTCTGAGCCTCTGGCATCGCGAAGCGCTACGGCTGCGGCTTACTGCCGGAACTGGACGAAGAGCCGGATGTCGTGGAAGAGCCGGAGGGCGTCGTTGCCTTCTTCGGACGGATCGGCTCCTGCACCCCCGGGTTGATCTGCGAGGGCTTGCCCTCATTGTCCACGTAGGTCGAGATCTGCGCCTGGGGTCGGATCATGGCGACCACGATCTTCCGGTCCGCTTCGTTGACTTGGTAATCCTCAGCGAATGTGGCGAACCCATCCGCAATCACCTGGATCCGCACCTTGCTGCCGGTCGGGATCACATCGATGACCGCCTTGCCATCCGGGTGGGTCTTGATCTCCAGATTGCCCTCGTCCTTGCCGTCCTTCACTGGATGGAGGACTACGTGGGCACCGTCGATCGGCTTCTTATTGAAGCCCTTGATCACCATGACCTCAATGTGCGATGTCTCTGGCGGCGCCTTGTATTTGCGGCCATGCTCCTCCGGTTTCGGATTGTCGTCGTCCTGGGCGCGAACCTGCATCGGGACAACCCAGGCGAACACAGCGAGCAACACAATAAGACCGAGGACGAAGGTGCGGCGAGGATGTTTGCGGAGCGGCATCCGCTCATTTTACGCCACTCCCGCCCGACCGTGGATCAAGGTCTCCAAGTCGCAAATTTTGCTGGTTCGCGGAATTCGGAGACTCACCTCTGTCTCGTATCCGCATCACTGCCCTCGCGAAGGAAATCGCTTGACACCCAGAGTACAATTAAAGAGTGGGGCAATGCGGTGGGAGACTGTTCGAGTCGAAGCGGCATTGTGGGGGGAAGGCCTATAGTCAAGCGAACTTGGCTTAGGACCCATGTGGCTTGTTTGCAATACTTTATGACTTTATGGGGCGGGGGGTGGGGGTACACCATGGAACGACTCGGACTCGGTCTTGGATCAACATGAGTGACTTTCACTCAGATTTCACATCCGACGGGTTGACAGGCCCACCCGCCATCCCCTATCGTTAGCAATCGAAGGGCTTGAGTGCTAACGAACGTCTCAAGCCTGTTCCGGCGGTGGCAAGGGCTGCCCGGCGATGTGCCGAGGCTTACCTGGCCCGTACCTGAAACAGCAACTAACTTTTCTTGCAACGAGGAGACATACGCAATGGCAACAACAAAGTTTACCCCCCTGCACGACCGGATCCTGGTTCGTCGCATGGAAGAGGGCGAGAGCGTTCGCGGCGGCATCATCATTCCCGATTCAGCCAAAGAGAAGCCCCAGCAGGGCGAAGTCATCGCGGTTGGCAAGGGTAAGTCGAACGACGAAGGCAAGGTATTCCCGCTCGACGTCAAGGCTGGCGACACCATCCTTTTCGGCAAGTACTCAGGCACCGAGATCAAGCTGGACGGCGAAGAGTTCCTCATCATGCGCGAGGAAGAAGTCCTGGGCATCGTCAAGAAATAGGTACTTCGGCACTTCGTGCGGTCTTGGACGGCTTCGCCGTAAAAGCACAGACCAAAGGAATTGGCTTCGTAACAACATAAACATTTCAGCCGGTAGATTAGGCCGGTAACAGGAGCAGCACAATGGCAAAACAGATTCTGCATGGAGAAGAGTCACGTCAGGCAATCCTGCGTGGAGTCAACATTCTGGCTGACGCGGTGAAAGTCACGCTCGGCCCCAAGGGACGCAACGTCGTCATCGAGAAGAAGTTCGGTTCGCCGACGATCACCAAGGACGGCGTCACCGTCGCCAAGGAGATCGAGCTTGCAAACGCGCTCGAGAACATGGGCGCGCAGATGGTCCGCGAAGTTGCTTCGAAGACCTCTGACGTTGCCGGAGACGGCACCACCACCGCGACTGTGCTCGCCCAGGCGATCTATCGTGAAGGCGTCAAGACCGTGGCCGCCGGTGCGAACCCGATGGCGCTCAAGCGCGGCATCGACAAGGCCGTCGAGGCCATTATCGGCAAGCGCGATAAGGATGGCGTTGTGCAGGGCGGAGCGCTCTCGAAGCTCTCCAAGCCTGTCACGGGCGACATGATCGCGCAGGTCGGCACCATCTCGGCCAACTCGGACGAGCAGATCGGCTCCATCATTGCCGAGGCCATGAACAAGGTTGGCAAGGACGGCGTCATCACCGTCGAAGAGTCGCGCACCATGGAGACGCAGCTTGAAGTGGTCGAGGGAATGCAGTTCGACCGCGGCTACCTGTCGCCTTACTTCGTCACCGACGCCGAGCGCATGGAAGCCGCGCTTGAGAACCCCTACATCCTGATCTACGAGAAGAAGATCTCGTCGATGAAGGACCTGCTTCCTCTGCTCGAGTCCATCGCGCGCACCGCGAAGCCCCTGCTCATCATCGCTGAGGATGTCGAAGGCGAAGCGCTCGCGACCCTCGTGGTTAACAAGCTGCGTGGCACACTGAACGTCGCGGCCGTCAAGGCTCCCGGCTTCGGCGACCGCCGCAAGGCTATGCTGCAGGACATTGCCATCCTCACGGGCGGCAAGGCGATCACGGAAGACCTCGGCATCAAGCTCGAGGGCGTCAAGATCGAGGACCTGGGCACGGCGAAGCGCGTTACCATCGACAAGGACAACACCACGATCATCGACGGCGGCGGCAAGGCCGGCGAGGTCGAGGCACGCGTCAAGGAGATCCGCGCACAGGTCGAGAAGACCACCTCGGACTACGATCGCGAGAAACTGCAGGAGCGTCTCGCCAAGCTGGTTGGCGGCGTTGCCGTCATCAAGGTCGGAGCTGCAACCGAGACCGAGATGAAGGAGAAGAAGGCGCGCGTCGAGGATGCGATGCATGCAACTCGCGCGGCTGTCGAAGAGGGCATCGTCCCGGGCGGCGGCGTCGCGCTGGTCCGCTGCGTGCCGGCGGTCGATGCGGTCATCAAGCACCTCGAAGGCGACGAGAAGATCGGTGCATCGATCATCCGCCGCGCGCTCGAGGAGCCGATGCGCCTCATCGTCTCGAACGCAGGCGAAGAGGGTGCGGTCGTTATCGGCAAGATCCGCGACTCGAAGGAAGCCAACTACGGCTACAACGCGGGCACGGACAAGTACGAGGACTTGGTTGCGGCCGGCGTCATCGATCCAACCAAGGTCACGCGGACGGCGCTGCAGAACGCAGCCTCGATCGCCGGCCTGATGCTGACCACCGAAGCTATGATCTCCGAGATCCCGGAGAAGAAGGAACCAGCCGGCCACGGCGGCGGTGGCGGCGGCATGGAAGGCATGTACTAAGCTTCCCTGCTCTGCAAACAGTCACAGAAACGAGAAAGCCCCGAAGCGAGTCATCGCTCCGGGGCTTTTTCTCGTTCAACTGCCCGTTGCTTCCTTAATGTGAAAGCGCGACTCGAACTGGAGAATGAGGCGATGCACGACCGCCGGCCACGGCAGATTCTCCCGGCCGGAGAGATCCTCCGCCCAGAGAAGATGTCCGCGCGCGCCATCCGGCCCCGAAGTGTATACCCGCAGCGTACCCAGGTCGAAGTCCGTCGCGCCAATGACGACTCCCTCTGGCGACGTGGGAATCAGCAGAAAATCGAGGTCCGCCGGACTTCCTGGCGGCGCGATTGTCTTGCCAAGCTTTTTGGTGATTAGATCCTTCAACTTCGACCGCGCCACGCCATCCGCGTTATGGGTTTCGATGGCGACCGTAGTCGCACCTGCGAGCGCCTTTTGAAATGTCGCACCGTCGCATGTGTAGACATGGTCCTTCAGCGTGCATCCGCCGGCATCACCGCCACCGACATCGCTCTGCGCACGCGCCGAAGTCGACGACAGGCCCAACCCAAGGACCGCAAGTGCAACAAAAAGAAGGTTCCCCACAAATCGCCGAGACGACCGACGCACAATACGAGAGCTGGCATTCCTCATGGCCAGAATTTTACGCTTCCATCGATGACCGGGCGCTCATTCTGGACACTCTGCGGCTACCGCCGTTTACTCTTGATTGCCTGGGCGCACTGCTTCGGGCGCATGCAGCTTGGTCTTCGGCGCGCTGAACTTCACGCGGACCATATCTCTTTGCGGATCTTTGCCCACGGGCGCGATGAAGGTGGCGATGTAGGTCTCTGCGATTGCGTGCTGGAACAACTCTAGAAACGGGGCCATGGAGACAGGGTTTCCCACCCCCTGCCAGTAGCTCACGCCTCCGGTGCTCTGTGTGATCTGAGCGAGGTAGCCCTGGCCACTGTTATCTGCGGACTCGCCCCGGATGCCCGCATCGCCATAATAGATCGCGTAGACTGCGACGCCTGCCCGCTGCGCATCGGCCACCGCAGCATCAACGTAGGGGCTGCCCTGGTTCATCATGCTGGTGCTACCGTTGTACGGGTCAACGCCGTTCGAAAGCATCAGCACGAAGCGCGCCTTGTGATGCGAGGACGCGTCCAGGCCAATGGCCGATGAAGATGAGCTGGAATCGGGCCACTGCCTGACGAAGTCCGAGAGGCACAGGTAGGGGCTTGCGCTCATGCCGGGCAAGCCCCCGGGCAGGTGCAACGTGGAGGCCGCGAGCGCGTGGTCGGTGGTGAACTGCTGATCGGACACAACGTGGCCGTTCTGCATGAAGCCGACCATCACCTCGACTCCCGGAGGTAGGCTCCCCACGAATTTGCGCAGGTTGTCGAGTTCGCGCCCCACGCTCTCGCGCAGGCCATCATCGATCAATACCGCGACCTGGGCGTTGCCGGGGACCACTTGTGTCCAGGCCGTGAGCGGCTCCTTATGGTCGTTCACCTGCACTGTCAGAACGGAGACGCTCGCTGGAGGAGTGGACTTGGCATCGACATTGACCAGCACCTGCGTCGGGACAGGGCCCTCCAACTGGGCCTGTGCCGAAAGGCCGAGCGTGAAGGCGGAGGTAAACAGCAAAGCGGCGGAGAAAAGTCTCGTCATATTACTTATTTAGACGCGGTCGCGGCCTGACAGTTGCTTTCGCAGACCATCAGGCCGCAGCTTGCGCGCTCATTCCCCGCCGATACGTATCTTCAACCCGGCTCGCACCGTGAACGGCAGCGCTGGGTAGCCGATCGGCCCGATGTGCTGCTGCCCGAGCAGATTGTCGAGCTCGGTGAAGACCGTCACCCGTTTCTTGACCGCGTACATGAAATTGGCATCCAGCTTCGCGTACCCGAAGTCGAGATTGCGGTTCGGCAGAATCATCGAGTTGGTGCCGGCCAGGTCCGAGTAGTCGAGGAAGGTCGAATCGTCCGACCGGCTTGCCAACGCGCCCTTCAACGCCGCCATAAGCTTTGTCCCGGTGTACTGCACCGCGAAGTAGCCGGTATGGGGCGGACGCCGGAAGGGACGGCTGCCGATGAACGGCGACCCGCCCACAGGAACGTTGGGGAACGCCGGATTCGTCTCTGGATAGCCGCCGCGCAGGACGGACAAAGCCGAACTGGCGAATGACTGATCCACCTTCGCATTGAGATAGGTGTATCCGGCGTGCAGGAAGAGTCGGCTGAACGGCTGATACTGCAGCTCCGACTCGAGCCCCTGGGCGTGGAACGCCAGCGAATTCACGTCGGCGCCATAGAGGTTCGCGACAACACCTGAAAAGTGAAAGTAAGTAATTAATGTTCCTGAGTCAACATATTCAATCTGATGGGAAAATGTATTGTGGAAATATCCCGTCTTGAAGATGAGTTTCTCGCGATAAATATTCTGGTCGATGCCCGCATCCAGGGTCCGCGTGCGCAATTCCCGGATAGGAGCGATCCCGTCCTTGATTGCCGTGGCGCCGCCGAGCTGGGTGTAGAGGCTGGAGAAGTCGGTGGCGATTGATGGCTCCTGGACTCCGGTAGCCACGTTCAGGCGGATCTTGGTGCCGCGAAAGATGCGCCCGCCGGGACGCACGGGAACGTAGGCCAGGCCAATTCTCGGCGTTCCCGCAACGCCGTACAGATGGTTCTTTTCCACGGCCCCGCCGACCGAGTAGAACACGCGCCCGACGATGTCTCCGCTGACCTGGAGGGTGTACTCGAAGTTGGTGCGCTGGATCGCCTCGGTCTCGCTATAGGCCGGATAGACGAAGCTGCCGCGCTCGTTCTCATAGCGGAAGCCGAAGAGTGCAACGATGCGCTTGGGAAAGGTGTAGTCGGACTGGTAGTAGAGTTCGTCGCGGTTGGAGTCGGCGTAGTCGGACTGCGGATACGTCCCGCCGTACGCAATCGCCGCCTGCCCCGTGGCGGAGTAGCCGTTCGCACCTCGGATGGTGACCTTGTTGCCGTAATACGTCGTGAATCCGAAGGCCGTCACCGGCATGCCAACCGGGTAGAAGGTGGTGAACTGTTCGCGCTTGCGGGCGATGCCGTAGCGTGCAAGGTTGTGCCAGTTGTCTTCGAGCGTGTTTTCGATGGTCAGGCCCGAGTAGAGGTCCTGGTCTGCTTCCTTGGCAGCGGCAGAGATGCCATAGAAGTCGTGCGCGCCGGGAGCGCCGCTGGCCGAGTCGGCATTGCGGATGGTGAAGCGCAGCGGAGTGTTCGCGGTGAGGTGGTAGCCGAGGTTCGCTACGCCGGTGCCTGCGTGGTACTCGTCCATGGGCAGTGCGTTCGACGTATCGAAGCGCGAGTATCCGGCTAGGTAGTCCACACGCTTGTGCGCACCGCTAACCGTGCCTTCGTTCTGATAAGTGTGGAAGTTGCCCGCGTCGCCGGAGTAGTTCAACACCGGCCTGGGGTCGCTGCCGCGCGGGGTGGTGAGCGCGATGGTCGACGAGGCCGCGTCGGAGCCGTAGAGCACGGAGTCTGGTCCACGGTAGATTTCGAGGGCGGTTACGCCGTTCGCGGAGACAGTGCCGAAGTCGAAGCGTCCGCCCACATCTTCCGCTGGAATACCGTCGATCAGGACCTTGTTGGCGTCCGAGTTGCCGCCGCGCACGAACAGCGAGGTCACGCCGCCCGCCTGTCCCTGCTGAACCACATCGACGCCGGGAGACTGCCGCAGCGCGTCCGCGATGCCAACCGTTGTTGCGAGGTAAGACTGCGGAATCAGCGTGACCGCCGAACTGGACTGCTCGATCGGCGTGGGAACGCCTGTCGCGGTGACCGTGACCTCCTCATGCACTGATGAGGTTTCGAGCACGATGTTCTGCGTTATCTGATCGGTTGAGCCGCCGTAGAAGTCCTGGCTGATGCCGGGAGAGAATGTTGCCGATGACGTCAGCAAAACGAAGCGGCCAGCCTCGGTGGAGCGGATCTCGTACGCACCGTCGATGCCGGCAATGCCGACGGCCACGGCCTTCTGGCCCTGGATGAGTTGGATGCGAGCGCCGGGAACTGGCTTGCCGAGCGGGTCGGTGACCACTCCGCGGACAACGACGGCGCGTGCCGGCGTAGTGAAGAGGAAATGTGCGAGAAACAGGAAGGCGGCGAGCGTCAAGCATTTGCGAAATGCAAACGCACGCAAGAGAAATACGGCCATCAGGCGGCCGGAGACTGCGGACATTTCGGATCTCCTACGCTCCCCCCCGGGAACGTGGTTGATGTACGCGGCGGAACCGGTCTCCTGACTTACGCGGGTACATGCCGGCCGATAAACCTGACTTCCCTTCCCGTTGCCTGGCGGCTTCAGTGGAAAAATCCTGGCTGGCATTCACGTGTCTCCGGTGGTCTGGAGCAGCGTGCGCGTTCACAGTTGCGGGGCAGTGGCGGACTTTCACCGCGCTTCCCGAACATTCCGTTGCGGGCAAGGGTTGTGGGTTGCGCGACCGCCAGAATCAAGGCCAGCCGCAGGAGGGTGAAGCTCAAGCTTAAGGAATCGCGCAGACGATGTCAAAACACACCGCATTCCCTTCTTGTTTGTCATTCCCGAAGGGAATCTGCTTTTTGTTTGCGACCTTGCTCAACATCATGCAACCTACTAAGCTCACGATCTATGAAGAAGGGTCGCTGCTTAGGTCTGGTCGGTGGGCTTGGTGTGGGCGCCACTATTCACTACTACCAGAAGCTGGCCAGCGGCCTGCGATCCTGGTGGGCTAGCGGAATATTTCAACGGCTTCCTTCGCAGATTGAAGGCTGCTGGAGCCGAGGTCGGCGTTGTCCCAGCGGTCACCCCGCTGTATTGTGTGCGGGAGCTTGTTGCGACGTCGCCGCTGTCTCTGATCAGCATGATCGATCCGCTTGCCGCGGAACTCGCGTCCCGGGGAGCACGGCGGGTTGCGATCTTCGGGACCCGCTATTCGATCGAATCGGGATTCTTCGGGCTGCTGGAGCATGTGGAGTTTATTCGCCCCAGGCCAGACGAAGTGGACTTGATCCACAACATCTACGCGGAGTTGCTTCGCGACGGACAAGGCTCGGAAGAACAGCACAGTAGTCTCACGGCCCTTGCCCATACCCTGATCGAGCGCGATGAAGTGGACGCGATCCCGTTTTCGGGGACCGACCTCTCGTTGATCTTCAATGAAGCCAACACAGACCTCCCTCATATCGATTGTGCGGCGGTTCATCTTGAGGCGATCTTGAAAGAACTACTCAACGACGCCCCACTCGATTAGCAATGAGCGATTCATCCAGGCCGACCCGAGATCTGAGCTGAACGTCACACCACTGCAAGCACAGGCATTGGCAGAATCAGCTCAAAATCGTCGTCGTCAGGTGCCTCAAGGAATGCCTCGAACAGCGTCGCGTACAGCCCTTCGCGGCTGGCCAATCGCTTGCGCCGCGCCCGTAGAAACTCGAAGCGAAATGGAGAGGATTGCTCGGCCTCTCGCAGGAACTTTGCGGAGAAGAACTGGTGCGAGTCCGCGACTGCCCCGACTATGAGCGATCTCCAACTCATCCTCAACAGATCCTTGAACGCCGCGGATCCGCACGGCAAGTCGTCCATCCGCACGGCAACTCGCTCGCTGAAGCTGAGGAGTTGCGTCGCAAGGCTGTCCAGCGGCGTACCCAGCGCCGCCTCGCGCGAAAACAGCGTGACCGAGCCACGTTGCAAGTCTTCGCGCACATCCTGCAGATCGTCGCCCAGTTGCAGCAGCACGCCCCACTCGAACGAGAAACGGCTCTCCTGCTCGCTGAGATATCCACGCGCGAGGCACGCATCCGCCAGCACGGAGCTGCCACCCTTCGCGCAACTCATCCGCAGTACCTCAGCGTCAGCGTAATCCACAGCGATCTTCAGTTGCGCGACGCTGTCCTCCTGAGCCCGATGAATCGCCAACAGACAATCGAAGACGCAGGGGAAGCGCTCGCGGGGGTATTGGCCTTCAATCAGCTCGACTAAGGCCCACAGCGCAGCCTCACGAGCGTCTTCGGCTGAGAGGTCGCCGCCATCCAGTCGCTGCCGAAAACGTTTGCTGAATCGGCGCTTCTCCTCGGCGGATACGTCTACTCGGTCCAGATAGTTGTCGGTGTATGGATAGAGCAGGCTGTATCCCAGAATCGACGGCGTAAGCTCTACACGCTCGCCGAGCAGCGGCTGGAGTCCGCACGCGGTCCATGCATTCCGGCAAGCCTGAATAATGTCGGGCATGCTTAGGGTTGGGTCGAATCGCCTTGCCCACCGCGCAAGCTTCGTGCCCACAGGCAGGAACTCGTCCGTCAGAAGCTGAACCGCGTCCCCCTCCAGGTCCAGCGCGGTAGCCGAGAACCGGCCAAAGGACGCGGTGATCCGGTCCTGCATTGCGAGGCGCTCTGCCTTGGTGCGTGGCGTCTTCTTTGCCTCGCGCTCAACCTCCCGCAGCCCTTCGTCGTAGGCCTTCTCGCGCTTCCGCTGCTGCGCCAGGCAGTACTGCGGCCCGCGTGGCGCCGACGACGCTGCGCTGCCGTTCCAAACTTCGATGGTCTGCGCGACTTGCGCCTCCACCCATTCCCAGCTATACGCTTCCCGCATTCTCTCGTAGGTTACGCAAACGCGAACCAATCCGTTCCCTCACAACAGGCGCCATAACTTACGGAATCAGCAGCACCTTTCCCGTCGTCTTGCGCGCCTCCAGATCCCGATGGGCCTGCGCCGCCTCGGCCAGCGGGTAGCTGTGTTCAAGCCGCAATTTGAGGCTGCCCTGCGCCACCCACCGCAGTACGTCGCCCGCCCGCAACTCTAGTTCCTCGCGCGTCGCGGCGTAGTCCTTCAGCGTGGGCCGCGTCACGTAGAGCGATCCCTTCGTGGAAAGCTGGATGAGGTCGAACGGGGGCACCGCTCCGCTCGATCCGCCGTACAGCACCATCACTCCACGCGGCCGAAGACACGCGAGGCTGCCGTCGAACGTCGTTTTGCCTACCGAGTCGTATACGACCGGGACGCCCTTGCCGCCGGTAAGCTCGCGCACCTTTGCGGCAAAGTCCTCCTGCGTGTAGAGGATCATTTCATCCGCACCAGCTTTACGCGCCAGCGCGGCCTTCTCCTCCGTCGACACGGTAGTCAACACGCGGGCGCCTCGCTGCTTGGCCATTTGAGTCAGCAACAGTCCAACTCCGCCCGCACCGGCATGAATCAGCACATCATCGCCACGTTGAATCGCATACGTCGAATGCGCCAGGTAGTGCGCCGTCATCCCCTGTAGCATCGCCGCAGCAGCCTGCCGAGCAGAAATATCCTCGGGAATCGCGATCAGCTTCGACACCGGCGCAACCGCGAACTCGGCATACGTGCCTGAAACGCCGCACCATGCAACCCGGTCGCCGATCTTGACCGCGCCCACATCCGGCCCCAGCGCAATCACCGTACCCGCCGCCTCCTGACCAGGAATGAACGGAAGTTGTGCCGGATACCGCCCCTCCCGAAAGTAGACGTCGATGAAGTTGACGCCGCAGGCTTCGATCTGGATCAGGGCTTCGCCGGACCCGGGCGTGGGAGTGGGAACTTCGCGGAGCGCAAGCACTTCGGGTCCGCCGGTCTGGGTAATCTGGATCGCTCGCATGATTCTTCCATGCTACGCCCGTGGAGAAACGCCGCAAGTGCGGCCGCTCCAGCACCTTCCCCCAGCATCCGTTTCAACGCACCGTGCGCTCCACAACACTTTCTGCGACAATACTCACTGCATGCAACCCGATAATCTACTCTCGCTCAAAGACGACATGGTGGCGTTCATCGCCGGCCACGGCATGCGCCGTTTCAATGGATACATCACCGAGGAAGTCCCCACCGTCATCTTCGAGGACGACGACCCGGACTCGTGGAAGGACTTCGTCGAGCACGCCAAGGCCGCCGGCGCCACCTTCGTGACCATGAGCGAGGTCGTTCTCGAAAAATCCGACATCGCCATCCTGCTCGAGCAACTCCGCGACCAGACCTTCCCCGACTCCGACGCGCCCGAGATCGACGATGCCGAGTACCTCGTCAATCACGTCGGCAAGCTTGGCTATCTGCAGCTTGGATTCGCCCACCAGGGTGTGATGTTTCTCTTCGAGACCTCCACCGAGTGGTACGAGCGCTTCCAGGAACTCATCGAGACCGTCACCGATCTTGGCGGTATCGTCGTCGACGACCGCGACGAAGACTGACCCAACTTATGACTGAGCCCACCCTGAATCCGACATCCTCCCACCTTGTTGACACGACGATACGGACCGTCTGCCAGGTGGCGATGTGGGCCATTGTCGGACTCAAGATGATTTGGCTGATGATGGCGTTGGTGTTCGTCGGGCCCCGATGGCAAGTGCTCCTCTTCGGATGTGCCTTGTTGATCCTCGCCGGAGCTACGTGGTCTTTTGGCAGTGGAATCCGCGCACTTGGGATCGGCCTCGCATGGCTCGGCGTAGTCGTCGCTATTGCGGTCGGTTACTTCGGCGGCTCAGCACCCGGATCCATGACCGATAGGATCCACGATCAGTTCAGAACGCACATCGCGGACTTCGTCTTCCTCGCGGTGGCCCATCTGCAGTTCTGGGAGCTCGGACATATCGCGCATAAGCCCGTCGTTCCGGCAAATGTCAGCTAAAGGTACGGAGATCGAAGCGGCCTGGCTCCTCAAATGTGCTGACCCGCAAGCCGCCCTGTCCCTCTCTCAGCTCCTTCCCTGCCCTCCCGCCATCGCGCAAATTCTCGTCAGTCGCGGCATCGACACGCCTGCCGCCGCCGAAGCCTTCCTCAACCCCACCCTCGCCGCATTGCTCGACGACCCTGCCGCCGACCCGATGCAGATGCTCGGAATGGCCGCTGCCGTCGAACGCATTCTCGCCGCGATCCGCGCCGCCGAACCGATCCTCATCTATGGCGACTACGACGTCGACGGCACCACCGCCACGGTCCTGCTGAAGACCACCATCGAGCGCATCGGGCTGGCCGTGGAACCGGAGAAGCCCCAGCAAGTGACCTACCACGTCCCGCATCGCATCCGCGAGGGATACGGCATGCAGAACGCCATCCTCGCCGAAGCCGCTGCCGCCGGTGTGCGTCTCGTCATCTCGGTGGATACAGGCATTCGCGCGGTCGTCGAGGCCGCCGAAGCCCGCGTTCTGGGCCTCGACCTGATCGTCACCGACCACCACCTCCCCGACGACGCCGCTGAACTACCCGACGCGCTTGCCGTCATCAATCCCGCCCAGCCCGGCTGCCCGTACCCCAACAAACATCTCTGCGGAGCCGCCGTCGCCTTCAAACTAGCGCAGGCCCTGCTCGACGCCGCCGCAACCCTCACTCCCGACCCGGAAGCCTTCCGCGCGCGCACCCGCAGCGTCCTCATCCCCTCGTTCCTCAAGCTTGTTGCCATCGCCACCATCGCCGACTCTGTCCCGCTTACCGGCGAAAATCGGGCTATCGCGGCTTTGGGGCTTGCCGCTCTTGCGAACCCGATCCAGCCCGGCCTGCGCGCCCTGATGCAGCTCGCCAAGATACCGCTGGATCGCGCTCCGACTGCGACCGAGGTCGGCTTTCGCCTCGCTCCCCGCATCAACGCCGCCGGCCGTATGGACATCGCCTCCGACGTGGTCGAGCTCTTCCTCACGCGCGATGCGACCCGTGCCCGGGCGCTGGCTCAAAAGCTCGACTCACTGAACACAGACCGCCGCGACTCTGAGGCCCGCGCACTCGACGCCATCGACCGCGAACTCCTTAGCATGTTTGACGCCGATGGCGCCTACCCCGCCGAATGCCTCATCCTCGACCATCCCGAATGGCATCGCGGCGTCCTGGGGATCCTCGCCTCACGGGTCGTCGACCGCACCGGCCGCCCCGCCCTCGTCATCACCCACGCCGATGGCGACGCCCACGGCTCCGGCCGCTCCATCCCCGGCTTCCACCTGCTCGACGCCATCACCGCCGCCGACACCGCGGACCCAGCCGCGCCGCTCTTCCACCGCTTTGGAGGCCACGCTCACGCCGTCGGATTCTCTCTCCCGTCCAGCCGACTGCCTTTGCTGCGCGCCCGCATGAAGGCCTACGCCGAGTCCCGGCTGAACCCTTCCCTCCTCATCCCGCAACTCGACTACGACGCGGAACTTGCGCTCGCCGACATTACGGCCGAATTCGCCGCCTGGATCGCTCGCTGCGCGCCATTCGGCATCGGCAACCCCGAGCCGATGTTCCTCACCCGTAACGCAACCCTGGCCGCGTCCGTCCGCCTCATCCAGGACAAGCATGTCTGCCTGCAACTGGTGCAACCGATTCCGCCGGAACGGAACCACACCAGGCAACACGCCCCGGCGCCCGCGATCCCGGCCCTGGGCTGGAGCCGCGGGCCTATCAACTGGTCTGCATCCTGCGCAGAAATAGCCCTCGCCCAGGGCTCCGTCGTCGACATCCTCTATCGCATCCGGAAGAACACCGGCCCCTACGCCAGCCCCCACTTTGGCGGCCTCGAACTCGACCTCCGTGCCCTGCGACCCGCTGCGACGGTCCCGTCGTCAACAGAGTATCCAACCAACCCGGCCTGAACCCCACTTTCCCCCTCGACCGGTATTCGGCCGCAAAGTGCGCCCTATCAATCTGGGATCAAGAAATTCTGGGTCGTTCTGCTCCCAGGTGTGTCTTATATACTGACAGCTAAATACATGGCCTCTACCCCCAAGTCAAATCGCGCAACGCAATATGTAATCTGGGGATCCGCCCTCATTTTGGTCGTCCTCGCGGTGTATGCGGTGCGCTCCATGACTCGCCAGCGCGTCAGCGTCCGCGTTGCCCAGGTCACCTATCGGGATCTCGTAAAGTCCTTCTCCACCAACGGTAAAGTCGAGCCGACGGACGATTTCCAGGTCCATGCGCAGGCTGCGGGCCAGGTCCAGGAGGTCTACGTCGACGTCGGCGACAAGGTCAAACCCGGCCAGTTGCTGCTCAAGATGGACGACAAATACGCGCTCGCGAACCTGGCTCACGCCAACTCCACTCTTCGGGCCGCCGAACTCGCCGCAAGCGATATCGAACACGGCGGCACGCAGGACGAGCGCAATACGTATGCGGCGGACCTGAGACGGACGCAGCTCCAGCGGCAGCAGGACGCAGCCTCGCTAGCCGCGCTCCAGAAGCTCCAGCAGCAAGGAGCAGCGTCGGCTGGCGAAGTGGCCGCGGCCCAGCACCGCGTCCAGGTCGACGACAGCACACTCCACAGCATCGAGCAGCACAGCACACAGCGATACGGCCAGGCCGATCAGGCCCGCGCTCAAGCGGAACTCGCCGACGCGCGCGCCGCGGTTGCCGCCGCACAGAGCAGCTACAACACCGCCGATATTCGCAGCAAGATTTCCGGCACTGTCTACTACTTGCCTGTCGCCCAGTACGACTACGTCAGCATCGGCGACGATCTCGTCTATGTCGCAGACCTTACCCGGATGCGCATCACCGCCTACTTCGACGAGCCGGATATCGGCAATCTCGCCGCGGGACAGCCGGTCACTATCACCTGGGAGGCCAAACCCGGGATGACGTGGCACGGACACATCTCCCAGGCGCCGACCACCATCATTAACTATCTGACACGCTACGTCGGGGAGGCCTTCATCACGGTCGACGATGCGAATGGCGTCCTTGAGCCCAACTCGAATATCAACGCCACCGTCACCACCGCGCAACATCTGCACGCCCTATCAGTTCCGCGCGAGGCGCTGCGCTTCGAGGGCCCACGCCCCTACGTCTTCCGCGTCATCAATAAGCGGCTGATCCGGACGCCCATAAAGTTAGGCATCGTCAATCTCACGCAGGTCGAGATCACAGGCGGTCTGGCCGAGGGCGACGCTGTTGCCCTCAACGCAACCACACCCCGCGATCTCAGCAACGGTCTTGAGGTAACACCTGTCCAATAAATGAGCATGCGCCCAACATCCTCCCCCCCGCCTGCACTCTGGTCTTTCCGGCCGGGTACCGTCAGGGCCATGCGGCTCTTCACGCCGGCGCTCACTCTGAGCCTCCTGTTCTCCAGCCCAGTCTTCGCGGATCCAGTCCGCGCCGAGTCGCCCGTTGCGGGCGCCACATCCATCGACCGAGTGCTGGCCCGGAACGCGCCCGCCTACCACGCATTGCTGGAGGGCCGGGTCGACGACGCGGCAACCATGCTGCGCTCCACTCTCGCTACCGACCCCTCGGACGCCACTGCCCGACAACTCCTATGCCGCGTGTTTTACGCCCAGGATCAGGCCGATGACGCCATCCGCGAGTGCGAGTTCGCCGCCGCCTCGAAGACCGCCAACAATAGCCAGGCCGGCGACAATCATCTATGGCTGGGCCGCGCCTACGGGATGAAAGCGCGCCATGCCGGCCCCATTGCAGGATTCACCCTGGCCCGCAAGGTCCAGAGCAGCTTTGCACGCGCCGTCGAACTCAATCCCTCCAACGTCGCCGCGCTGAACGACCTCGGGGAGTACGATGTCGCCGCCCCATTCATCGTCGGCGGAGGCATGGACAAAGCCCACGCGCTGGCCGCCCGCATGATGCCGAGCTTCCCCGCCGCGGCCCATCGGCTGTTGGCACGCATCGCAGATGCCGACAACGACCTGACCACCGCCGAATCCGAGTTCAAGCGCGCAGTCGGCGTGCAGGGTTCTCCGGAGGCGTGGATCGACCTTGCCCAGTTCTACCAGACCCACGCGCGCCCCGACGACGCGGTGTCGGCAATCAAGTCTGGCCTCGCGGCCGACCGCACCCATGGCCCCGTTCTGGTCGACGCTGCCAGCATCCTCACCGAAGCGCATCGCCAGCCCGATCTCGCCGAGCGCTGCCTTCGCGACTACCTTGCCTCCCGCGCAAAATCCGATGCCGCGCCCGCCTTCAAGGTCCATCTTCAGCTAAGCCGTCTGCTCGCAGCACGCGGCGACACGAGAGGCGCGACCCACGAAGCCGATGCCGCTGCGGCGCTCGCCCCCTCCTTCGCGCGAACCGCCAGACCGGCCCAGGGCCTGTGATGCCCGCAAGCGATACCATGGACGTCTCCCCCCTTCGAGGTGGCTTTTCAGAACCCATGCTCTTGCATCTGCCAAATTGTCAGACGCCTGTCCGCTCGTTGCTTGGTCGTCTCCCCCTGCTGGCTGCTCTTGCGCTCGCGCTTTTTCTCTCCGCCGCGCTATGCGCGCACGCCCAGATCTCCCTGACCACCGCCGTCGACCTTGCACTTAGCAGCAATCCACGCGTTCAAGGGGCTAAGGCCGATGTTGAGAGAGCGCGTGCCCAACGCTCTCAGGCCCACGACGCCTACGTCCCGTCCATCACAGCCGGAGCCGGCATCGGCCAATCCTACGGCTACAGCCCGCAACCACCCACGCTCTTCACCGTCTCCGGCGGTTCGCTCGTCTATAGCTCCGCACAATTCGCCTACATACGCTCGGCCAACGCCGCCATAAACGCCGCTCAACTTGCACTTGAGGACGCTCGCGAGGCGGTTGCCCAGGACACAGCGCTAGCCTTCGTCGCACTTGATCGCGACCAGCAGCGCGAGCAGGTCGTTCACCAGCAGGCTGGATACGCCGATGCCCTTGTCACCATCGTTCAGAATCGCGTCGACGCCGGCCAGGATACGCAGATCGACCTTACCCAGGCAAAGCTCACCGCTGCCCAGCTTCGTCTTGCCTCCCTCCGCGATCAGGACGAAACCGCCGTTGACCGCGAACACCTCGCGCACCTCATCGGACTGCCCCCCACCTCGCTCAGCGCGGACAGTAACTTTCCCGCTAGCCCTATCCCGCTCGACACGCCAGCAGACAATAGCGTCCACGGCTTCGCGAACGCCGCAGTGGCCTCAGCCTTTGCCAACGCGGAGGCCAGACACCAGGAGGCCGAGGGAGAAGCAACCTTCCGCTTCCGACCTCAGCTCAATCTCGTCGCTCAATACAACCGCTACGCCACCTTCACCGACTCGTTTGCGGCGCTGCAAAAGCTCAACGGCACCATCAAGGCCGACGAGGGCGTCTTCGGCGTCCAGATCATCCTCCCCGTCTTCGACAGAGGCCGCAGCGCCAAAGCCCGCGAAACCGCTGCCGACGCCACAAGGGCTTTCCGCGACGCGCAAAATGCCCAGATTGACGCGCTCGACGGTCAGTCCCGGCTGCGCCACAGCATCTCGGAACTTCAGGCACAGGCCGAGGTCGCCACGCTCCAGCAACAACTCGCGCAGCAGCAACTCGACGTCCTGAAGGTGCAACTGCAGTCCGGCACCGGCACCCCCGACAGCCCACAGATGACCCCCAAGGATGAACAGAAGGCGCGGATCGCAGAGCGCGATAAATACCTCGGCGTTATCGACGCGAGCTTCCAGCTTCGCCAGGCGGAGATTCAACTTCTCCGACAGACCGGCCAACTCGAAGCGTGGCTCAAATCCGCCATATCCAAGCAGCCCCCCGCCGCACCGGCCCCGCGTCCCTAAGCAGGTCAGCGCTCGCCAGGCAATCCCCAGTCCTTCGAGTAAACAGGCTTGATCGTGTCTGTCCAGAGCTGCGACGGATCGCGCGGAGGAATTTGCGGCGGCAAAGGTTTTCGATCCTCGCGGTACTGCATCAGAATCATGCGGCCCGAACTAATAATCATGAATACCACCCATAGGCGGCGAGCTTCGCTGCTCCGGTGCACTTCTCCGAGCATGAACATCAATAGGATCAGCATCACAACGACGTTCACGCCGTAAGCGGCCCAATCCAAAACTTTGAGACGCTCGTACAGGACGGAGTCTGCGGCCCAGCGAACCGGCAATCGGTCCGGATAGAACCAACGCCGCGCTGATCGGCATCCCGCAAAACCCAGCGTCGCGCTAATAACAAGGAAGCCCAGCACTGCCTCAGACGGCAGACGCCATCGCAACGCAGACCAGAGCAGCGACATCGGCACAAGCAAACCCGCCGCCATACCCACCAGATGCCAGTTGCTTCGCAAAGGTGGTGTCGCGGGAACTTCAGCAACTTGTTTCAAGGCTTCGGCGGTCACAGGTGCCTCACTGCGGAGAAGTGTAGCAGCCCGCCCTACTTCGACAGCAGGAACACTCCCACGCACACGAACAGCGCGGCCAGCCAGCGCCGCCGGTCCACGTTCTCCTTCAGGAAAAGCTTCGCCGCACATGCGTTGCCGATGTAAGTCAGCGAGGCAGTGGCGGGCGCGGCGAGCGAAACGTCAACGACGCTCAGCGTGAAGAGAAGCGCGAAGAAGTTGAGCGCCATCGCAAGCGAGCCGATGAGGAACATCGGGCTGGTGAGCACCGCGCGTATGGCCCCGCGAAGGCCGCTGTGCGCGCGGATCAGGTCAAGGTCGCCAATGCGCCGCATCGCTCCTGCCGTCAGGACTTCGCCGGTGATCGCCAGCGCCGCGACGGTAAGGATGCAGGTCCAGATCTCGAAGGTCCGTGTGAGATGCATCAACGGCCGGCTCCGGAGTCCATGACTTCAAGCGCAGTGTGCTCGTGCTCGGTGCGGGACGGCCCGTTGGCGACGAAGCCCACCGCGCAAACGATCGTCAGGATGCCCGCCCAGCGGTACGCGCTCAGGTGCTCATGCAGCCAGAAGCGGCTCAGCAGCGCGACCACAACGTAGCCGAACGCCGTCGCCGGCATCACAAAAGTGAGATCAGCCCAGCTCAGCGCGGTGAGATAGCTGGAGAAGAAGCCAATCAGCAGGAGAATCCCGCCGATGATCCACGGATTGCGAAGCGCTGCAAACAGCAGCGTGAGGTGGTGAAGGTCGACGCGGCCGATCTGGGTCATGCCGTGCGATAGCATCGTGTCGCCAACCGATGCGGTCAGCAGAACAGTGAGCAGGATGAGATAACGCTGCGGAGTGAGGGTGTGCTTCATCTACCTCTAGTTTAGAAGAGATGCGCACGCGATGCGCCCGAAGCGTTGGCTAAAACGACACATCCGCGAGCTGCGTCACCTTCATCACCGACTGGTCGCCCGTGCGCTGCTTCCACGCTGCGCGAATCGCCTCAATCTTCGCCACGTTCTCCGCGGTCGCGGCGTAGTCGATGATCAACACCTTCGACCGAATCCGCTCCGGCGCTTTCTCCTGCTTGCCCTGCCACTGCCCGTAGATGTCCATCACCGAAAGCCCCGCCGGAAATCGTGGCGTCACTTCCTTGTCGAGAAAGTCGCGCCACGCAGCCTCGGACACTCCCTTGTCCGGCGCGTCGGCCGGCCCCAGCCCGAAGTAGAGGCGCGTATCCACCCAGTGCTGCCCATGCGCCGGGTGCGCAGGATCGCCCTTTAGAGTTGCGCTCGCCGTCTTCTGCCCCGCAGCTTGCGCCTGCATCATTCGCGGAGACAGCGCGACACAGAAAAACAGCACCACAACCGAGCAGAACTTGTTCAGCGTCGTCATAGGCAACATAGTAATTCGACCGTGCCCGCCACGCCGTCAGCCAAACAAAAAGGGCGACCGATTGGCCGCCCTTCTGCTCCTGCTACCCCTCGTAAACTATGCGCCCTGCCCCACCGACTCCTGCGCCTTCAGCGCCGAAGCCGCACGGCTAGCCTTGTTCCGTTGCGCGCGCAGCTTCATAAACGACCGCGCCTCGGTGTAAAGCCGCGGCACGTCGCGATTGACGACAGCCTGCCAGATCACGCGCATCGCCGCCTTGGGCCGGAAGTAGTACTCGTCGTAAAACTTGTGCACCATCTCCATCACGTACTCGACCGGCAGGCCGGGATACTCGATGTGCGCCATCTGGTGGCCGCCCTCGTCCGACATTGCCTCATTCGTAATGAAGCCATTGTCCTTCGCATAGTCGAAGAACTCCGTCCCCGGAAACGCATGCGCAATCGACACCTGGATCGTCTCGCAATCCAGTTGCTTGGCGAACTCGATGGTGTTACGGATCGACTCCCGCGTCTCTCCCGGCAGGCCGAGGATGAAGTCACCGTGCACAACCAGCCCGAGTTTGTGGCAGTCGCGCTGGAAGTCGAGCGCGCGCTGCACAGTGGCGCCCTTCTTGATGTTCTTCAGAATCTGCGGATCGCCCGACTCGTAGCCGACGATCAGCAGACGGCAGCCAGCGTCCTTCATGGCCTTCAGCGTGTCGTAGTCGGTAGTGACGCGCGAGGTGCAGGACCATGTCAGGCCCAACGGTTTCAGCTTTTCGCAGAGCTCGATCGTGCGCGCCTTTTGAATGTTGAAGGTGTCGTCGTCGAAGAAGAATTCCTTCACCTGCGGGAACAGCTTCTTGGCGTTCGCCATCTCCGCCGCAACGTCGTCCGTCGACCGCTTGCGCCACGCGTGTCCGCTCAGCGTCTGTGGCCACAGGCAGAACGTGCACTGCGCCGGGCAACCGCGCGTCGAATAGAGCGACACAAAGGGGTGCAGCAGGAACGGCACGTTGTACTTCGTGACATCGAGGTCGCGAGCGTAGATTTCCGTCGCCCACGGCATCTCGTCGAGTTCCTCGGGAGTCACCTGCGGCCGGTCGGGATTGTGCTGGATGACGCCATTCGCGTCCTTGTAGCTGACCCCGAGAATCTCGTTGAGAGGCTTGCCATTGGCGTATTCGACAACCGAAAAATCGAACTCGCGCCGGCAGATGAAGTCGATCGCGGGACACTCATTCAGCGCCTTGTCCGGCGAAGTCGTTACCGGCGGCCCGACAAACGCGATTTTGATCGAGGGGTAGGTCTGCTTGATGACTTCGGCCATCTTCTGGTCGCCATCCCAGCCCATCGTGCTGGTGAACAGCACCAGGAACTCGTAGTCCTTCAGGATGGTGACGACCTCCGCCCACTTGATGTGGTGCGGCGGGGCATCGACCAGGCGTGATCCTTCCAACATCCCGGCGGGATAAGTCAGCCAGACGGGGTACCAGTAGGACTCGATTTCGCGGGTAGCGGGCCAGCGGCTGCTGGCACCACCATCGAACTTTTCAAAGGAGGGCGGGTTGAGGAACAGCGTCTTCAGCGGCGTTGTCATTATCTCCAATTTTAGCATTTATGGCCCTGAATCAGGGCCCGAACGGGGGCTAATTCGGCAGTATCCCCTGAGGTGCCGCCAGCACCCGTAGAGTAGCCCTAAGTCACTGATTGTGCTCGATACGGAACCAACCGGCGCCTTGACACGTACCAACTTAAGCGGTTGAATTTGCACCGCCGGCGAACCTTCGCTGCGTCGGGAGGCGTAATTCGATCGATTAACCAGGCGGGCCAGCCTCAACCACTCACCGGCGCGAGCAATCCAAACGCCTCCATCGCGACGTGCCTCCGCCAAGGAGCCACCATGAACCTCCGCATTCTTCTCGCTCTCTCCCTTATTCTGCCCACAACCTCCGCTCTAGCCGCGGACGGCAACTTCGACAAGACCCTCACCGTCACCGGCGTACCCACACTCTCCATCTCCACCGGCTCAGGCTATGTTCACGTCTATCCCGGCGCTGACAATCAGGTTCACATTACGGGCCACGTCCACGCTAACCAGGGTTGGTTCAGCTCGGACGCCGACGCGCGCGTCAAGGAGATCATCGCCTCGCCGCCTATCGTCCAGTCTGGCAACACCATCACTATCGCCGCCCGCCATGCCGACTCAGACTTCTTTGGCAGCGTCTCTATCGATTACGATGTCACCACACCTCGCGCCACTACCCTGAAGACCCACACCGGCTCAGGGTCGATCGAGGTTGGCGGCATTGAAGGCGCCGTCACTGCCGAATCCGGCTCGGGTTCCATACACGCCGACAACATCGGCCCAAACTCCCGCTTCACCACCGGTTCCGGCCGGATCCACGCCACCAATGTCCATGGCGCGGCCACTCTCCAGACCGGCTCCGGTAGCCTCGAACTTTCCCTCACAGCTCCCGGCGACGTCAAAGCTCAGACGGGTTCAGGCTCCATCCACATCGACGGCCTTTCTGGGGGACTCCGTGCCGGGACAGGGTCAGGCTCTATCGCGGTCACCGGCAGTCCCGCCTTCGAGTGGCGCCTCGAAACCGGCTCGGGCAGCATCCATCTCCAGCTTGCCCCCAACGCCCACTTCAATCTCAATGCGGAGACGGGTTCCGGCTCCATCCATGTCAACCAACCCATCCTCACCCAGGGCGACATGAATAAGCACCACGTTACCGGAGCGGTTAACGGCGGTGGCTCCACGCTCCGCGCAAGCACCGGCTCCGGCTCAATCACGCTGGAGTGATCTGTTTGTCATTCGGAGGACTTGCCACGTCGGAACCCTTCGCCAGCCTTTGCGGACACTTCAAGCGCAACACGTTCGGGTCGACGTGCTCTCGAGGTTCCCGAAGAGACTTCTTCGCTCTTCGTACGGCGGTCTCCAACTCTCCGCGGTCAACTCAACTGCCACGCGGCTATGGCCTTACGGATTGGACTTCAGCCGCTTGTAGCTCGAATTCGGCACAGCGTAAAAGTGACCGTGGTATTTGTGTACCTCGTCCAGTGCGAGGGCCTCGTTGTCCTCGACCGACCGGTCGGCTGTGCCGTCTTCTTCCTTTTGCGAGATCAAATCGACGGCCTGCGTGTCGCGAACCTCGCGGTCAGGAGTATTCACATCGTCTCGGTAAAAGAGCTGATACTCGGGATTCACCGCAGCCAACGACTTGATCTCGGCCCCGGTCAGGAACGGCTTGTCGGTCTCGTGGCGGGTCCCGCCAACAAAAAAGTGGTACATCTTCACCTGCGTTTCCATGCAAAACACCTCAATGGGCGTCCATGATAGGTCCTTTGGGGCGATCCAGCCTGTGAGATGCGTCACACCACGTGACATCGCCGCCAAACTACAGCGCCACGACGAAGACAGCCGGTCTCGCTGAACCAGCGAGAGACACACTTGGCGGTTCGGTCGTCCTCCCGCCGGGACATCAACGCGAAGAAACCGAAGATTACTATTCTTGCCATCAAATAACTTCGAATCAATAGCTTATGGGAACTTACCCATGCTTCTGCCTTGACACACCTTGTATAATTGAAGTTGACGAAGATACTGGAGCGCGGCCGCGTGCCTGGCCTAGGCCTTCTCATCATCGAATCAACTCAAAACCGTCGCAAGTAACTGATTATAGGAATATTATAAAATAAATCATGTGGATTGAATACTTTGCATGTGGTATATACCATCGGTCCTGACCTAAGTGCTTTGTCCGTGGGACTTTAGGACTAAAGAGGGGGAGGGGGTACCCCGTGAATTTGCCGCGTCACCGCATCTCGGCTAACCTATCCGCTGTGCCGTTTTTCAGGATCTCGCGCATGACCCGCTGTAATCTTCGCCAAACGCTGTCGTTGATGCTCTTCGTTGTGCTCTGTGCTGCGCTCGCCGCCGCGCCTGTTCCCGCCCAGACCGCGCCTCCGGCCGACCTGCCCGACGCTCCCGGCGCCGCTGCCAAGCCCGAGCCCGTCCCCACCGGCCCAACCATCGTCATCGACACCACGATGGGCCGCCTCACCTGCAAGACGTTCGACAAGCTGGCCCCCAACGCTGTCGCCAACTTTATCGGCCTGGCCGAGGGCACCAAGGACTGGACGCTCGCAGCCGGCAGCGTCAAACAGCACGGCAAGCGCTTTTACGACGGCCTCACCTTCCACCGCGTCATCCCCGGCTTCATGATCCAGGGTGGCGACCCCGCCGGGGATGGCACCGGCGACCCCGGCTACTACTTCAACGACGAGGTTGACCCCTCGCTCACCTTCTCCGGCCCGGGGCGCCTTGCGATGGCAAACTCCGGCCCCAACACCAACGGCTCCCAATTCTTCATCACCGAGGCCGCGGTCGACGAACTCAACGGGAAGTACACCATCTTCGGCCAGTGCGATGCCCACTCCACCCTGCTCTCCGCATCTATCGCACGTGTCGAGCGAAACAAGAACGACAAACCGCTCACCCCCGTCGTCATCAATCGCGTCACCATCGTCCGCGACGGCCAACCCATGCCAGCCGCGCCAACCCCGCCGGCTGACACAATAACGCCGGCGCCCACGCCTTCTCCTTCAACTCACAACTGACAACTGACAACCTGCAACTCACAACTGGAGTAAAAATGCCTACCAAACCCGGAACCTACGCCAACTTCAAGACGACCGAAGGCACTATTGTCGTCGAGCTCTTTGAACAGCACGCGCCCCTGACCGTCGCCAACTTCATCGGCCTCGCCGAAGGCACCAAGGAGTGGAACAGCCGCTCCAAGAAGGGCGCCAAGCTCTACGACGGCACCGTCTTCCACCGCGTCATCCCCAACTTCATGATTCAGGGCGGCGACCCAGAGGGCACCGGCATGGGCGGCCCCGGCTACAAGTTCGCCGACGAGACCAAGGGCTCGCCGCACGGCTTCCAGAAGCCTGGCAAGCTCGCCATGGCCAACTCCGGACCCAACACCAACGGCAGCCAGTTCTTCATCACCGTCGCCGACACCAGCTGGCTCACCGGCAAGCACACCATCTTCGGCGAAGTCGTGGAAGGCTACGAGATCGTCGAGAAAATCTCCAAGGTTCCCACCGCCTCGCAGGACCGCCCAAAAACCGCAGTCGTCCTCGAGTCCGTCACGATCGAACGCGTCGCATAAACGGGAAGGCCCGCTCACATTCGAGCGGGCCTTCGCATTCGCTTTTCAACTGACCACTTACCACTGATCACTGACCACTGTTTCTAAGCCATGCCGATCACGGTGCAGAGTTCCTTCACCGAATCCGCCGACTTCTGCAGTGCAGCCTGCTCATCGTCCGTCAGCTTGATCTCGATGATCTGCTCCAGGCCCTTCGCACCGAGCTTGCAAGGAACGCCGACGTACAGCCCGGAGATTCCGTACTCGCCCTGCAGATACGCAGCGCACGGCAGAATCTTCTTCTTGTCCTTGAGGATCGCTTCGACCATCTCGACCGTTGCAGCCGAAGGCGCGTAGTACGCCGAGCCCGTCTTGAGGTGCTTGACGATCTCCGCGCCGCCATTGGCCGTGCGCGTCTCCAATTCCTTCAGCCGAACGGGCTCAATCAATTCGGTGATCGGAATGCCGGCGACGGTCGAGTAGCGAGACAGCGGGACCATCGTATCGCCGTGGCCGCCGAGAACAAAGGCAGTTACATTCTCGACGGAGACGTTCAGTTCTTCCGCAATGAACGTTCGGAAGCGAGCCGAATCCAGAACTCCGGCCATTCCAATCACGCGTTCGCGCGGGAATCCTGCCTTCTTGTACGCCGTCTGCGCCATCGCGTCGAGTGGATTCGCAACAATGATCAGGATGCAATTCGGCGACGCTGCTACCACCTTACTCACGACGTCCGACATGATCTTGAAGTTTGTGTTCAGCAAGTCGTCGCGGCTCATACCGGGCTTTCGTGCGATTCCGGCGGTAATCACAACGATGTCCGAGTTCGCGGTGTCCGCATAGTCGTTCGTCCCGACGATCGAAACATCCCGCTTCTCAATCGGCATCGCCTGCAGCAGATCGAGCGCCTTGCCCTGCGGCACGCCCTCAATGACGTCGATCAGAACGACATCCGCCAGTTCCTTCGCTGCAATCCAGTGAGCCGCAGTAGCGCCCACGTTTCCTGCTCCAACAATAGTTACTTTCTTCCGCATCACGTATTCCCTTCGCTTGTTGACTCTTCAGTCGTCTATTCACACTCGTCGTGCGGCATCTGCGCCGAAAGCGCTTCCGCCCGTGCGGCAAGCACTCACATATTCTCGATCATCCGCGTCGCAAACTCGCTTGTCTTCGCCTTCGTCGCACCCTGCATCGCTCGCTCAAAGTCATAGGTCACGAACTTCTGCGCGATCGTCTTTTCCAATGAGCTCTCGATCAGACGCGCCGCCTCTTTCCAGCCGAGGAAGTCGAACAGCATCACGCCTGAAAGCATCACCGATCCCGGGTTAATCACATCTTTGTCCGCGTACTTTGGCGCCGTCCCGTGGGTCGCCTCGAAGACCGCATAGCCGTCGCCGACATTTCCGCCAGGTGCAATGCCCAACCCGCCAACCTGCGCGGCTGCAGCGTCCGAAATATAGTCGCCGTTCAGGTTCGTCGTAGCCAGCACGCTGTAGTCCTCCGGTCGCAGAATAATCTGCTGGAAGATCGAGTCGGCGATCCGGTCGTTCACCAGAACCTTCGACTTCCACTTCCCACTGCCGTGCGATTCCCCGATGGCTGCCAGCACCGCCTTGACCTCGGCAACCACGCTCTCGCCAAACTCCTTCGAGGCAAACTCGATCCCTGGTTCGATCATCGCGGCATTCTCCTCTGCCGTGAGCTTTGGGTTCGCCTCGACGTTGCCAAGGATCCAACTCTCGCGCTCGGTCACCGTCTGCTCGCGGAACTCCTGGGCTGCAACCTCGTACCCCCACTCGCGAAACGCGCCCTCAGTGAACTTCTGGATGTTGCCCTTGTGGACGATCGTCACTGTCTTGCGCTTCTTATCGAGCGCAAACTGGATCGCCGCGCGCACCAGCCGCTTCGATCCGGTAACTGAGATCGGCTTCACGCCAACGCCTGAATCCAGCCGGATCTTTTTCTTCGTACCCTTCAGCATGTCGTCGTTCAAAAAGGCAATGAACTTCTTCGCCTCAGGCGTGCCTTCGCGGAATTCGATGCCCGCGTAGATGTCCTCGGTGTTCTCGCGGAAGATCACGACATCCAGTTTTTCCGGATGCTTCACCGGGCTGGGCACGCCCGCGTAATACTTCACCGGCCGAATGCATTGGTAGAGATCCATCAATTGGCGCAGCGCCACATTCAGGCTGCGAATCCCGCCGCCCACCGGCGTCGTCAATGGGCCTTTGATCGACACTCTGAAGTCAACCGTCGCCTTTACGGTATCGTCCGGCAGCCAGTTCTGAGTCTGGCGATACGCCTTCTCCCCGGCCAGCACTTCGTACCACTCCACCTTGCGCTNNCGCCATAGGCCTTTTCGACCGCCGCATCGAATACGCGCTGCGAAGCCTTCCAGATGTCACGGCCCGTGCCATCGCCTTCGATAAAAGGAATGATTGGATGATCGGGAACAGTGTAAATACCGTCCGCATATTCAATTGGCTTGCCGTTCGCCGGGATAGGAATGCCGTTGTAACTCGTCTGCATGTGGTGGGTAACTCCAGAGATAGACCGGAATAAGTCAGCATTCGAAGGCTACCACCCGCAGAAGACACGTGGCAACGAGGGGCCCTGGAACGGCCGAAAAACGCCGTGAGAGTGCCGATAATCGAACTCGGAGCCTTTAGACTTGACTCCCTGCCACCTTAAAAAGAATGGGCCCGCCGAGGCAGGCCCACTCTCAAAACTGGCAGCACTTCTAAAACTTGTTCCACAACAACTGGTTGTAAATCTCGTGA
>PKWK01000259.1 GCA_003133205.1 Granulicella sp. | reverse complement strand
ACCGATTACTCCATGAAGGGCCGCACCTACCGCTATTTCAGCGGTGAGCCGCTGTACCGGTTTGGCTACGGGCTGAGCTATTCGACCTTTGCGTATTCCGGCCTGAAGGCGAGGCGCACCGCAAGCGGCGCGGAGATCCGCGCGACGGTGAAGAACACCTCTTCCCGCGACGGCGATGAAGTGGTCCAGCTCTATGTCAGCGCCGGCCTGGGAGAGGAGATACGCAGCCTGCGCGGGTTCCAGCGCGTTCACCTTCGGGCCGGGGAGAGTCGCGAGGTGCGATTTACGCTCCCGCGCGAGGACATCCCGCAGGCCACGCTGGAGGTCAGTGTCGGCGGCGGACAGCCCGTAGACGCCACACCATATGTGAAGGGATCGCTCTGAAACGATGTACAGGAATAGTCATCCCCCATTGTCGTGTCACTTGGGCATCTGCGGTGTGCGGGTGGAAAGAACGGAGAGGGTAAGTTGATGAACGCAAGAGTAGGTCGGATGACGAGGGCTATTGCAGTTATCGCTCTGTCGATTGCTCCAGGCCGGGATGGGTTACGCGCGCAGCCGGCTGCTCCGAAGAGTTCGGAGGTGCTCTGGTACCGCACACCCGCTCCAATTTGGGACAATGCTCTTCCAGTCGGGAATGGCCGGCTGGGGGCGATGGTGTTTGGAGGAGCCAACACCGGCGCCAACAATGGAGACTTGCAAGACAAGCGCCAGAACAGCCCGCTCATGGACGGCTTGCAGACTTCCGCGGCGGACGAGCACCTGCAGTTGAATGAGTCCTCGATCTGGCAGGGCAGCCGCGCGAACCGCCTGAATCCGTGCGCTTCGGATGCGGTACCGCAGATACGGCAGCTGCTGCTGGACTCGAAGGGAGTTGACGGCACGAAGATTTCGGCGGCGGAGAAGCTGGCCAAAGATTGCATGATCGGGCGGCCTCCCGGCATGCCAAGCTACAGCACACTCGGGGACCTATACCTGCGCGCGACGAACAAGTCGCCCGTCACGGACTACCGGCGGCAGCTCGATCTCGATACCGGCGTGGTGCGCGAGACGTACACGATGAACGACGTCAACTACACGCGCGAGATCTTCGCCTCCGTGCTGGATCAGGTGATCGTGGCACATCTCACGGCGGACCGCAAGAGCGCATTGAGCTTCCGTGTGAGCATGGACCGGCCGGCGGACTTTGCCGTGCGAACCAGTGGCGGAAACACCCTGGTGCTGCGGGAGGGACCGGACCACAAGGACCAGATCCGGTTCGCGGGAGAGACGCTGGTTCTGCCGGCGGGCGGCACGGTCCGCGCGGATGGCTCGGAGCTCGTGGTCGATGGCGCGGACTCGGTGACCATTCTGATCGCCGCGGCGACGGACTTCAAAGGCGGGCCGTTCCAGGGCGGCGATCCGGAGAAACAGTGCGAGGCGGCGCTGACGAAGGCGCGGACTCGGTCACCGAGCCAGATCTTGGAGCGCCATGAGGCGGTGTACCAGCCAATCTTTCGGCGCATGAGCCTGCATCTTGGCGGGCTGCAGGACACCAACTACGATCTTCCTACCGACGAGCGTATCCAGCGCGTCTCGGCGGGCGGCGATGATCTCGGGCTGCAGCAGCTCTACTTCCAGTTCGCGCGCTACCTGCTCATCAGCTCTTCGCGTCCAGATGGACTGCCGGCGAACCTGCAGGGTATCTGGGCGTCCGGCATCAGCAATCCGTGGGGATCGAAGTGGACCATCAATGTAAATGCGGAGATGAATTATTGGCTTGCAGAGCCGGCTGGCCTGAGCGAGACTATGCTGCCCCTGATCAACCTGATCGACATGGTGCGCACGCCCACGAGCGGCACAGGCATGCAGGTAGCGCAGACCTACTACAAGGCACGTGGTTTTGTGATTCACCACAACACCGATCTCTGGGGAGACGCCGATCCGATCGACATCATCGGCTCGGGTATCTGGCCGATGGGCGGTGCATGGCTTTCGCTTTATGCGTGGGATCACTACGCATACACCGGCGATAAGCAATTTCTCAAGGACCGCGCATGGCCGATTTTGCACGATGCTTCGCTGTTCTTTCTGGACTATCTGGTGGACGATGGTTCAGGGCATCTGGTGACCGGGCCATCGCTCTCACCGGAGAACACCTACCGCCTTCCCGATGGCACCCGCCACTCGCTCGCGATGGGCCCGACCATGGATATCGAGATCACGCGCGAGCTGTTCAGCCGCACGTTGGATGCGGGCAGGATTCTCGGCGAAGACCCGGCATTCCAGAAGCAGGTCGCGGATGCGCTGAGTAAGCTGCCGCCGTTCAAGTTCGGCAAGCTGGGCCAGTTGCAGGAGTGGCAGTACGACTACGAGGAGAGCGAGCCCGGCCATCGCCATATCTCGCATCTTTGGGCGCTGTTCCCCGGCACGCAGATCTCGCTGGACAAGACGCCGGACATTGCGGCTGCGGCACGCGCTACGCTCGAGCGGCGGCTGGCCCACGGCGGCGGCCAGACCGGATGGTCGCGCGCCTGGGTTATCAATTACTGGGATCATTTGCATGACAGTAAGCAGGCTTACGAGAGCATGCAGGTGATGTTTCGCCAATCCACATTTCCGAACCTGATGGACACGCATCCTCCCGGGCTCTTCCAGATCGATGGCAACCTGGGGGCAGCCAATGGCATGCTTGAGGCGCTCATCCAGTCGCGCTGGTATCCCGATCGCGTCGAGGTGGACCTGCTGCCTGCGCTTCCTCAGGAGTGGGCCGAGGGTTCGGTCACGGGCGTGCATGTCCGGGGCGATGCAGAGGTTGCGATGCAGTGGTCCGGCAATCACCTTGTCGATGCCACTTGGAAGCCGAAGCAGGACCAGTTGTTCCGGGTGCATCTGCCGGAGGGCCAGCACCTCAAGTCTGTAACTGCTGAGGGCCATGGGCTATGGGTGCATGAAGATGATTCGGGCACGGTGGACCTGCAGCTTGCAAAGAGGAAGACTTACAAATTGGAGTTCTCGAGTCTCGGGCACGAAGCGTTCAACACGGGAAATAATCGAGTCCAAACAGCTCCTCAAAAGAGCATAGGTGTGCGTTAGCTTTATCGAGGTTTTGATCAAGGGCTATCGCAGGAAAAAGGTAAACCCCGAAGATCTGGAAGATCTCGGTGGCGCACGAATCGATTGGTTCCTCATGCATTCAATAGCTAAGGCTTACCTGGTCGAGAGAATTAGTTTCACAGGAGATTTATGCGAATAAGAAATGTGCGGATGTTTGTTGCAATGATTGCCGCGCTGGCGATGACGAGCCCGATGCGGAGCCAGAGTGCCGATCAACCTGCTTATCTGAAGCCTGCGCTTTCCCCGCAAGAGCGGGCCATCGACCTTGTTCACCGCATGACTCTGGAAGAGAAGGCTTCGCAGCTGGTGAACGGCGCACGCGCGATTCCGCGACTGAACGTTCCTGCGTACAACTGGTGGAGCGAGGCCCTTCACGGAGTGATCAATCAGGGCGTGACCGAGTTTCCCGAGCCGATTGGACTCGCCGCGACCTTCGATACGCCCAACGTCCACGTCATGGGTGGCTACATCGGAATTGAGGGGCGCGTCAAGCACGTCCAAAGCGTCCGCGAGAATCACGTCGGTATCCAGGGTGGTCTCGACTTCTGGGCTCCGAATCTGAACATCTTTCGCGATCCGCGCTGGGGGCGCGGGCAAGAGACCTACGGCGAAGATCCGTTCCTCACCGCGCGCATGGGCGTCGCCTTCGTCACCGGCATGCAGGGCGACGACCCGCGGTATTACCTCACCATCGCCACGCCCAAGCACTACGCCGTACATAGCGGGCCGGAGCCGACCCGCCACTTCGCCGACGTCGATGTGCCGAAGCATGATGAGGTCGACACCTACGAGCCTGCCTTCCGCGCCGCCATCACTGAGGGCAAAGCCGGGTCGATCATGTGCGCGTACAACGCCATCAACGGAGAGCCCGCCTGCGCCAATGAATACCTCCTGCAGGACCAGCTGCGCGGCAAGTGGGGCTTTGAGGGATATGTTGTCTCCGACTGCGACGCGGTCCGCGACATCTTTACGGGCCATCATTACCGGCCCACGCAGGCCGAGGCCTCGGCCATCTCGCTGGAGCGCGGCATGGACAACGAGTGCTACGGCGGCGGTCCCGGCCGAAACAATACCGACTACAAGCCCTTCATCGATGCCGTGCAGCAGGGATATCTCTCAGAAAGCGCGATCGATACGGCCGTCGTCCGGCTCTTCACCGCGCGCATCAAGCTGGGCATGTTCGATCCGCCAGATATGGTGCCGTACAACAAAATCGACGAAAAGGAGCTGGACAGCGCCGAGCACCGCGCCATGGCCCGCAAACTCGCCAATGAGTCCCTGGTCCTGCTGAAGAACGATGGAACCCTGCCGCTCAAGCCCGGGATGAAGAAGATTCTCGTCGTCGGACCGCTCGCCGACCAGACCCGTCCGCTCATCGGCAACTACGCCGGTACGCCCACCCACATCGTCTCGGTGATGGAAGGTCTCAAGGCGGAGTTCCCCAACGCCAGCATCACCTACATCCCTGGCACCCAGTTCCTGCGCAGCGATGGGACTCCGGTTCCGAACAACTGCCTCACCACCCCCGACGGCAAGCCTGGTCTCAAGGCCGAATACAGTGAGTCCGCCGGAGGCCGCGGCTTTGGCGGAGGTGGCGGCGGAGCCAACCCGCCACCCAGCCTGCCCGTGATCGCCACGCGGGTCGAGCCCAACATCGACATCACCGGCAGCAATCTGCCCACCCAGGTCGCCAACCGGCCCTTCAGTGTCCACTACACCGGCTTCATTACGGTATCCGACTCCGGCGACTACTTCATCGGCATTCGCGGCGCCGGCTTCCCCCGCATCACCGTCGACGGCGCGCCCCTCACCATGCAGAACGGACCGGACGCCAGGATCGGCCGCATCCACCTCGAGAAGGGGCACAAGTCGGAGCTGAGCATCTTCGTCAACTCCGGCGGCGGTCCCAACGCCCCTGCGGCCCCCGGCCCCCGCGCCCAACTCATCTGGGCCAAGGTGAATGACGCGCCTGCTCCCGAGGCCATCGCGGCGGCGAAGACCGCCGACGTCGTGCTCGCCGCCGTCGGCATCACCAGTTCCCTCGAAGGCGAGGAGATGCAGGTCAACATCCCCGGCTTCCTCGGCGGCGACCGCACCAGCATCGAACTGCCCGCACCGGAAGAGGCCCTGGTAGAGGCCGTCGCCGCTACCGGCAAGCCGGTCGTGGCCGTCCTCATCAACGGCAGCGCGCTGGCCGTCAGCTGGATCAACGACCACGCCAACGCAGTCCTCGAGGCCTGGTATCCGGGTGAGGAGGGCGGAGCCGCCGTGGCCGAGACGCTGAGCGGCAAGAACAATCCCGCCGGCCGCCTCCCGATCACCTTCTACAAGGACCTCAGCCAGCTACCGAACTTCGAGAGCTACTCCATGGAAGGCCGCACCTACCGCTACTTCAAGGGCAAGCCGCTCTATCCGTTCGGCTATGGCCTCAGCTACACGAAGTTCTCCTACAGCAAGCTCACCCTGCCCCAGACCGCAATCAATGCGGGCGATCCGCTGGTCGCCGAGGCCACCGTCACCAATACCGGAGACCGTGAGGGCGACGAGGTCGCTCAGGTCTACCTCACCTTCCCTGACGTGCCCGGTGCCCCACTCCGCGCTCTGCGCGGCTTCAAGCGCATTCACCTCAAGCCAGGCGAATCGCAGCAGGTCGAGTTCCAGTTGAAGGACCGCGACCTGATGATGGTCACCACTGACGGCGATCCCATCATCCCCCAGGGCATATACACCATCTCGATCGGCGGCGGCCAGCCTGACACAGGAGCGCCGGCGGTGAACGCAACGTTCCAGGTAAACGGAAGCAAGGCGTTGCCGGAGTAGACCCCACTGGTGCTTCGCTCTATCAGGCAGGGCCAGCTCCGGCCTGGGGAGAATC
>PKWK01000350.1 GCA_003133205.1 Granulicella sp. | reverse complement strand
AGCGAATCACAGAGGACACAGAGGAAAAGAGAGAACGCAGGCAAACTCACTCCACTCACTCTCTGTGCTCTCTATGTGTCTCTGTGTCCTCTGTGATTCGCTTTCAGCCGGACGCCCCTAAAACACCTGGTCGGCGTGGCGGAGGTTCCCTGCGCTGCCGATGTTGGCGAGCGTGAAATTGAATTTGTAGCCATTGTCGTTACGCGCCGTGCCCAGCTCGTACTTGCGGTACTCGACGCTGACGCCGCAACAGTTCCAGTTGTACGAGGTCTGGATAGCGCCGTACTGGACGGTGCCCAGGTCGATATCGATGCCCGCGTACGCCGCCGCGCTCAGCCCTGCCCGGGTCGACTTGCCGAAACCAAACAGCACGCGCATCTGGTTGAAGTTCGCCACCGACGACAGAACGCCGTCCACATACGAGCGCGCCGGAGCGTTGAGCCGGGCGTAGCTGATTCCGCCGAAGAGGGGCCTGCGAGCCTGATCGCCCTGATGCACGTCCACAAAGACGTTATTCGACGTGAACTTCTTCTGGCACGGCTGCGAGAACGCGGTTGAGCTGGGAGATACGCGGGCGGAACAGGTGTCGAAGTCAAAGTCCCACTCCACATCGGCCTTCTCCGACGTTCGGACGCGCAGGCGCGAGGTCAGCGGCGAGATGTTGCGCGGGCCGGTGAGGAAGGAGATTCCGGAGAAATCGAGCGTCGTCTCGAGGATGCTGCGCGGGCCATTGGTCACGACCGCGCCGCCGAAGTTCGGATCGAAGAAGTACTTCTGCGCCACGCGCCAACTGATCCATTCGCGGCTTCCGCAGATCGGATCGGCGGATTCCACGCGGCCCGCCGCCTGGCCGGGGTCTTCGATGGCGTCCGCATCCTTGCCGGCCGACCCGAGAATCTCGGTGGCGTCCGCGGTGGCCCCCGGCGCGCGGCACGGCTGATTGCCGGTGCGGCGAAGGAACAGCCTCTGGGTCACTCCGTACTCCAGTTCGTTGGTATCGCTAACGATGTCGACCGAGTCGAAGCGCAGTACGTTGGCGAAGTTCCCGATGCCGTGGACGTAGCGGTAGACCAGCTCCGGCTCGATGGTGTGCTTGACGTCGTGGCGGAGCAGGTTCCTCACGAAGCCCGAGTCGAAGGTCCGCTCCAGCACCGGGGGACGCACGTCGAACTGCAGCTCGACGTTGGCGCGGTTGAGCGGGGTAGTGCTCTCGACCGGCGGCCCGGCCACACCCGGCTCGGCTGCGAACCGGCTGCGACTATAGAAGGTCTCGCGGGCCGCGAGCGCGGGCCGGACGCGCCATCCGGCCCCGCCCATCGGGTACGCAATCTCGGGATGCAGATCCAGGCGCTCGATCATGCCGCTGGTCTCGAAGTTCGGCTGCGAACGCTTCAACGCCGCCAGCGAGCTATCGAGGCTCCATTCGAGCCCGGTTGATCCAATTGCATGGTCGGCTGCGGCAAGCTCCAGTGCCGGCGCGTGAAAGATGTGCACCTGCTCCTCGGCTTGCAGCGGGAGGGTGGTCGCGACCCGCTTCTCACCCTGGTACCGGTCGCCTTCCAGCGATGCGGCCATGCCGTCCCACTCTCGCGTGGCGTAGACGGTGGAGACGACGTCGCTCGACACCGCCTGGTTGAAGTTTGAGGAGAAGGCTTCGCGGTAGAGGAACGAACTGAGGTACTCCACGTCGGCGACCATCCGGGCCTGGACCGGCGCGGTGCGGATGGGGGGCCCCTCGGCGGGGACAGAGTTGTCCTCGGCGATGAGATCGTGCCGCGCTGAGAAGAGGAGGTCGGTGCCGCTCTGGTTGACGTAGACCGGGCCTCCGCCGGGAAAGTAGCCGCGATCCTGCAGCCCACTGTAATGCGCCTTGACGAAGTCCTGCCCGAGGCCGCGGTAGCGGAAGCTGGCGGTCTGCTCATAGCCGCGCGCCGAATAGTAGATGGAGCCCACGGTGAGGTCGGTGCTGCGGTTGATGACCCAGTAGAGCTGCTCGCCGATGGTGTCTCCCTTGGCGGCGGAGTTGAAGCCGATCTCGGGAATCAGAATCCCGGTTTGGCGATTGCTGGTGTCGACCGGATGGGTGACGTAGGGCAGCCACAGCAGCGGCAGGCTCAGGATGTGGAAGACGCTGTTGGTCGCGTGCGCCTTGTCTCCATCCACGCTGAACTCCGCGCCGGACAGGAGCCAGTCGGGACGCGGCAACTGGCACGAGGTAAACGTGCCGCCGTAGATCTGGAACTGGCGCGGGCCAGTCTTGACCACCATCTTGCCGGTGAAGAGGAACGGGTTCTCATTGGCGTATACCGCGCGCTGGGGGGTGGAGGGAGCGCCGCCTGCCGCCGTTGCCGACTTCAGGCCCACCGAGCCGGATACATCGTAGAAACGGCCCGTCTCGGTGTTCACGTTGACCGTCCCGTGGCTGGCCTCGATGTGTTCGTTGGTCGCTGCGATGGTTACGACGACGTGGCCGGTCATGGTGACGTCGCCGCTGTCGGTGTCGTATTCGATGTGGTCGGCACGGAGCACGCGGTCGCGGAAGGTGATGACCACGCCGCAGAGTGACGGGAAGGCATCCTTATCTATGCACGCCCCGCGGTCGAGCGTGAAGACGGTGCCCGCGTGCGATTGGACGCTGTTGGGCCCGGTCACGATGGAGACGGGCGTACCCGGCAGCGGGATGGGCTCGGCGTCCGGATATTGCGCGGCGCCGGGCGCGTCGGGCAAGGCAGTCTGAGGTTGAGGCGCAGCGGAGGCGGCACCGGCGGGTTCGGCGACGTCTGTTTGTGCCGTTGCAGGCGGAGGTGCCACAGTCGTCACCTGTTGCGCCGCGAGATGCGCGCGATTTGCGCTGAGCCCCGTGATACTTATGAAGATGCAGATGCTCCACAGAGTTCTTGCCGCGGAAAAATGGCCGCCACGCCGGCGACCGGCATCCCGGCAAGGCGATCCTGAGAGCGCTGAGACGGACGCTGCGAATTGGCACGGCAACGCGGAAGACGGACCCGTTCTCTGCTCGATCGCTGGCTGCCGGACGTTCAGTTTTGTCACACGCACCACCCTTTGAGGGTATAGCAATCTCAGGGTTGCTGTACCCGGGGCCAACGAAACCGGAGTGGCTTTTCCCTCAAGGAAAAGCCACCCTGAACACAGCAACCAAAGGGCAATTAAACCCTGAGATTGCTCATTAGACGATTTCACGGAAGTGAGTTTGGGTTTGAGCAAAATGGGCTCCGCACTGCTTAACACAATCGAGGACCCGGTAGTCGCCGAAGTTGCCGGTGAATCCGCAACTGGCGCGGGCCGGCCCGATGTTGCGGACGCCGGGCCTACGCGGGTCGCATCGGCAGACGCGCTGCGGCAGCAGGTTGCCGAACGCCTGGCCGCGCACCGCAGGCGTCGTGCGGGTGCTCAGACAGAGTCAAGACTGGACCTTTCGCCGGAGACACCTCGCCCTGCCAAGACGCGATCCGCGCGCATCGCGGCCGCGGTCGCCGAGCGCTACGCCCACACCCCCAGCTATCGCGCCTTTCTCGCCGCCGAGGCCGAACGGGCCATCCAGCAGGCGCACGCCGCAGCCGAAGTTGCCGCGCTGAACGCGCAGGCAGTGGTGGTGGCGCAGCAGAGACTGCTGGATGAGTTTGACGAAGCTGCGATGGACCTTGCGGTCCGCGAGAATGTCCCCAACGGCGGCGCGGACGCGCTTCACTGCGAATCTCAAGAGGGCGGCGGGGTTGCGCTCGATCTGTGGCCGGATCTGGGGCCTGGAGAAGCTCTTGCGGAAGCGTCGGCTGTACGAACTTCGGAAAGAGCCGGCACCCCGCGGGAAAGAGTACCTCAGGGGAGACCCGGGGTTGAAACCCCGGGCTACCAGCCCCATCGCAAGCAACGGGTCTATGGCACGGGTGAACGCGTGCCCTTAAGCAAGACGTGGCTCTCGGCGGCCTATGAAGCCGTAGCCCCTGCAAGCGCAAGCCTCCAGGCTCCCGCCGGACTGACGGTGCGGCTGTACGAAGACGCTGCCAGCGCCGCGCATGTTTATCTCGGGGCATCGCGACGCGGTGCTATTGCCGGGCGCGCGAACCATTACGAAGAGCGGAACGAGGCCGAAGCGAGGGCGCTCGATGAAGAGATCGCGTTCCGCCAGGCTCCGGTCTTCGAGGAGCCCGCGGGGCCGCCGGTGCCGCTGCCCGCAAACCTGATTGAGTTTCCCCGGCAACTGATTGCGTCGCGCAAGGCCCGCCCGCGCTATGCGGAAGGCCCGCTGCGCGATGAGGCAGCCGCCGCCCCGGGAGACGGCCAGTTGCGCATCTTCGAGGTGGATCCGGCGCAGATTTCGACCAGTCCCGCTGCCGAATCCGACAACGCCTCCACGCCGCAATGGACCGCGATCTGGCTGGACACGCCGCCCGAGGCCGCGGAGACGACAGACGACGGCGACCACGCTTATGCGCCGGACTCCTACGGCCATGCGCTGGGAGCGGACGCCGAGGACAGCATCGCGGACTCCCGCGGCCGCGCCGTCCCGCAGTTGTACGTGGCCACGATGGGACGCCGCGCGATGGCCGCCGCAATCAATGGCGCGATTGTGCTGGTGGGATTGCTCGCGTTTGCGGCCACCTTTGTGGCGATCTCGGACCGCTCCATCCCGTGGCGAACAGGCGCATCGCTGCACGTGATTCTGGGCCAGATGGCGAAGTGGCTCGCGGGCCAGACGGGACTGCCGCTGAATCTGATTGCGGTGACCGGCGCGGTCGCGGTCGCGTTCCTGGTTCTGCTCTACCAGGTGCTCTTCTTCTGGTTCTCCGAGGCCACTCCGGGGATGCGCTGCGCGCGCATTGCGCTATGCACGTTCGACGACGAGAACCCCACGCGCCGGGCGATCCGGCGACGCGGCCTCGCGATGCTGCTCTCGGCGTGCCCGCTGGGCCTGGGCTTCCTGTGGGCCGCGCTCGACGAGGACCGCCTGACCTGGCACGACCGCATCTCGCGCATGTACCAGCGCAGCTACTAGGTTCGAGAATCCGATTCCGCACGATGAAAAGGGCTGCCCACTGTGGCAGCCCTATTTCGTTGCTGAAGTTAGTTCGCCGTTTCCGCTCGAACCTGGCACCTCGAACCTCGAACCCTGTCCCTAGAACGTCGTGCTCACCGTCAGCCGGAAGGTCTTGCGCGGCTCGCGCAGTTGGTAGGACGGACCGTAGAGTTGCAGCGCCTGCTGATAGCTGTAGAGTCCGGCTCCGTTGTTGGGGAACATGCTGCGGAAGACCGAATTGCTCACCGCCAACTGCTGCGGAACGTCCTCGAATAGCCGCAGCGGGTTGTACGCGTAATAGAGTCGGAACGGTGCGTTGACGATGGGCAGGATGACCTGCAACTCCGCGCCGGTCGACATGCGGGGCACGAAGTTGGTATGCGGGACCGGCGCCAGTTGCAGCGGCGAGAACGAGGGCACCGCAATGCCGCCGTAGCACGCGCCATTGACGAAGGTCGGGCAGCCATAGAGCGGGCTCGAGAGCACCGACGCGCCGGCCACGCTCTGCCGGAGTTGTCCCTGCTGCAGATCGCCGGTAACGCCGAAGTCGGTGAAGAAGGCGAAGGTCACCTGGTTGACGATAGGGATGCGGTACTCGAAGTTCGTCGTCAGTTGGGTGTCGCCGCCCACGGACACGAGGCGGTAGATGGGAAGCGGGATCTGAATATTGCCCAGGTTCGGGTTGGTGGGATCGCGCGGGATGGTCGATCCGTCCGGGTTGGTCAGGTTGAACTGCACCTTGACCGGAATGAACGTGTACGGCGACGCGGCGCGGACGTCGAAGCCGCGGATATCCGACTCGCCTCCGCCATAGATGCGGTTGGTCGGCGGAGCGACCTCGCCACCGAAGCCGTTGACGTGAGCCAACTGGATACGCATGCCGAGGACGTTGCGGCCTTCCGGATTGATCCGGAGACCCTTCATCGGGTAGAACTGGCGGAAGCTGGCGACCGGCGAGATGTACTTCACGTTGCCGCCCGCGCCCGCAATCTGCACGGACACGTTGAAATCACGGCCGGAGTGCGGTCCTACTGCGCGGTCGAGGCCGGAGTAGCTGAAGCTGGGCGAGATCGTCGACGTGATGATGCCGTTCAACTGGTTGGGACCTTCGACGCCGGAACGGAATGCCAGCGACTGGAATACGTTGCGGGTATTGTCGTTGAACGTGGTGACCGACGCGCGCGACAGGGCGTAGGTGATACCCACGCGGCTCACTCCGCGGGTAGACCAGAGATGCTTCAACGGCTCGCTGGCCGAGACTGTGAATCCGGTGGTCGCCGTGTTGTAGTTAGTCAGCAGGGACGACTGCGCGGTCGACACGTTGGCGCTCGCGCCATTGGCGATCGAATACGCCTTGGCCGGGTTGTAGTCGAACTTGCGGGTGAACACTTCGACGCCCACCGAGATTGGTTTGTTGCGCAGGTAGGGCTCGTTGAATCCGAAGCTCAGGTTGCGCGAGAGATCGCCGATATTCGCGTTCGCCGAGAGCGTCTCGCCGAGCCCGAGGAAGTTGTTGGTCTCGTAGTTGAGGCCGACGAAGGTGCCTGACAATCCGCTGATTCCGCCGTTGACGCCGATGGAGTTCTTGCCCTTCTCCTTGACCTTCAGCAGCAGGTCGACCGTGCCCTCGTCCGCATTCTGGCGGGTCTCGGTATCGTCTTCCGTCTTCAGCACATCGAAGTAGCCCAACTGGTTCAGCCGGAGGATGGACACATCCCAGCGCTGGCTGCTGTAGACCTCGCCCTCCTGGAGCAGGAGTTCGCGCCGGATCACCTTGTCGCGCGTGACGGAATTGCCACTGAACTCGATACGCGAGACATAGAACTGCTTGCCCTCTTCGATGCCGATGTCCCAATAGACGAGCTTTTTGACGTCGTCGCGGCGCGGCACCGGGTTGGCGACCGTGTTGATGTAGCCCTGGCTGCCGTACGCCTTGCGCAATGCTTCGAGGCCCTTGCCGAAGAGGGTCGCGTTGAACCAATCGCCGTCCTTCAGCGCGAACTGCGCCCGCAGCGCCCTGGTGTTGGTGAACATCTTGTTGCCGCTGAAGGTGATGCCGCCGAGTTTGTAGCGGTCGCCCTCTTCCACCGGCATCAGGATGTCGATGCGCTTGCCCGTGGAGGGATGCAGCGTGAACCAGTTCAGGCCGCCCGCGTCGCGCACATGGGTCTGCGCCTCGCTGGTCTCCGCCATAAAGTAGCCGCGGTTGCGATAGGCCTGGCGAACCCGCTCCGTGTCCTCGTCCAGCTTGCTCGCGTCGAACGTGCGGGCGAACAGGTTTTCCAGAATGATCGAGTGCGGTATCCCGATGGGCTTCGAGTTCATCATGGATTCGCGCAGGATCCGGTCGCTGATGTTGTAGTTGCCGTCGAAGGCGATCTTGCCCACCTTGACGGTCGGGCCTTCCTTGATCTTGAAGGTGATACCCACGGCCGCCGGCGGGATCGTCTTGTAGACGGGGGTTACCGTGGCGAACTGGTGTCCGTGCTCGGAGAGCAGGTCCTTCAGCACCACCACGGCTCGCATGACGCGGGTCGCATCGAACTGGCTCTCGACGGTCAGGCCGACCTTGGCCTTCTTGAACCGCTCCTGCACATCGGAGAGGGTGACCGCATTGAGGCCGGTGTATTCGATGGTGCGGATGGTCGGCTTTTCGCGGACATAGACCACCAGTTGCACGCAGGTCGGAGTGTCGACGCGCTCGATCTGCAGCTTTTCAAAGTAGCCGGTGTTCCAGATGGAGTTGAAGTCCCGCTCGACGGTGGCCGGATCGTAAGGATCGCCCTGATGGCTGGACATGCGGGCGAGAACAGAGTCTTTGGGGATTCTGCGAACGCCGATGACCTGGGGCTGGCAGAGCGCCTGGGCGCCGAGGGCCGTATCGGATGCGAGGGCGGGCGTGTTCTGCAGGGTAGCCTGCGCCCAAAGCGTCTGCACGGGCAAAAACGGAATCGCGGCCAGAGAGGCCAGAACGGCAACGGCAGGAGCAATGCGAGAGCGGCTGAAGCGCGTGCGCACAGACTTTAGCTTGATGCCCAGGAAACTTCCGCTCACTCGCTTTACGGTAAAGATACGCACACCCTCATTGCTGTCAGAATTACGCCCCAGCAGCTCCCGTGGGGAAAGTTCGATTATATGGGAGTGGTGCCGCTCGGCGCGAGTCGGGTACGGTCAAGCAAGCATTTTCAGGCCGTGCTTTTGGACGATCATCAGCAGCTTCAAAGCCATGCCGCTCGGTTTTTTTGCACCGGTTTCCCACTTTTCTACCGTGGACTCGCTGGTGTTAAGATAGCGGGCAAATACCGGCTGGCTGACTCGCTGGCTTTCGCGAAGCTGTTTGATCTGATGGGGCTTGATCGGAGCGGGGGTAGCCAGGCACGATTCATCGAAACTTCGCATGGTGGCTTTGTCGATGGCGCCCACTTTGAACATCGCCGAGGCCGAGGAGTGAATGGCCTCAGAGGCGCCGTTTGTGAATTTACGCTTCGTCGTCATCACATACCTCCGCCGCACACTCAATTGCATATCTCAAACCAGTCCTTCTCGCGAATCAGCCGATCAATCTGTTGGGCAGTCAATGCCGCGTAGACGCTGGCAAGTTTCCGGAAACCACCCAACTGGACGTCCTCGATATTTGCGAGGTCTTTCTTGGCAAACAGGTATTCATAGACCCAAAACTGTCGTCCCTTGGCAAGTAGGATGGAGCGGTACATGTTCTTTCCCAGGCGCTTCTTGAAGATTCCACCGCCCAAATCATCGGCTTGCCCCAAAATTACTTGCCGGACCGCTTAACAAAGCTCGTCATCCGCAATGTGTGCTTTCCTGGCCGCTTTGGAAAACCAAGCTGTCTTGAAAACCCGTTCCGATTGACCAACCTGGTTTGCCATTACCGTTCTAGTGTAGCACCTGGTGATATTCAGCTCTGCGCGGCCTTCCGCACTTCGACCAGAGTCGAGTAGAAGGTCGCGCCGGCGCCGATGTCCGTGAGCGTCTCGCTGGTCAGCGCGTTCACGTTGGCGCCGCTGTGCCCGTTCAGGCCGGAGAGCTTGTTCCAGTTCAGGCGGGCCGCGACCACGCCCTGCGGGACCGTATCGCCAACCTGGGCGTGCAGCGAGATGCTGCCGCGATCGTTGAAGATCTCGACCGTGTCGCCGGTCGCCAGCCCGCGCGCCGCCGCGTCCACCGCGTGCATCTCGAGCGTGCCCGTGGTGCGGGCCTCCATCCGCTGGTGGCGCGGGATGTTGGCAAAGGTGGAGTTCATATAGTTGTCCGCCTTGCGCGGCAGGAACTCGAGCGGGTAAGCCCTCCCCGTTGCGCCTTTTCGCGCCACGGTGCCGCCGCGCGATTCGGCCGGCGCGACGAAGACGGGCACCGGAGTCAGCTCGCCGCGGCCGCTGCGCGTGCGGAACCAGTCGGACGTGGAGAACGGCAGCGCGTCGCCCTCGGCGTTCACGGGCAGCGCGAGCGGGATGTGCCCCTCGCGCTCCAGCCGCTGGCGGGTAATGCCGGCGAACCACGGGTCCTCTGTATTAAGAGCCTGGTCGATCAGGTCGTCGTCGGTGTCCGCGAAGCACGGCTCGGTGAAGCCCATGCGGCGCGCCAGTTCGCCGAAGACGCGGACATTGCTCCACGCCTCGCCGAGGGGGGCGATCGCCTGCTGCGAGACCTGCGCGAAGAGGTGGCCGTACGCGCCCTGCACATCCTTGACTTCGAGGAAGGTGGGCGCGGGCAGCAGAATGTCGGCGTAGTCGGCGGTGTCGGTGAAGAACTGCTCGTGGACGACGGTGAACAGGTCCGGCCGCATCATGCCGCGCAGGACGGCGTTCTGGTTGGGCGCGATCGCGGCGGGGTTCGAGTTATAGACGAACAGAGCTTTGACGGGTGGGCCATCAGCTTCGTGGCCAGGCGTGCCAAGCTCCGTCAGCGCATGGCCCAGGCGGCTCATATTCACGGTGCGCGCCTTACGGCCGAGCGGGCTCGCCTGCATCAGCTCGGGCATCCGCAGCGCATCTTCGTTGAACGGAAACGCGCCGCTGGTCGAGAGCTGCAGGCCGCCGCCCTTGTGCTTCCACGCACCGATGAGCAGCGGCAGCATGGCGACTGCGCGCACTGCGGTGCCGCCGTACTCCGCGCGCTGAATGCCGTAGTTGAGGCGGATCACCGCGGGCTTGCCCGTCTGCTCCAAGCACTTCGCGTAACTCCGCGCGAGCGCGACAATCGTCTCGGCCGCAATCCCCGTGACCTCAGCCGCGCACTCCGGTGAATGCTCGGGCTTCAACGCATGTTCGCGGAGTGCCTGCGCTCCGATCGTGCACGCCTCCAGATACGCCGCGTCGTCGAGCCCCAGCCGGAAGATCTCGTGCATGATGGCGAGCGCGAGCATCGTATCGGTGCCCGGGCGGATGGCGAGGTGCTCGTCCGCCAGCGCCGCCGTTCGCGTCTTGTACGGATCGATCACCACAAACCGCGCACCGTTGCGGCGGGCTTCCTCGATGAAGGGCCAGAGGTGGATGTTGTTGCCGTGGATATTCGCGCCCCACGCGATGATCATGCCGGCGTGGACGAAGTCCTGGGGCGGCGTGCCGAGCTTGATGCCGTAGACGCTCTTCAGCGCCAATCCGCCAGCCTCCGAGCAGATCGTGCGCGCGAGTTGCGAGGCGCCCATGCGGTGGAAGAAACGGCGGTCCATCGACCCGAAGCCAAGCTGGCCGATGGTGCCCGCGTAGGAGTAGGGCAGAACGCTCTCGGGGCCAAACTCAGCAGCGATAGACTTCAGCTTTGCGGCGATGTGGTCTAACGCATCGTTCCAGCTAATGCGCTCGAAGGCGTCGGCCTCGCGACCCCTTGTACCTCCCGATCCAGCCCCGCCATAGCCGGCCGGGCCCTTGGTCGCACCCGCCTTGCGGCGCATGGGATAGAGCAGCCGATCGGGCGAGTACACGCGCTCGAGATACTGCGCCACCTTCGCGCAGAGAAAGCCCTGCGTCACGGGATGTGCCGGGTCGCCCTCCACCTTCACCGCGCGCTCAGACTTGCGGCCGTCCGCGCCCACCAGCGACTCCACCGTCACCAGCACACCGCACGAGTCGGGGCAATCATGCGAGCACACCGCATGCACCACCTTCGTCTGCGCTTCAGCGACGGCCATGCACCGATTCTATCGCCCGCACGACCATTGGTCGCGCCTGCCCGCGCCAATTAAGCCGCTCGTCTACTCCTTGGCGACGAAGGTTCCGAGGCTTCTGTCCTTCACGGCGCGGTCGGCGGGAAAGACCTGCCCGTGGATGACGATGTAGACTCCGGGCGCGAGCAGGCGCGCGGCCAGCAGGCTTTCGGTCAGGTTCTGCAGTCCGTCGCTGTGTTCGAATCCGAGCGGGCGCATCGCTCCGGTGAGGATCACGGGCACGGACAGACCGGGAAAGGCGCGCTGTATATAGATACCCGTCTCGGCCATGGTGTCGGTGCCGTGGGTGATGACCATCGGGCATTTGGACGGAAGTAGCGTGGACATGCGCGCGACCAGCACCGCGCGGTCCTCGGCGGTCATCTCCAGGCTGTCCTTGTTCATCACGGGGACCACCTGGACGTCGGTGTCCGGCAGGCGCAGCAGGTCGAGGTACTGCCCAATCTTGCTGGCGTCGTTGACGACGGTGCCGGCCTGCTCCGAATACATCTTCTCGATGGTGCCGCCGGTGGTGAGAACGTAGATGGTTTGCATAAAGTCAGTGGTAAGTGATCAGTGATCAGATGCTACCCTACCGCACCGCCGCCGGGAACAGCGCCGCACTGTCCGCTCAGTCAAGAACTTCTACCGTTTGCAGGTAGCCGGTTTAGTATGGCAATCGATGAAACTCTTGAAACACCCCGGCTGGAAGATCTTCTTGTGGCTCGGCTGGACGGGTATGACTACCGGGTCCTGCTTCCTGCTCTTGGCAATTGGCTTCGCTGTTTACGAGGCATCATTCCTGACGCATAGCTCAAAGACCCAGGGCACCGTCATCGCAAACGTGGAAACCCACACGGCAGCCGACATGCAGACCGGTGCACCTGCACAAACAAATTACTGTCCGCAGTTCCGGTACCAGAGCGTGGACGGAGTCACGCATGTAATGACGAGTTCCGCATGCTCCGATCCGCCGAGCTTCACAATCGGTGAGCAGGTCGGGGTTAGCTACTCCAACTGGAACTATGACCACGGCCAGATCGATTCGTTCGGAGATGAGTGGGGGTTTGTCTTTGGATTTGGATTGGTCGCTGTCGTGTTGATGCCGATTGGATTCGCGCTGCTGAGACGAGTACGGTTGCAAGGCCACTCGTTGGATCCCATCGGCTTCTGGGACCCGAACTAGTCGTTCCCGCCTACCGGATCGCCGCCATGGCCGCCCGGAAGAGCACCTCGAAGTCGTTTGCCGCCTCGGGGTGTTTGGCGATGGCGGTTTCGATGGCGCGCTGGGCGATGGGCCGAGCGTAGCCGAGGTTCACCATGGCCGACAGCGCATCGTCGCCCGCGGGGCCATAGTGCGAGGCGGGCGCGGACGCGGGGGCGACCGCCATGTCGTCCAGCTTGTCCTTCAGCTCCAGCACAACGCGCTCGGCGGTCTTTTTGCCGATGCCCGGGATGCGCGTCAGCGTGGCGTGGTCGCTGGCGCGGATGGCGGTGACCAGGCGGTCGGTGTCGATGCCGCTGAGCACGGTGATCGCCAGCTTGGGGCCAATCCCGGAGATAGTTAGCAGCTTTTCGAACAGGCGCTTCTCATTCGGCTCGGCGAATCCGAACAGCGCGAGCGCATCTTCGCGGACGTGGGTATAGATGTGCAGCCGAGCCTCGGCGCCCTCGGGTGGCAGCGAGGTGAACGTGGCGACGGAGATGGTGGCATCGTAGCCGACGCCGCCGCACTCGACGATGGCCTGGTTCGGCGTCTTCGAGATCAGGCGGCCGCGCAGGAAAGCGATCATTCCGCTGATTGTACTTCCCCCGCCCCGCACCCTTGCCCGGAAGGTGACGATCCGGTTACATTGCGCGGGATTCCTTGAAAACCCAAAGATTGTAACCAGATTGCAACGCAACGTTCATTCCCCAGTGACAAAGCGGACGCAGACTCGAACAGGCCCATATTTCCCCACAATTGACTTTCAGTTTCACCACGAAGGGAATCCCTCACTATGCATTCACCTCTATTTCGCTATGCTCGCATCGTTGTATGCGCCCTGCTGGCGCTGCCTGTCGTGACCGTCGTTCGGCCGACGCCTCTTTACGCGCAATCCAGCGCGACCCTCTCCGGAACCGTCCTTGATCCGCGCGGAGTGCCCCTGCCGGGTGCAGACGTGACGGTCAAGAACGAGACCACCGGCGTCTCGCAGAAGATGACCTCAGACAACCAGGGCAAGTACGCCATCGCTGCGCTGCCCGTGGGCAAGTACACCATTCGCGTCAACGCGCCCGGCTTCGCCACCACCGAGAAGAGCGGCGTGCAGCTCGCCGCCGGTCAGCCATCCGACATTCCGGTCACACTCGCGCTGGGCAACGTCTCTGAAGAGATCACCGTCGAGGCCAGCGAGGCCAACTCCGTCGCCGCCGCGATGGCGCCGATGGACGCGCTGCTCTCCGAAACCTCCGCGCGCACCGAGATCACCTCGGAGATGATCCAGAACTTCATGTCGCCTGTCGCTGACTACGGCGAGGCAGTCCAGATGGCCCCCGGCACCTTCACCACCAGCAGCGACGGCGTCGGCATGGGCCAGTCGAACACTTACTTCCGCGGCTTTCCGGACGGCGACTACGACATCGACTTCGACGGTGTCCCCTTTTACGACACCAACACGCCCAGCCACCACTCCTGGGCTTTCTTCCCCTCGCAGTTTCTCGGCGGCATCGACTTCGACCGCTCGCCCGGCACGGCGTCCACCATCGGGCCCACGCCCTTCGGCGGCTCGATTCACCTGCTGTCGAAGGATCTTTCCCCGATCCAGAACATCCGCGGCGGCTTCTCTTACGGGTCGTTCAACACCAAGCTCTTCGACGGCGAATTTGACTCAGGGTCGTTCGGTTCCGGCGGCAAGTTCAGCCTCAATGTTGATGTTCACAACATGACCTCCGACGGCTACCAGACCTGGAACCACCAGAAGCGCGATGCCGGCGCCCTCAAAGTACAGTACAAGCTCTCCGACAAGACCGTGATCACGGGCTTCGCCGGCGTCGTCTGGCTCGATGCCAACACGCCGAACTTCAACGCCACGCGATGCCAGATGTACGGTGCGGGAGCCAGCTACACCTGCACCGGCAAGCTCGCTCCCTTCGCCGGCTCCGGCATCAACTTCCTGATGGCCGACAACTCCGACCCGATGTTGTACCTCAGCAACCAGTACAACAACTACCATGTGCCCACCGACTTCGAGTATGTCGGCATTCACAAGGAGTTCGGCAAGGACGTCACCCTGGACATCAAGCCCTACACCTACGACTACGACAACTCGGAGAAGTACTCCAACGCTGTGCCCATCACCGACAATTCGTCTCTCGTCGGCACCACCTACGCGCCGCTCGGCGTCACCATCCCCAACACCTGCAACACCCTCGTCAAATTCAAGTACACCTGCGGCGTCGATAAGTACAACAGCTATCGCAAGTACGGCGAGACTTCGCAACTGAACCAGGTTTCGAGGTTCGGCATCCTGCACGCCGGTATGTGGTACGAGTGGGCCAACACCAACCGCCACCAGTATCCCGCCGATCCGCTGCAGAACTGGCTCGACGCACCGCTGCCCAACTTCTCTGAGACCTTCGTCACCAACTCCTACCAGCCCTTCGCCGAGTACCAGCTTCACATCACCTCGAAGCTGAGCATCACTCCCGGCGTCAAGTTTGCCTACTACACCATCGGCACCAAACAGTTCGCCGACAACGGAGGCAAGATCGGTCCGCTTGCGGCTTCAGCGGCCGTGGCGAATCCAAAGGCCTTCATCGCCAACGGCGGCAGCTACTTCTCCACGCTGCCCTCGGCCACCATCAACTACCGCATCTTGAGCAACTGGTCGGCCTACGTTCAGGCCGCTCAAGGCAGCATCGTGCCGCCCTCCGGGGTCTTCGACTTCAACCAGGGCGCCACGGGCAACCCAATTCCCGTCGCAACCCTGCCGAAGCAACAGAAGAACACCACCTACCAGGGCGGCACTGTACTGAAGCTGAAACGAGTCACCCTGGATGCGGACTATTACCACATCCATTTCGATAACAGCTACTCCTCGTTTACCCCTCAGTCCACGGGCGAGCCGGTCTACTTCCTGCAGCCCAGCTCCATCACCCAGGGCTTCGAGGCGGAGAGCAATATTTACGTAACCAAGGGCCTCAGCGTCTACCTCAACGCAAGTGTGGATCGGGCCAGCTACTCGGGCACCGAGGCTGTCAGTTGCACCACTGGCGCAACCGGTTGCAACGCCACGACGCCGCAGATCACCGTCACCGCGCCCTCCGGCCAGTGGATCGCCAATACTCCTTCCGACATCGAAACCGAAGGCGTAACCTACCAGCGCAAAGCCTTCGATATGGGCTTGTTCAACAAGCGCGTCGGCCAGATGTACCAGGACAACGGCGGCTATCACAACCAGGCCACCATCGATCCCTTCACCGTCACCAACGCCTTCCTCAACTACACCGTCCGCAGCGGCTCTCGCTTCGATCAGACCAAGATCCGCCTGAGCTTCAATAACCTCTTCAACCAGAGCAGCATTACCGGCGACGGAATCACCGGCCTAGCGCAGACCATGTCCATCGCCGGCAACAATACCACCTACACCGATCCGTTCAACACCAACGGCCAGACCCCGATTGCCGGTGGCGACAACGTCAGCATCCTGCCGAGACGCAGCATCGTCCTCTCCATCCAGTTCGGGCTATCGCCCAAGCGCTAGAAGCGAGTTGGAAGTTGCAGGTTGTTAGTTGCTGGTTGTTGGTTGTTGTAGCAACAAATCCGTGCAGGAGGCCGGCCACAAGCCCACCTCCCGCATGGATCTTTTTTCACGCCGTCATTCTGAGCGCAGCTCAGAATCTCTGTAGTTGTCTTTCAACTGACAACTAAACACTGACAACTGCTCTTAGAATGTGTTCCCGGCAGTGTTCACCCAAAAGTGCCTGAATGTCCGGCGGGGGAGTTATTCTTGCTCAGGTATATGGATTCAAGCGAGCTGACGTAGAGTTTGGCTCGAGGGGAGAAGCGAATTCATGAGGCTTCCTAATTCAGGGGTCTTCCGACTTTTTGGCATTTATCTGTTAGCGTTTGCCACAGCCGCCACCGCGCAACCGTCTCCTCCGCCCCTGATCAAGGCGACCAGCCAGACTGTCCTGTTGGATGTGGTTGTTCAGGATCATCAGGGTCACGCGGTGCAAGGGCTGAAGAAGGAAGACTTTACGGTTCTGGAGGACGGCAAGCCGCAGGCAATCTCGTACTTTGAAGTACATGCGGGGGCGCAGACGTTCGTCGGAGCACGGCCGAAGCTGCCAGAGGGGATGTACTCGAACTTCCCCACCGAGATCAAGAGCGACGCCGTGAATGTCATCCTGCTGGATTCGCTCAACACGCCCACGCAGGATCAGATGACGGTGCGCAGACAGATGATCTCCTACCTGAAGGCGATCCCGCCCGGAACGCGCATCGCCATCTTTACGCTGGCGTCCCACCTGCGGATGGTGAACGGATTCACCACCGACCCGGCGGTGCTGCTGAACGCGCTGAATCAGCGGGGCAGGATGGAGGGAGTCGATGTCTCGCCGCTCCTCATTACTCCGGGCGAGCAGCAGAATGAGGACAAGCGTCAGGATCAACTGCTGACGACGGCCAATCTCACCAATCCAGATGTCTCGCCGGAGCAAACGCAGGCGATCCTGGGAGCGATCAACCAGATGCGGCAGTTCGTCTCCGATAGTGCGTCGTTCGGCGATGATATGCGGGTGAAGCTGACCCTGCAGGCGATGGATGAGCTTGGGAGATATCTCAGCCCCTTGCCCGGCAGGAAGAATCTGATCTGGTTTTCCGCATCGTTTCCAATCGGCGTGGACCCAGACTTCAGCCAGTCCGATGCCTACAGAATGATGCGGGACTATGCGCTGGACCTGAGGGCAACGGCTCAGCGCCTGGCAGCGGCACGGGTGGCAGTCTATCCCATCGACGCCCGCAGGTTCTTCAGCGATCCGGCGCTGAATCCGGCAAGCGGCGGAGCCAGCAGTTTACGCAACGAGAACTACCGCTCCGACGCTGCCGACCTCGCGTTTAACCAGGTGACCCGGGAGCACGACACCATGGACACCATCGCAGACGACACCGGCGGCCATGCGATCTACAACACCGGCGACCTCAAGGCGGCCATGGCGGAGGTGATTGCGAATGGCGACCGCTACTACACCCTCGCTTACGATCCGGTGGGCGTGAAACGCGATGGCAGATTTCACTAGATCACGGTGAAGTTCGATCAACCTGGATACAACCTGCTGTACCGTCACGGCTATGTGGCGGAAGATCCGAAAGTCTCGGAGGCAAAGCAGAAGCAGCAGGACAAAGAGCAGACCGACCGCGCCGGCAGCGTATTTCGCGCGGAGATGGCGCCCGGCGGTCCGCCCGCATCCGACATCCTGTTCCGCATTCAAGCGCTGGCGGACCCACGCCAGCCGTCGGCAACCGATAAGTTGATGGGCGATAACCCGAAGCTGCTGCGGCCGGTTACCCGCTACGTGTTCGGATACACCGTCGGCATCGACGCAGCCCAATTAACCCTGACTCCGGACGGCCTGCACCATGGTCTTCTGTTGACCATGGTGATTGCCTATGACCAGCAGGGACGGCCTCTGAACTCGGTGTTGAATACCGAGAAGCTTGACCTGGAGCCGAAGGTGTATGCCGACGCGCTGCGAGATGGACTGCCCTTCTATCAGGAGCTGGACATACCTCCCGGAGACGCGACGGTAAGAGTGGGAGTCTATGACGTGTCCTCGCAGAGGATGGGAGCAATGGAGTTTCCGCTTACGGTCAGCAAGCCGTCGCCGAAGTAGTGGTTCGCCGCTGAATCTCTCTGGCTACTTCGAAGCCGCCGGCGCCATATCGTCCAGCGCCAGATTCAACTCAAGCACATTCACCCGCGGCTCGCCCAGCAGACCGAACTGCCGCGGCGTAACGTGAGCCGCAACCAGGTTTCGCACCGCATCCTCGCCGACATGCCGCTCCGCCGCCACGCGCGCAACCTGGTAGAACCCCGCGGCCGGCGAGATGTCCGGATCGAGTCCCGAGCCTGACGCCGTCGCGAGATCGATGGGCACCGCGCCATTCGTCCCCTTCGGGTCGAGCGTCTGCACCGTACCCGCCACGCGCGTCACCAGGGCCGCGTTCGTGGGCGCATAGTTCGAGCCGCCCGAGTTCCCCGCATCGTAACCATTCCCCGCCGCCGACGGCCGCGACCAGAAATAGCCCGGCCCAGTGAACGGCTGCCCGATCAGATGCGACCCCACCAGCACGCCGTTGCGCTCGATCAACGAGCCGTTCGCCTGCTTCGGGAACATCACGCGCGCCAGTCCCGTCACCACCAGCGGATACCCAATCCCGAGCAGCACCGCGGTGATCACCGTATACAGAATTGAGGTAACAATGTGCTTCTTCATAGTTTCATCCCTTGCTGACTCGCTAACCTGCTGACTCGCTAACTCGCTGCCTCACACCAAATGAATCGCAGCTATCACCATATCGATCGCTTTGATTCCAATGAATGGCGCAACGATCCCGCCCACCCCATAGATCCACAAGTTGCGCCGCAGCATCGCTGCCGCCGACATCGGCTTGTACTGCACGCCGCGCAGCGCCAGCGGAATCAGCGCAACAATAATCAGCGCGTTGAAGATCACCGCCGACAGGATGGCCGACTCCGGCGACCGCAAATGCATGACGTTGATAATCGCGAGTTGCGGAAACACCACCATGAACATCGCCGGAATAATCGCGAAGTACTTCGC
>PKWK01000247.1 GCA_003133205.1 Granulicella sp. | reverse complement strand
TGCCTTTGCCTTTGCCCTTGCCTTTGCCTTTGCCCTTGCCCTTGCCTTTGCCCTTGCTGTTGCTGTTGCTTCTGAGATAGGTCCGGGCTTCAGCCCGGACACTCCGACCCCGCCGCACGCTCGGGCTTCAGCCCCTGGGATATGCCTTCGCTCGACCATCAGCCTTGGATACCGCGGCGTTCAATTCGCTCGCGCATGCGGTTCCCAAGCTCAATCCAGTATCCGGGCTTCATACAAGCAGGAGGATTGAGAGCGGTCGGCCCCGGAGTGAGTACGCTTTACCAGTAACCCGTTTAGATCGAGATATTTGCAGACATAAAAAAAATACATGTCGCTGAAACTAGGCAAGTTGCCCATACCACCCCCCCGGGGGGGTACGGCCTAGACCAGCGTAGCGTCCAGCGTGATCTCCGCCGCCGTCAGCAGCCGCGAAATCGGACAACCCGCCTTCGCGCCGTTGGCAATCTCGTCGAACTTCGCCTTGTCGATGCCCGGAATCTTCGCCTTCGTCGTCAGGTGGCTCTTCGTCACCGTCGGCTTGTCGTGCAGGTCCAGCGTCACCACCGCGGTCGTCTCAATCGAGTCCGGCGTGAAACCCGCCTTGCCCAGCTCCGCGCTCAGCGCCATCGAGAAGCAGCCCGCATGCGCCGCCGCAACCAACTCCTCGGGGTTGGTCCCGACGCCCTCGGCAAACCGCGCCGCAAAGCTGTACTGCATCGCCTTTATTGCGCCGCTCTGGCTCGAGATCGTGCCTTTGCCTTCTTTCAAACTGCCGTTCCAAACTGCACTTGCACTGCGGTCCATATCATTTCTCCTAATGTTTTCGAAAGGTTCTGAAGAATTGTCCCATACAAACGGTACCCCATTCGATGCTCCCAATCGCAATCAAGGCGAAGAAAGATGAGTGAAAATCCTCCCCGATGTTCTACGCTATCCCTCATGCCGACGGAATCGTCGCAACCCGCGAACTCGCCCAGCCCAGAGGTCTTCCCGATCGCCGCCGAACACCATTCGGTCTTCTGCCCAAACTGCTCGTCCCGACTCTCAGAGAGCCGGTGCAAGCTCATCTGCCGAACCTGCGGCTACTTCCTAAGCTGCGCGGACTTTTACTGAGCCGTCGCAGCCCAGCAAGATCGCAATTCGCCAACAACTCAGCGCCAAACGCGGTCACAGAATATGCATCCAACTCATTGAGAATCGGTGCAATCGAGGTACGTTCATGCTCTCCGCTCGAACCAGTAAGTCCAGACTCATCGCAATGCTCACCGGCGCATTCCTTCTGCTCCCGCTCGCTGCATGCAACTCCAAGTCGAAGGCAACTCCGGAAAACTTCATCGTCGGGCTCAACGCCCATTTCGCCGATCATCCCGAATGCCTCTTCCCCAACCCGCCAAGCTTCCCCTACGAGACCACTGACCCGGCGATGACGAAGCAGATGAACGCGCTGGTCGCCTCGCAGCTCCTCACCGTTGCCGTCGAGCGCGACATCCACGCCAGCCGCTACACCACCACCGACGCCGGAGCCCGCGTCGCGCCCCGCTTCTGCTACGGCCATCGCGAAGTCACCGCCATCGACAGCTTCACGCCGCCCACCCCAACCAACGGCTTCCCCGAGACCAAGGTCACCTACCGCTACACGATGCAAAACGTTCCGGTCTGGGCTAAGTCCACTGAGGTGCTCGCCGCGTTCCCCGCCATGGCACAAGCCATCAGCGGAACCTCCACCGACAAGGCAACCCTCGCCGGCACCATCGCCGGCTGGCAGGTCCCCGACTAGGAATTCGACGCTTCTCTGGTGCGGCGACAGTGTTTGCTCAAGGCCGCGGGCAATGCGCAAGGCCGCCCCACTCACCTGAATCCTCGGTAGCAGTCGCGCTGTCGTCTGCGGGCACAGCTTGGCGCGATGGTATGCTTCGCTCGGCACGAGCGACGAGACGAAGAGTGCCGTCAGGATGGGGCACTTGTCCTTTATCACCTCGGGGTCTCAGCGAGACGCAGACCGTCGGATCCAGATACAGATCAAACCGGGACGCACACGCGGAACATAGCCAGAAGAACTCCGTGTCCGCGCACTGCCGTTCGAACGCATAAAGATCACCGCCGGCAAGATGCTTGAACTCAGCACGACAGACCCGATTAACGCAGCAATTGACGATAAGACACCTCTCAAGTTTCGAGGGAAGTCCCATGATCTTTAGCAGGGTTCCTCGACATGCCACATCGTTTGGATCGAGCCTCGGCATGCCATCTAAGTTGGATCAATTGTCTCGCGGAGTCAAAGCGCTGGAGATGCGCTGATCTTCGAGAAAGGGCCCAATAGAGAAGAGAAAGGGCCAAATGCCTTCAGCCAGGATCAGACCGGAAGGTGGTTCGATCATACGCACGGTGATCCACCGCGTCAAAGATCAGGCCGCCTCGGTCTCCGCCTTCAGCTTCTCCGCCGTGTAGTGCGCGATCAGCGCGTCGATGGTCGGTTGCAACTGCCCCTCCATCACCTGCGCAAGCTGGTGATTCGTCAGCCCGATGCGGTGGTCCGTCATCCGGTTCTGCGGGAAGTTGTAGGTGCGGATCTTCTCGCTCCGATCGCCTGTCCCGATCTGCTGCTTGCGGTCTTTCGCCTGAATCTGGTGGATGCGTTCGGCTTCGACCTCGTACAGCCGAGCCCGTAGCACGCGCATGCCCTTCTCGCGGTTCTTGATCTGCGACTTTTCGTCCTGGCAACTGACGACGGTATTCGTCGGCAGATGCGTAATTCGCACCGCCGAGTAGGTCGTGTTCACCGACTGCCCGCCCGGTCCGGACGAGCAGAATGTGTCGATGCGCAGGTCTTTCGCCTCGATCTTGATATCGACCTCTTCGGCCTCGGGCAGCACCGCCACCGTGATCGCCGACGTATGCACGCGACCCTGCGTCTCCGTCGCTGGAACGCGCTGGACGCGATGCACGCCGGACTCGTACTTCAGTTGCGAGTAGACATTGTTACCTTCAATGATCGCGGTCACGTCCTTCAGCCCGTGGCCAATGCCGGACTCGGTTTGCGACAGTACTTCGACCTTCCACTTGTGCTGTTCGGCAAAGCGCATGTACATGCGGAAGACCTCGGCGACGAACAGCGCAGCCTCGTCTCCGCCGGTGCCGGCGCGCAGTTCGAGAATCACGTTCTTCTCGTCGTTCGGGTCCTTGGGCAGCAGCAACACCTTGAGCGCCTCTTCAACCGGCGCAAGGCGAGGCTCCAACGCCGCAAGCTCTTCCTCGGCCATCGCCTTCACGTCCGGGTCAGAATCGGCGAGCATAGCCTTCGCCTCGGCAATGCCGTCCTTGATCTTGCGATACTCGCGGAATTTCTCGACCGTCGCCTCGATGTCGCGGTGCGCCTTCGACACCTTGCGGTAGTTCTCCTGATCATTAACGATCTTGGGGTCCGAGAGTTGGCGGCCGAGCTCTTCGTAACGTGCTTCTAACTGGTCTAAGCGGTCAAACATGGGTATTCTCCTCTTGCTTATCACCGCAGGACGTCAAGGCGCCTGCTTTATCTAGGGCCGTCATCCTGAACCTGAGGTTGTCATCCTGAACGGAGTGAAGGATCCCCGCATTTCGTTCGGGGCAGAACGGCTCTCGCCGGCAGCGAGAGCTTGCCGGATAGGCGCAGCTAGTGCTGGTCGCGACGCAGGGGCGTCACGCGGGAGGAGTTCACCGGGATTGCACTGGCAGAAATCATCTCTCGTTAGATGTTACAGCGAAATACCCGGATTCGGACTCCCCGCGTACCTTCAAGGAGTGGTTGGCATTGGCGCCGGTGTCGTGTCTGGCGGCGTAGGTGGCGCTGGCGGCGGTGGCGCGGGAAATTCGGATTGGCCAACCGCCGTCACATGATAGGTGCGGACATTCCCATCCGGCATCAGAAAGTCGTAGCCTTTGTAGATGTCGTAGCTGTTTGGGTTCTTAGGACCATGTACCTTGAGTGAGACGCGCGCCGGATAATCGCCCAGCGCCAGGTAGCCCAGACTGAATCCGGTCAATTCCACCCGCTGGCCGTCGATCAGAGCCTCGATCTGCTGGTAGCTGCCAACCAGTACAGCGCGCGAAAAGACAACATGAACTTTGACAGAAAAGTCTGCTGGGTTTGGCTTGTCTGCAGCGGCGAGCAGCAGGGTAGTTTGCAGCAAAAGGAGCATCAGCGCCATCTTCTTCATCGAACCAACTCCGGGGGAACGAACACTGCGGACCAGCATAATCCCAAGCTCGCCCTTCCGCGTACCTAGCCCGAACCTTCTCAGATGTTGAACCCACTCAAGACAAGGAGCATCATAAGCAGCATGGAATACCGACAACTTGGCCGTTCAGGAATCAAGGTTCCGGAGCTCTGCTTCGGCTGCGGAACCTTCGGCGGTAACGACGAGTTCTTCGACGCGTGGGGAGCCACCAGCGACATCGCCGAAGCGCGCAAGATCGTCGACATCTGCATGGAAGCCGGCATCAACTTCTTCGACACCGCCGACATCTATTCCGACGGCCGCAGCGAGACCGTGCTCGGCGGCGCGATCCAGCACCTCCGCCGCGAAGACGTCCTCATCTCCACCAAGGCGACGTTCCGCTTCGGCGATGGTCCGAACGACTTTAGTTCCTCGCGCTACCACCTGATCCAGGCGCTCGAAGGCTCGCTGAAGCGGCTCGGCACCGATTACATCGACGTCTACCACCTGCACGGCTTCGATGCCCTGACGCCCGTCGAAGAGACGCTGTCCACGCTCGACAGGTTCGTCCGCGAAGGCAAAGTTCGCTACATCGCGTGCTCGAACTTCTCCGGCTGGCACCTGATGAAATCGCTCTCGGTGAGCGAGCGCTATGGCTGGAGCCGCTACGTTGGCCACCAGGTTTACTACTCGCTCGTCGGCCGCGACTACGAGTGGGAGTTGATGCCGCTGGCACTCGACCAGGGCCTCGGCGCGCTGGTCTGGTCGCCGCTCGGCTGGGGACGGCTGACCGGAAAGATTCGCCGCGAAACGGGCATTCCCAAGGACAGCCGCCTGAAGTCGCAGTTGGTGCTTGATATGGGGCCGCAGGTTCCTGAAGAGCATCTTTACAAGGTCGTCGACGCCATCGACGCAATCGCCAAAGAGACCGGCAAGACCGTCCCACAGATAGCCCTCAACTGGCTGCTTCGCCGCCCCACTGTCTCAAGCCTCATCATTGGAGCGAGAAACGAGCAGCAGCTCCGCCAGAACCTCGGCGCTGTCGGTTGGAGCCTGACACCGGAGCAAGTCGCAGCCCTCGACGCCGCCAGCGAGCTTCCGCTCGCCTATCCCTACTGGCATCAACGCCAGTTTCCGTACCTCCATCCGAAGCTGGTTTAGCCCGTTTCAAGGATTCGCGCATCATATCCGATCAGATCAACAGGCTGCGGCCGTCTGTTACTGAAGAGCGCCCATTGGGGGCGCAAACGTAACTACAGCGTTTTTGCGCCCCGCCAGCATCTCAAGATGAGAAGATGGGTAGCGGTCCATTTGTTGAAAAGATCGCACTTCGAAATACCAAGGGGCCTGAATCTAGATGAAGCAATACAGAATTGTCCTGACGCTGGCGCTGCTGGTTGCCACGATCTCCTGGGTGAGCGCCGCTGAAGCGCAGGACACCCACCCCACCGCATCGCGCGAGCTGCAACTCTCGGCCTTCGGCGCGGTCTCCGGTGTGTTCACCGGACTGGGAGGCGGCAAGAACTTCGGCATAACGGCCGGCGGCGACCTCGGCTTGCCCCCTTGGCATGGTGTGCGCCCCACCGTTGAGTTGCGTGGCACCTATCCCACCGACCACGGCCTGGTCGACTCGCAGAAGAGCATCCTGGGCGGCCTCAAGGCTGAATTCCTGCTAAGCCATCGGCTGCGCCCGTACGGCGACTTTCTCGTCGGACGCGGCCAGATCAACTATGGGTTGGGATACATCTACGGCAATAATGTGTACGAACTCACGACAACCTACGTCTATTCGCCCGGCGTCGGGGCCGACTTCAACTTCAACGACCGTCTGGCAATCAAGGTCGATGGCCAGTTCCAGCGTTGGGGATCGACGCCCACTCCGTCCGGAAATATCTGGTCGAAGGTGGGAACCGTAGGCATTGTTTACCGCTTCAACTTCGAGGGGCACGGCAGACGTTGATCTTGCAACCGTTACGCCTGGATTGATTCTTTGAAATCATCTTGCCGAGATTCGGGGCCCCAAGACGTTATCCACGTACGCAGGAGTCGTCGAGTGTGCCCCACGTTTCAACAGATCGTCGTAGTACGCATCCTCAGGGGTGCCTGCCTGATCGCCGTGCTTGGCGCCTGCGAAGTCCCTTCCTCGGCTATCGAACCTTCGGTGCCGCCCACGCCGGCCGGCCAGACTGCCGAACTGCCCGATGCCCCGGACGCGAGCCTGGCGGGCGAGTCAAGCGCAGCCTACGCGCAGTTTCCCAAACCGGATTACGCCGTCGTCCACATCGTCCTGTCGGCATCGTCCTCTGTCCCGGCGAGCGAATCCCCGGCGCCCAGGCTCACCCGGCAGGAACTCGACGCGGCTTGTCAGTCCGGCGCGCTGCACGGCAAGCCATGCAGGGTCAGTTGGCTCCCCATCGTCGGGGAAGCGTTCGCGGCGACCGCACTCGAGAACGCCGGTAACATCGCCTTCGACAGCGAGACCCGCCACGATCTGGTCACCAATCCCTACTGGGCAACCTACGTCAAATGCGTGCATCAGTTTCGCTACCGGCAGTGGTCCGACGACGACGGCTTCATGGTCGATTACGTTGGCCACGGCATGCAGGGTGCAATCGTCGCCAGCAGCTTCGAGCAGCACGACCCCAAGGGTCGCGGCCTCATCTACGTCAACAACGGTAACTATTGGCGCAGCCGCCTGAAGGCGATGGCATGGATCACGGTCTACGAGGTCCAGTGGAAGATCGGGCCGGCCAGCGAAGCCTCCATCGGCAACAGCGGCCTCAATACCTACTTCACCCCGAGAGTGCACGGGCGCAGCACCAACGAGACCGGCTTCCAGGACTTCGTCGACACGCCCGTTTACGGGGTGGGATGGAACATTATGGAAGACCTGGTGGACAAGTACGTCATGCCGCATATCTGGAAGCGCACGCACAACCGACTCATCCTGACCGCGATCTCCCCCATGACGCCGTGCAAAGCTGCCGCCAACATACTGCGCTACAAGCCGCTCTACTACCGCGATTTTCCGCTCACGCCGCTGCGCTAGATTGGGGAATTATATACTTGACTCCCACGAGGGAGTTATGTACTATTGAGGAATGGAGGAACACATGACCAGCGAATATTAAAATAGCCTACGCAGTGAATGACTTGGGAAGAGTAGTGACAACGGGATCAGCTCCTCTTGCAATCGACGCCTTGATTGAATGCAAGAAAGTTGCTGGATTCCTTTTCCCTTCGGATTATCTCCGATTCTCCTACACGCTCCGCGATCCATCCTTCGCGGATTCGCTGATTCAGCGCCGCTTCGCTACGAAAGGAGCGTTATGACCTTCCACCACCATGAGGCGAAGTATGTAGACGGTATTTTGGTGCGCGAGTGCAATCACTGCGGCGAGGATTTGATGCACGAATCCCACCTCCGCAGTCTCAACCATTACACCCACCACCCAAACTATCCCAACAAGCCACTGAGCATCAGGCAAGCGGCAGAGCGCATTGGAAGGAGCAACGATGAATACGAGGGATAGCAGGATGATTCAGTATTGCGAACTGTGCGACGAGCCCACTGGACGCTGTGAAGATGACACTATCCGGTTGCCTAGCGACACCATTGTTTGCGGGGACTGTTGGGAGAGATCGTTGCAAGGTTGGCCTTCCTCGCCAGATAAGCTGGAGAGGTTCGATTTAGTGAAGGCTAGCTCCGGCGACTACCATCACGATCATGTCATGGAGCCTTGCAAGACAGGCGAATGGATTAGGTGGGAAGACGCTGCCGAATTGGTACTCCTATTGAAGAAATCTGCGCTTCTCATTAGCGAATACGAACGGCGTCGGATGAGGTTGCAGAATAACTGGCCGAATATGAAGGCTGTTGCCGATTGGCAGGCCGCGACAAAGAAAGAGGTTGGCGATGAAAGGTACTGAGAATCTTGAATGCCCTGAGTGTTGGGGAACGATTCCACATCCCGGCGACGCGAATTGCATCTCTGATGCCCGCGTAGAAGTTCTACACAAGTTGGCGCACGCCATGATGGTGGTGGAGCTTCAAAAGCATTTTGGGACGCTAGACGACGCGCTGCGAGTACCCGCAGAGGCCCAGCGAACCTACAAGCGGCTATTGTCCTCCCGCGAGGCAATGAAGTTGTTGGCGCAGATTGAGATGTGCGGACTGTGCTTGGTTGACAAGCCGAAGGAGTTCAAACCTCCGTGCGGGCAGGGATGCTCCGAACCGGGTCAGGACGGATGCTGTATGCGCCATCCGTTCAAGTTCGATAATGTCTTCTGCTCAAACTGTGGGCGCACATTCGGCCCCGGTGACCACGGATTTTCTCACTGCGAGAATCACAAGGGAATGGCAGGAACACGATGAGCAAATCCACTATCAGCACCTTCCAACTCTTCGCTCTCATCCCCGACGCTGAGACGGCGCGAATCTACCTCGAAACGCGCCTTTGGCCCGATGGCCCAGTCTGCCCATCCTGCATTACCAGCCAGCGGATCACGGCCCGTAAAGGCGGGTTCTACCGCTGCAACCAATGCAAACTTGATTTCACCGTCCGTACCGCAACCATTTTCGAGCGGTCACATGTACCACTACACAAATGGGTTTACGCGATGTATCTGCTCGTCACAGCGCGGAAGGGAATCAGTTCTATGCAGATGGCGAAGGAGATCGGCGTCACCCAGAAGACGGCATGGTTCATGCTCCAACGTCTCCGTGAGGCTTGCATGGGCAAAGGCGGCAAGGATGCTCGTCTCGCTGGCCTGATCGAAGTAGATGAGACTTTCGTCGGCGGAAAGGAAAAGAACAAGCACGAGCATAAGAGGCTGAACGCGGGGCGTGGATCGGTCGGCAAAACCATCGTGCTTGGGATGCGCGAACGTACCACTGGCCGCGTCAAGGGAATGGTGATCGAAGGCACCGAACTCCGCACCTTGCATCAGGCTATCCACGATCACGTCAAACCCGGTTCGATGATCCATACGGACGAGGCGAAGGGCTATGCGGGTCTGGACGGCCTTTGGTTCAATCACCGCACCGTCAACCATGGCGAAGGTGAGTATGCTCGCGGCCCTGTCAACACGAACTCCATAGAGAGCGTCTGGGCGCTCCTGAAGCGCGGCATCTACGGCACATGGCATCACGTCTCCCCGAAGCACCTTGGGCGCTATGTGGACGAGGTAGCCTTTCGCCTGAACGCTGGCAACGTGGAAGAACACACCTTGGCGCGGCTGGATGCCTTTATCGCGTCCGTCGATGGCAAGCGCCTCACTTACGAAAGGTTGACCGCATGAAAAAGACTCCCGAACTGCTCGACAAAATAACCGATGTCGTACTCGCCTACCGCCCCACGCCGAAATCAAAGGGCGGAAAGAAGCGGGTTCGCAAGGCGAAGAAAGCAAAGGCCGATGCTCAAGAAAGGTAGTCATGTATATAAATCCCCTAGATTGGCCCCGAGTTCACAGGTTGAACAATTCACGCAGCCGCTTGGTCTGCGCCCGGCTGACCGGTATCTCTGTCTTCTTTGGATCGTCCATGCGTAGCTGGTAGCTGGACTTGAACCACGGCACAACCTCGCGGATGTGCTGGATATTGACGACAAACGAACGGTGCGCTCTCCAGAACGCCTCCGGATCGAGTTGGTCCATCAACTCCTCGAGCGTCCGGCAGTTCGACTCGCCCTCCACCCCGCGCGTGACCACGCTGATCGTCCCGCCTTCAATCGAGGCGTAGCAAATCTCCCTCTGGTCGACCAGCAGAAGCCGTCCCAGCGCCCGGACAATCACCTTTCCGGAGTTGGGTTTGGCGGGCTGCGTGCGCGTTTCGACGAGCTTCAACAGCGCGTCGAGTTTGGCATCGCCTGCCGAATCTCCCTGACCTGCAATCTTCGCCCGCACCTTTTCGATCGTCTTCAGCACCCGCTTGCGATCGAAGGGCTTCAGCAGGTAATCCACCGCGTTGACTTCGAAGGCGCGCACGGCATATTGGTCGAACGCGGTGGCGAAGACGACCTGGGGCAGATCCATCTTCTTGTCGAGCAGCTTTTTGAGAACGGCAAATCCGTCCAGGCCGGGCATCTGGACGTCGAGGAAGACGACATCCGGTTTGAGCGTGCGAATCAGGTCGACCGCTTCGATCCCGTTGGTCCCCTGCGCCAGTACCTGCACACCTTCAGCCGACTGGAGCAGATACAGAAGCTCCTGGCGCGCAAGCGGTTCGTCGTCGATGATGAGGGCAGTCAGGGCCAAGGGAAGAGTGATAAGTCAACCGTGGTAAGTGGTCAGAAAAAGCAAGTAACAACCCATCGCAACTTACCACTTATCACTCACAACTTACCACTTATTTACGAGTCGCTGTAGGCGCGCAGCCTGGCTGGCGCCAGATCCTCGGCGACGTCGTGGCCGCATTGCGGGCAATACGCGTCGGTGATCTGCACTCCGCGGAAACACTGGCCACACACTGGCGCGACCTGGAAGCGGCACTGCGGACAGAAGTGGACACCTGCGGTGAGTTCCGTGGTGCAATTCGGACACCGGATCATGATCGGCTGGCGCAGCAGGAAATAAACGACAGCGCCAATCCCTCCGGGCATCACGACGACGACAAGCATCCACAGCGCAGCCGACATGTTGCGGCGCTTCACGTCGCGGCTGACGTAGCCGACCAGCAAGACGTAGCTGGCAAGTGCAGCCGAGGTCATGTAGCTCATGATGAGATGAGCTGGCAGCGATCCTGGCCGGCGATGTGCAGGCGGATTTCTGTTGAACCAATACTGAGTTCCGACAAAGAACACGATCGCCAGGATGATTGACCACAGCGGAATCAACTTCAGGCTGTCGCCATCTCCAAACTCCCGTGGCTCCGAAGAGTCCGTTGTCTGGCGGTTCCAGGGCATTGTCATCGGACTATCTCGCGTTCAGCGCCGTTACGAGCGCGGCGCAACCAAACAGCAGCCAGAAGCGCGATGGAGACCGGCACAAACCAGAGCAGCACCACCAGAAGGTGGTTGTTTGCGTCGGCGGCCGCCAGCGCGGCGACATCGGCCTGAACCGCCTCGGCAGCCTCGGCAGCCTGATATTGATACAGCCCGGTCCACACCGCAAGGCAGGTGAGAATCAAGAGCGCAGAGCAGACAATCAACGGGACCATCAGGCTGCGAACATGACTGCGCCTCGCCTGCATCACCTTGGCCCGCTGCCGCACCACACGATGGGTCCGATTGACGACTCCTGCTCGGGCCGCAGTGTTCATGCTGCTACTCAGCGTGGTACGCGCGAAGAATTCCGCATCATCCGCCTGGGACTCAAACCGAGGATCAAGTTGCTCGAAGGAGAGGCTCATCCCATCGCCTCCGCAGTGCGGCATCCGCGCAAACGCTCAATCTCCGGCTTCAAGGCAGCCAGGCCGCGATACAGCCGCGACTTCACCGTGGAAAGCGGAGCCCGCGTCACGCTTGCAATCTCTTCGAGAGACATCTCCTCGTGGAAGCGCAGAACCAGCACCTCGCGGTAGTTGGCCTCGAGTTTCAGTAGAACCTCTGCAACTTCGGCGCGGTCTTCGCGAATCTGGAACTGTTCGAGCGGCGAGGGACCCTCGGTGGCGATCTCGAAGGCGCGACCGTCGTCGGTCGCATCGCTCATCTCATCCAGCGACGCCATGGTGCGCTTGCGCGAGAGGTCGATGACCAGGTTGCGGGCAATCGTAAACAGCCATGTGTCGAAGCGCGCCTTGCCGTTGTACTGCCCTCCGCGCAGCAGCACTCGCATCCAGGTCTCCTGGAACAGGTCTTCCGCAACCTCGCGCTTGCCGGTGAGGAACAGCAGGTAGCGCAGCAGGCGATGCTGGTACAGTTCGATGAGGTGGTCGAGGAGTTCGGGGTCCTGGCTCTTCAGGCCGCGCGCAATAGCCGCGTTCTCACGCTGACTTTGCTCCGCCTGTTCTGTCGAGATGGCGATCGCCGCGCTCTGCATAGTCTTAGAGACGCCAATTTGCGTAGAAAAGTCTCGGTCAGAGCCGCTCTTTTCCCGCCGAGACAGAAAAGTCATCCAAAATCCCTTCCGCAACGGGCCGCCGCAGGCCCAAAAAGTCTCTGAAACTGGCTTCACACTTGATTCTAAGACGAGCAGGATAGCTTTGGCGAGATCATTTCAGACGTAAACTGGTTGGATGGAAGTTCTTTACGGCCTGCACCCGGTCGAGGAGGCGGTCCGGTCAGGTTCGCGGCGGCTGGACTGCGTGATGCTGGCGCGCGAACGCAAGGACGAACGCCTGGAGCGGCTGGCCGAAACGTGCCAAGCTGCCGGCGTTCGCGTATCCCTCGAATCCCGCGACCACCTCACCCGCATGGCCCGCACCGACGCACACCAGGGAGTGCTCGCACTAGTCCGCGAGCGGGCTTTTCTCGGAATCGAGGACCTGCTGGCGACTAACAAGTCGACCCCACAACACAGGTTCTTCCTCGCGCTGGACGGTATCGAGGACCCCCACAATCTCGGCGCGCTGTTGCGCACGGCCGACGGCGCGGGAGTCGACGGCGTCATCCTGCCCGAACGCCGCTCCGCCCCGGTCACCGCCACCGTGGCCAAAACCTCCGCCGGCGCGTCCGAACACGTCCGCATCGCCCGCGTCACCAACCTCGTCCGCTCGCTCGAGCAGATGAAGCAGGCCCATATCTGGGTGCTGGGCCTCGACGAGCGCGGGACGCCCGACTACACCGATTTCGACTTCCGCACCGACTGCGTGCTCGTCCTCGGACGCGAGGGCGCCGGTCTGCACGACCTGGTCAAGAAGACCTGCGATCACCTCCTGCGCATTCCGATGGCCGGCATGGTCTCCTCGCTGAACGTCTCGGTCGCCGGCGCGGTCGTCATGTACGAGGCTATGCGCCAGCGCAACCGTCCGGCGGAGCCAACTCCGAAGCCCGCCGCGCCAGTAAAGCCGCGCAAGGGGCTCGGCTCGTGACCCGCCGCCTGCTCCACCCGCCAGCTACCCGGCCCTCGAAGACCATTGCCGCAGTTCTGGCTAAATCATTGCTGGCAATAGGACTTGCAATCGCCCTGCCCGCCCCCGCGACGCGAGCCCAAACACCTGCGCCACAGCCCACCGAGCCCCAGCCCCAGCCCGACAAGACCGTCGCGCCCGAGCAACCAACCGAGCCGGCACCCCCGTCCGGAAAGGTCCTATTCTCGCGCGACGTCGCAACGCCGCCCGACGCTCAACCCGCTGATTCGCAGATGCCCGCCGCGCAGAACCCGGACGACAAGCTCGGCGTCACCAATGGGGAGCGCAATGCCCTCACCTTCACCGCCTACGACCTCGACGTCCACCTGACCCCCGCCTCGGCCGGAATCTCCGTACGCGCGGGCCTCACGGTTCGCAACGACAGCGCCGCCCCGCTCAGTCGCCTGATCCTCGAGATCACCTCTTCGATGCATTGGGACGCGTTCTCCAGCCACACTGCCGCGTCTGCGGCCGCGCCACTGAAATTCGCAGCACGCCTCGTCGACACTGATGCCGATCACACCGGACTGATGGCGGAAGCCGTGGTCACCCTGCCGCAGCCGCTCGCCCCGGGTGCGTCGATCGCCCTAACCGCACTCTATTCCGGCGCGATTCCACCCTCGGCCGAGCGCCTGGAACGCATCGGCGCGCCTGCCGATCAGGCCCTCGCCGCCGATTGGGACGCCGTCGCGGGCAGCAATCCAGATGCGTTGACCGGCGGCACGGCCCTGCGCGGCTTCGGCAATGTGCTGTGGTACCCCGCAGCAGCGCCTCCGGTCTTTCTCGGCGACGGCGCCAAGCTTTTCCAAGCCGTAGGCAGCATGAAGCTGCGCCAATCCGCCGCGACCTTCCGCCTGCGGCTTGCAGTCGAGTACGTCGGCGATCCACCCGATGCCGCCTTCTTCTGCGGCCGGCGCGAGCAGTTGATCGCCATCAGCGACAATCCCAACATGCCTGCAGCCGAGTCCCCCGGCATCGCCACAGCCGTCTTCGCCCCTCAGCCGCTCGGCTTCCGCGTCCCCGACCTATTCGTCACCGGCAGCGCCGCCAGCGACACCGGCACACCCGCGAACCCCGATCTGATTGCCGCCGTCACCAGCCACTACGACGCCCTGCCTGCCTACTCTGCCGCCGCCGTCCTGGTCGAGCCCCTACTGACCGACTGGCTCGGCGCGCAGCCCGACACCGCCCTCACCATCCTCGACCACCCGGGCCAGCCATTCGAGGACGATGCGCTCCTCGTCCGGCCCATGCGCGCCGTCGAGCCCGCAACCCTCGCGCCGTCGCTCGCCCACTCGCTCACCCATGTCTGGATCCATTCCAGCCACCCATGGATCGACGAAGGCCTCGCGCAGTTCGTCTCCCTGCTGTGGACCGAACGCACCGCAGGCCGCGCCGCCGCGCTGGCCGAGTTGCAGGACGCAGCCCGAACACTCGCCCTCGCCGAACCGGAAGACCCCGACTCGACCCCAAGCCCCGCATCCAGCTCGGCCAGTTCGTCCGGCGATTCCTCCTCGCAGACCTCCAGTTCGTCGAACCCTTCCGATCAAACGGACGCTCATGGCCCACCCGTCAGCCCCGCAGGCGAAAGTCTGATCGCCGCTACCGGCGAAGTCTTCTACCGCACCAAGGCCGCCGCCGTCTGGTGGATGCTCCGCAGCATCGTCGGAGATGAGGCGCTCAAGCAGGCCCTCCAGGCCTACCGCCTCGATGCCAAACTCGACCACGACCCCGCCGGCTTCGAACATACGCTCGAAATGTCTTCGCACAAGGACCTGCGCTGGTTCTTCAACGACTGGGTCTACCGCGACCGTGGTCTGCCCGACCTGAGCATCGTCAGCGTGACCCCCAGCCAGCTTGAATCGCGCAACGGTTCCCCCGACGGGTGGCTGGTTGCAGTCGTTGTCCGCAACGATGGGTACGCCGAAGCGGAGATCCCCGTCACCGTGCGGTCGCGCACCGCATCGCAGACCATGAAGATGCGCATTCCCGGCCGATCGAGCGCATCCACGCGCATCGTCTTCGCAGGCACTCCCGAGCAGGTCGACGCCAACGACGGAGGCGTTCCCGAGACCCAGACCAGCGTCCACACGCGCCAGTTGGTCCTCCCCGGGCATTAGCGCTCACATGACGCCAAGGTGGGATGCGATCACCGCAAACGTGGAATATACCGGCAACCATGAATCTGCCGATAATGAAAACGGATCAAGAGACCAAACCCTCTCCCAGGTCCGGATCCAGTTGAACTTGTAGTACCCCGCAAAGCCAGGAGTTGGAGGCGCGTGGCGAGAGACAAAAGATTCTCGCCGGGCCCTCCAAACTCCTCCGCAAGCACCCTCTCATATTGACAGGCGCCGTCGCTCACTCCCTCCTGATGTGACGGCGCCGTCGTCTCCAGAACCGTTCCAGCGGCGTCTGCGCCGTCGAAGCCGGAAGACCCCGACTTGGCTTTCCAGCTCCAGTCAGCGAGAATCCTCTAGCTGGAGAAAATCAGTCCAAGCCAGCGCTGAGAGGATCGCCCCATGTCGTTAAGTTCCATGTCGCATAGTTTCCAGACCCGTACCAGAATCGCACCCGCGCACACCACGCTTCGCCGCATCGCTCTGCTCGCCCTGGCCGTGAGCCTCTCTCCCTTCACGACCGCTCAGACACCCGCAGCTGCCAGCGCGCCCGCGACGGTTCCGCCGATGAACGGCATCGCTCACATCGCCATCCGCGTCAAGGACATCGCCGCCTCGGTCACCTTCTACCACAAACTCGGCTTCGATCAGGCCTTCGCCAATACCGGCAAGGACGGTGTCGTCACGCAATCCTTCGTCAAGCTCAACGACCGCCAGTTCATCGAACTCTACCCCGTCACCGACCGCGACACCCGGGTCGAATTCCTCCACCTGTGCTTCGAGGGCGCCGACCTCAACGCCATCCACGACTACTACGTCGCCGAAGGCCTCACACCCATCTCCGTGCGCACCGCCGGCGCGGGAAACCTGCTCTTCACCATGAAGGGTCCGCAGCAGTTCGCCGACCCGCAGAACATCGAGTACACCCAGTACATGCCCGGCTCGAAGCACACGGTCGACTTCGGCCAGCACCTTGGCCCCGAGCGCGTCGGCGATAAGATGACCGTCGTCGCGCTCGCCATGCAGGACCCCGCCGCCGCCCGCACGTACTACCTCACCAAGCTCGGCTTCACCGCCGATCCCGGCAATCCCTCGCGCCTCATTCTTCCCGGCACCTCGGGTGAACAGGTCGAGATCGTCCCCGTCGACGCGCTCGGACCAAAGTCCAGCATCGTCCTCGAATCCGCCAACCTCGACAAAGCCGCAGCCCAACTCACCCGGCAGCAGATCGAGTTCAAGCGAGCCAGTGCAAGCGCGACCGACGGCAAGGGCAAGACTCACACCACGGAGATGATCTCCGTAACCGAACCCGACGGCAACATCATCCGCATCCAGTCCGCCCGGTGATCTTTGTTTTACGCTTGTCATTCTGAGCGAACCTCAGAATCCGTCTTACGCTTGTCATTCTGAGCAAAGCTCAGAATCCCCGTATTTCGTCGTAGCTTATCCAATCTCCGGCGAAGGTACTCACACATCTTCTCGCGCCAAGTCCCACGCAGTCTCTGAGAACTAACCACTGACAACCGCCCCACCCACCCTCCGCGAAGCCCTCACGCGCGCCACCGCTCAACTTGACGCGTCGCCAGATCTTCGCGCTGATGCCCACCGCGACGCGCTCCTGCTGCTTCTCCACACGCTCGGAATCTCGCGCGCCGCGCTGCACGCCGACCGCGACCGCACGCTCACTCCCCATCAACAAGCCCGCTACGACAGCCTCATTCTCCGCCGCCTCACGAACGAGCCCATCCAATACATCACCGGCGAGCAGGAGTTCTACGGCCTCGCGCTCAACGTCACACCAGCCGTCCTCATCCCTCGCCCGGAAACCGAACACCTGGTCGAAGCCGTCCTCGCTGAATTTGGCTGTCACCCCGCAGCAACGCCAGGGAACCTGCTTTTGCCCTCACGCGAAGCGTCGAGAACCGCACGAAGTGCCATACTCGACATCGGGACCGGATCCGGCGCCATCGCCATCGCGCTGGCCCACCATCTGCCCAACGCGCACGTCACCGCTGTCGACGTCTCTCCCGCAGCCCTCGCAGTAGCCGCAGCAAACGCCGCGCACCACAACCTCACCAGCCGCATTCGCTTCCTCAAATCCGACCTGCTCGAAGCAGTCGCCCCCTGCGACTCCACCTTCGACGCGATCGTGTCGAACCCGCCTTACGTCCCCACCGCCGACCGCGACACCCTCCATCCCCAGGTCCGCGACCACGAACCAGCCACCGCGCTCTTCGCCGGCGGCGACGGTCTCGACATCTACCGCCGCCTGATTCCCCAGGCTCGCGCAGCCCTCAAGCCTAACGGCCTGCTCGCCATTGAAATCGGCCACGACCAGCGCGATGCCATTGCTGCCCTGCTCGCTGACTGGAACGAACTCCACTTCGTCGACGACCTGCAGCACATCCCCCGCGTCGCCCTCACCCGCAAACCCTAATCGGCAGGCCACAACCACGCGGCTCCGCGCACGCCGCTCGCATCGCCATGTTTCGCCTTTAGCACTGGAGTGGCCAGCGCACCGCCGCCAAACAGATGACGCGCAATCAGCGCCGGCAGGTTGGCGTAAAGCCGGTCGAGCTTTGACAAACCGCCGCCAATCACAATCACATCCGGATCAAGCAGGTTGACCACCGACGCCAACGACCGACCGATGCGATCCTCCAGCCGCACCACGCTGCCCTCCGCCGCGGCATCGCCCGCCTCCGCCGCGGCCACAATCTCCGCTGCGCTCAGCCGGTGTCCCGAACCCGGCGGATGCAGCGTCGCATGATCGCGCGCCAGCCCGGTGCCGGAGATCCACGTCTCGATGCACCCGAACCGTCCGCAGTAGCAGTGCGGCCCCGGCAACTCGTCCTCCGTCGCCCATGGCAGCGGATTGTGCCCCCACTCGCCCCCGACTCCATTGGGCCCCACATGCACGTGCCCGTTGACCGTTACACCGCCGCCGCATCCCGTACCCAGGATGACAGCGAAGACCACACCCGCCCCGACCGCAGCACCGTCGCTCGCCTCAGATACAGCGAGACAGTTCGCATCATTCGCGCAACGCACCGGCCGCCCCAGCATAGTCGTGAGATCGCGCTCCAGCGGCATCCCGTTCAGCCAAGTCGAGTTTGCATTCTTCACCAACCCGGTCGCGCGCACCACCGTCCCCGGAATCCCCAGGCCTACCGACGCCGGCTCGCGGTCACTGCGAATCCCTCCAATGCGGCGCTCAAGATCATGCACCACATCCACGATGGCCCGCACCGTGGCTTCGTAATCGTGCTGCGGCGTCGGGATGCGCAGCCGCGCAATCTCCCCACCACACTCGTCCAGCGCAAGCCCTTCAATCTTCGTGCCACCTAAGTCAATCCCAATCCGAACATGCTCAGCCATGCGTTCCTCAATCCCTTTTGCTCGTCATTCCCTTTGCTTGTCATTCCCGAAGGGAATCTGCTTCTGCCTTTGTCTCTCGACTTACCACTTACCACTGATCACTTACCACTCAACTCGTCAGCCACCGCAGCGCATTCGCCAGAAGCCGCGCCTGCATCACCGGCTGCATCTCCGGCACGCGATGATAGAGCACCTTGCCCCTGACGAGCTTCGTCGTAAACGTCCCCGCCCCGATCCGTCGATCGTGATCCCGCGAGTAAGCCGCCACAATCTCCACTCCCGGCCCATCCACCAGCAGCCCATTCGACTCGCGCCCCTTCGCCTGGTAGTGAATCCCCATCGGCTGATCCACCGGCAGGCCGTCATAGATCGGGTGCTTACGCACGAAGTACCAGTTGCCCATCCACGGCGCGCGGAAGTCTCCAACGTTTCCGTTGTACGTAAACGCGCCAGCCGCCGCCAACTGCTTCGCCACGCCATCGCTCAACGCATCCGCCTGTGGAATCGCCAGCAACGGCGTCCCCGCCCGCACCGCATCCAGAATCCCCGCCGCCAGTTCTCCAAGCTGCGTCGTCGTCACCACGGGTCCCACCACACTCGCCGGCTGCGCCTCCAACCCAGTCCGATCGCCAGCATCCTGAGGCTGCTGCGCCTTCGCCGTAATCCCTGACGAAACGATAGCGGCGTACTTTTTCCCGGGGACAAAATCCTCGACTTTGACATCCATGAGCTTTCCTAGCTGTCTACGCAGTGCGGGAGTGATGCCGGAAGCTCCGACGATCGTCGGCACATAGCTCTCGTACCAGTCGCTCGCAACCCAAATCTCTTTCGTCTGCGTTGCCAGCGGCGCCGACGAAAGCGAAAACTTGAATTTGTACATCCCCTCTTCGGTGAGCTTCGGAGTAACAAACGCCTCCTTCACCAGATAACTGAACTGATCCCGCCGCCAACTCGGCGCAGGAAACTCACCCAGCTTCACCAGCTTCCCGCTCGGCGTCACCGCGGTAAAGCTCAACGTCCCCGTCGCCGCCGCATCCGTGTCATTCAGCAGATACAGATCAAACGTCGCCGCCTCACCCAGCGCCGTACACATCGACCGCTGCTTGGCCACCGGCCGCACCGGCATCAGTGTCCCCGCAATCGGCCCCGGATCGCTCTTGAAGTTCCGCAGATTGTCGACGATCCCCGAATGATTCTCAATCGCCGTCGACTCCCAACCCGAGATCGCGCAGAAGTCCAGTTCATCGCTGATCCGAGCGTTCTCCATATAGTTCTGCCACGTGTCGTAGCACTTCTTCCCCAGCGAAGTCCAAACCTTCTCCGTCGCCGGAAACGCCCCGCGAAATCCCCATTTGTCGATGAACTTGTCATACGCCGCCACAATCTCCTGGTGGTCGCGCAGGTCGTAGCTCGTATTCGCCGGCTGATTCCCAATCCCCGTGCCCTTCGGGTCCGCCAGCTCATGCAGCATCAGCGAGTGGTTATCCGGAGTCGCGCACCCCTCCATCTCGCCAAACTCCGACAGCGCCTTCCGCTCCGGAGACTTGTACGTAAAATCCTGCGGCCCTTTGTAGAACTCGTCGTACCACTGATCCCCCGCGCCCTGGTGCTGATTCCACCACCCGCCCCACTCCTCCTCATCGCTGCGATGCAGCTTCGCGTCCCACGGCGCAAACCACGCCTGCGCCGCCTTCCGCGGAGGCGCAACGAACCCATCGTTCAGCACAATGCAGCGGCTCGGATCTTCCTTGCGCATCGCCTCCAACACCGCAATCGTGTCCGGATTCTTCAGGTCCGCGCCAATCTCATTCTGCAGGCAGTACTCAATCACCGAAGGATGCGATCGGAACGCCTTCACCATCTCCACGCACTTGGTAAACATATAACGCTGCGCGAACTTATCCGCCGCATCGGTCGCCCGCACCATCACCACCGAGTTCGCGCTGCCCGTCGCCCCCGCCGGCAGCCGCCCGATCGCAATCTTCCCCGCGCCCGGCTCCATGTACCGCAGCAGCCCCAGCCGGTCGTGCGCGCGCAGCACATCCTCCTTCGCCAGGTTGCGATGGAAGTTCAGGCACGTCAGATTCAGCTTCTTCGCCTGCGTCACCTCCTTCTCCGCCAGCTCCGGCGTCGGCCACATCCCATTGATCCCCCAATACCCCCAAGAAATCGCCGTATAAATCTTCATCCGCCGCCCATTCAACCGAAACAGTGCATTCGAGTCGAGGCCATCCACGGCAAAGCTGCGGAAGCCGAACGCAACCACATGCGGCTCTGTATCTGCGAAGATACTTAGCCTTATGGACAGGTGATAGATTCGCGGTTTCTCGAGTTCCCAGAGTTCGGCCTCAGGAACTGTGAACTTCACCTCGAGGAAGTCAGGAAGGATGTGCTCGCCGTTTTTAGCATCTCCGCTGAGGAGTATATCTTCCCCACGACTGACGTGGGCCAGAACACGTCCGGTCTGCGGGTCTTCCACCTGGATTCGCAGCGGCACGTTGTAGATGCCCTTTGGCGCAACGGTGAACTCGAGCGCAATACGAGCGACGATCGTCTTTGGGTCGGCTGTATTGAGAACCCAAGCGTCCTTGACCCGCACGTTATGATGCGCCGAGATCGTCATGCCCCGATCCAGCCCGCCGAACCCATGCGACCGGTACAGCTTCACCGCGCCCCACTGCTCATTCAGCCCATCCACCCAATCGAACCGCCCCCAAGGATTCGTAATCCGGATCGCCAGCACATTCTTCCCACCGGGTTTCGCCGCATGGGTCAGCTCCGCCTCAAACGGCAGCTCCTCCAGTATCGAGTAGCCCACCAGCTTCTCATTCAGATAAACCTCGGCCCGCAGATGCGCCCCACGCACATGCAGAAAGATCCGCTTCCCCGCCATCGCCGCCGGAATATCAATCTCCCTCCACCACCACGACACGCCAAAGTAAGCTCCATTCCGCGGAATCGGATCGTCCGCCGCATACCGATACTCCGTCGGCGTATAAGGCCGCTCGCCAAACTTCCCCCAGAAATGCTGCTCCACGGTCGAAGGCAGAGTCACCGGAATCGAACCCGCCGCCGCACCCGCCAGCACACCCCACCCACCCGTCGGCGGATTCACCGGCAGCGCCTTCCCTCCACCCATCATCACGCCATTCGCATCCTGCGCCACATCCTCCGGCAGAAAGATCGCATCCTGCTTCCACTCCGCCGCGCGATCCAGCCAAAGCCGCCACCCCTCATCCGGAATCAGCGTCCCATTCTCCGGCCAAGCCTCCGCCGCCACGTGCGCACCAGCACCGCCCTGCCCCAACGCCGCCTGCGCGCGACCTGCACGCGCCGCAACCCCCGCCGCCGCAACTCCCCCAACAAAAGCCCGCCTGCTAATCGATCCCTTACTCACATTTCCCCCAAAGTGCCGTCATTCTGAGCCCAGCTCAGAATCTCCGTATTTCGCCCTTGTTCTTGCTTCTGAGATAGGTCCGGACTTCAGCCCGGACATTGTGCCCGACAAAGATCTGGGGCTTTAGCCCCCGGGACACGCCCTCAATACGTCATCAACGTAACCCTTAGCACCTGCGGCGCCGTCGTAAAGTTCAACCCATAATCGGTCTGATCCCCATTCCATATCCGCAGAAACTTCCACTTCCCATCCACATAAGTCCCCTCTTCCACCTTCACAAACTCACGATGCTTCCCGCTCGCCGCATCGGTCGGCCGAAAATCCACACGCGTCGAAACGCCCGTCACCAAAAACTCATCCGGCCCCAGTTGCGCCACCAGCGCCCGTCCCACCGGGTCCGCATTCCCGGGAGCATTCATTGCCTGGCCAAACACCCGCAGGCCATACGCCACGGTCGCCGTCCACGGCCCGAACTCCAGGTTCTGCGAGTGCACAGCGGGGTCTTCCGAAACAGCCTGCACCTTGCCCTCGAAGTTCAGCTTCGCAATCTCGCGCTGCATCGGCCCAACAATCTCGTTATTCAGCGCAAACAGATCGATCAGCTTGTCATCCACCACCGGCGCGCCCAGCGGAGCATTCGCATACCCCGTCAGATCCAGCCCAAACGTCGACCATCCAATCGCCCCATGCCCCAGCGTCGCAAACATGTACCGCGTATACGGCGCAGCGTTCCCGCTCTCCGGCACAAACAGCGCATTGCCTCCTTTGCTTTTATCTCCAGCCCGCGCGTACACGTCCAGCACCTTCTCGTACTGCGCATACTGGCTCATATAAATATCCGGCGCAATCAAATCCAGTGAAGGCGCCGTCGCCTTCCAGATATCCAGCACATGGTCCGTCATCGCACGGCCACGCCAGCCGTCCCTCGCGCGGTGCCGCCAGCGGGTTCTCCAGCGAATGATTCAAATAAAGCGGCAGCCCATACTCCGCCTTGCCCGCCTTCGCCACCTGCTCCACATACCGCGCAATCGACCACGCCTGAAACGTGTTCTCCGCCTCCGCCCCAAACGCCTCGGTCCACGTCCCCGACTTCGTATGCAGCGCCGCCGCAAACTCCGCCGGCACCTGGCCTTCGAACAGCTTTACAGCCTCAGGCGAATAATCCCGCGCGCTGCCATACGCGTTGATCTCGTTCTCCACCTGCACCAGGATCACCGTGTGCCGCGCATCCGCCACCTTCAAATGCCGCATCAACGCCGCAAACGCCGCCGCATCCGCCTTCATCGTCGCGGCGCCAAACGGCGACATCGTATCCCGCACTTCGCCCTTCGGCCCGGTCACTCGCGGATACGTCGCGTTATCCCGCTTCACCCAATCCGGAACGTAGTGCGGCGCGCCATTCTTCCAAGTCCCAAACCACAGCAGCACCAGCCGCACCTTATGCTCGCGCGCCCCCGCCAGCAGCGCATCCACCACGGAGAAATCAAACTTGCCCTTCGCCAGCTCCATCTGCTCCCAGTACACGGGAGCCTCCACCGTATTCGCATGCAGCTTGTCCACCGCCGGCCACACCTCGGGCAACATCGCCGGCCACGCGCTGGAATTGTTGATCTGCACGCCAAGCATCAGGTACGGTGCGCCATCCACCAGCAACGCCCATCGCCCATCCTTCTCCACCACCCGCGGCATCTGCGCCGCACCCGTCTGCGCCGCCGGCCGCACCGGCCCCTGCGCAACGCTCACACCCGCAACCAACACCGCAGCCAGAGCCGCACTACCCAAACACACGCGCCCAAAAAAACCGCAATTTTTCATGCACGCATCATACCCGGTCTTATCCGCGTTCATCCGCGCGAATCCGTGGTTGCCTTTCGCTTTATTCCCCGAGCATGATCCGCCTAATCCCGTTCGCGCGCCCGGTCCCACCATCACACTCAATCAGCGTCGCGCACATCTTCGGGTTCCCCTTCGCCGCTTCGAACTTCCCCGGCATCCCGGTCAGGAACCGCTGCACCACCATCTCCGTCTCCACCCCGATCACCGAGTCGAACGGCCCGCTCATTCCAACATCCGTTTGATATGCAGTGCCTTTGCCCAGCAGCCGCTCATCCGCGGTCGGCACATGCGTATGCGTCCCCAGCACCGCCGTCACACGCCCGTCGAGATACCATCCCAGCGCCATCTTCTCCGACGTCGCCTCGCCATGGAGATCCAGCAGAATCACCTTCGCCGAAACATGCGACAGCAACCCATCTGCCTTGCGAAACGGATCATCGCAGCTCGACATGAACACGCGTCCCTGCAGGTTGATCACCGCATAGGTCTGCCCCGTCGGCAGTTCGCCCTCGTACACCCCGAACCCTGGCGTCCCCACCGCATAGTTCGCCGGCCGCAGCACCCTCCGCCCGCGCCCATGCGACTCCACGGGCACCGTCATGTACTCGAAGATTTCCTTCTTGTCCCAGATGTGGTTGCCCGTCGTAATCACGTGGGCACCCAGGTCGAACAGTTCCTCCGCAATCGAGGGCGTAATGCCAAACCCGCCCGCCGCGTTCTCCCCATTGATTACCAACAGGTCAACCGCGTTCGTCTCCATCACATGCGCAAGGTGTTCCCGAACAATACGCCGCCCGGCGTGCCCAAATACATCCCCAACAAACAGAATATTCACTTGAAAAGGCTATAGCATTTGCCGCACCGGTGTCGCCGCCTTTTCCTCAGGGATCGTCCCCTCGGTTCCCGGCCGGATCGTCTCGACTGCGGCACCCGAAATGCAACCTGCGCTGTACAAAAACTCGACATGAGGTTTCCATTAATTTTCTGAATTCCCCGGTAGTCGGATTAACCCTCCGTGTGATAGTTTGCTCTGCATGGCACAAAGCGGTCGTTTCGGACTAAGTCTCAGAATCCTCACGGTGTTGGCTTCAGAACCTGGCACTATGCACACCTCAGCGGAAATTGCAGAATCGCTCACAGAGAGCGCAGTAATGGTTCGCCGGTGTTTCCTGTTGTTACACAAAAAGGGCCTGATTGAGCAGCGCAAGGGACCCCACGGCGGAGCCAAACTCAAGCTCCCCGCCAAGCAGATCGGCCTCGGCGATGTCTACGTGGCCACCGAAGATGACTGGCTCATCCTCGATGACCCGACCATCGCGGGTCTGATGAAGCGAGTCCGCGCAGAGGGAGTTCTCGCCATGAACGAGACCACCCTGGCCCAGATGCTCAAGCGCATCAAAAAGAAGGCCACCGTTGCCAAGTCCCAGAACGGCGTGTCCCACAAATAGGGCGGTCTTCCGCCTACAACACGCGTAGTGCATCGGTTGCGGTGTTGTCCTCCAACCGAACGGAACCCGGCCGCCTCCCACCCTTCCCGACGCACACGATGGTTGCTGGCCGAGTTGCGCGCTTCCTCCACGGCAGGTATAAAGGTACATCCCTAAATCTTAGGGAACTAAGACTTGCTGCGACAGAATTGGAGGCAACATGGAAATCCCCGGGCTCCTTCGAGCGGGCCGCGGCAGGTTCTTGAGTACAGCGACGTGTCTGATCGCTCTTTCTGTAGCTGTCAGCCCCCTTGCCGCACAGACGGCTAACCCGCAAGCGCCTGAGTTGGCGGCGAACTCCGAATCGCTGACATTGCCGGATGCCCCTGTCCCGATGGCCGCGTCAGGATCTAATGTTGACCGCGACGAGCCGCTTTTGTTCAGCAGTTCCCTACAGCCTCCCACACAAAATGCACCAGCGCCCAGCGCTGGTCCATCTCTCGGTGACCTCGGCCTAACTCCGGCAGAGACCGAAGGCAGTGCGGCGCGCCAAGCCCTCCTCGACAAGCGAACCCGCATGCTGAAGGTCCATCAGCGCCTCGGCCTCATCACCGTCATCCCAGTCGCCGCTGCATGCATCAGCGCCATCGGCGCCCCGCCGCAACACGGCAATTACGGCAACACCACCTCGCGCGACATACACGTCGCGCTGGGCGGCGCAGCCGTTGCCATGTATAGCGCGACCGCCTTCTACGCAATCCGAGCTCCTAGAGTCTCCAACGAACCCGCGCGCGGTGGCGTCAAGTGGCACAAGTACCTCATCTACATCCATGCCCCCGGAATGATCCTGACGCCCATCCTCGGCGCAATGGCCTTCAACCAGATCAACAGCGGCCAGAAGGTTCACGGCATCGCCTCCGCTCACGGCGCCGTCGCCACCGCCACCGCAATCAGCTATGGCGCAGCCATCATCGCCGTCTCCTGGCCCATCCATCTCAAGCTCTAGGGGTTCAATGAAGAAACTTCCGCTGTTCGCAATCCTCCTGCTCTCGCTGCATTCATTCGCCCCCACACGCGCCCAGGCACCCGACCAGACGTGGAATCTCGATCAATCTTCTCTCACCTACCACATGTCGCATCCCATGCATGAGGTCGACGGAACCAGCCACGGCGCTCGCGGCAAGGGCATCTGCCACGCCGGGCAATGCGATTTCCTGATCGCCGCCCCCGTCAAGTCCTTCGACTCCGGCGACAGCAATCGCGACTTGCATATGATCCAGACCAGCCGCGGCGCGCAGTTCCCCATCGTTCAGGTCCGCTTCCGACTCACGCAATCGAGCCTCACATCGCCCACGCTCGACTGCGACCTCGAAGTCCAGTTCGCCGGCAACTCCGCACACTACTCCCACGTGCAGTTCCACCAGACGATCGAAGGCTCCGCCCATCACATCACAGGCATCGTCCCCGCCACGCTCACCGACTTCAAGATCGAACCACCCACGTTCCTCACCATCCCCATCAAGAACGAAATCCCAGTCCGCGTCGACATGGTCTGGCACCCCTCCTAAGCACAGTGGTCAGTCTTAAGTGATAAGTGGTAAGTTGTCTGTTCTTACTTACCACTTACCACTCCCTTCACTTCGCCAGTTCCTTGCGGATAGCCAGCAACTCCTGCCGGCGTTTTGCCGTCGTCTTCGGATACGACATCTTCAGTTCCCCCAGCGCATCCAGAACTATCTGCGACACGATCAGCCGCGCATTCTCCTTGTCATCCGCAGGGACCGCATACCACGGCGCATGACGCGTACTGGTCGCGCGCAAACACGCCTCGAAAGCCTCTGTGTATTCCTTCCAGTACTTGCGCTCGTGAATGTCCGCGGCGCCAAACTTCCAATTCTTGTCCGGATCATCGATCCGCGCCAGGAACCGCTTCCTCTGCTCCTCCTTCGACAGGTGAAGAAAGATCTTGACGATGCGAGTTCCATTGCGATCAAGGTGTCTCTCCAAATCAACGATGGAGCGATACCGATGCTCCCAGACGTCTTTCCCGTCGCGTGGCCCTTCAGCAAGCCCCTCGCCCCGCAAAATCTCAGGATGCACTCGAACCACCAGCACCTCCTCGTAGTACGAGCGGTTGAAGATGCCGATCCGCCCGCGCTCGGGTAGCCGCTGCGTCGAGCGCCACAGAAAATCATGCTCGAGTTCCTCCGCGCTCGGCTGCTTGAAACTCGCCACCTCGCAGCCCTGCGGATTGACTCCGGACATGACGTGCCGGATCGCGCCATCCTTGCCCGCAGCGTCCATCCCTTGAAAGATCAGCAGCAACGCATACTGGTTCGACCCGTAAAGAAGCTGCTGCAGCGAGCTCATTTCCTTAATGTGCTTCTCCAGCAGCTCCTTGTATTCCTCCTTCGAGCCGTAGATCGGCTTCACGCTCGTCGGCCAATCGTTCAGCTTGACCTTCTTGCCCGGCGTTACGTAGGAATCCTTCGTATCGATCTTCATCGTTGTCCCTTTCCCTGACTCGCTCATACCTCATTGCTCTAAGCTCACAGCTCATAGCCGATTCCTGACTCGCTACTGATAGGAATCATAAACTCGCCTCGCCGTTGTAAGATCGAGCCTCTCTTCGCTGACAATAGACCTTATGACCGAAGTAGACGTCCTCATCCTTGGCGCCGGCGCTGCCGGCCTCATGTGCGCCATCGAAGCTGGACGCCGCGGTCGCCGCATCCTCGTGCTCGAGCACGCCGACCGCCCCGGCAAGAAGATCCTCATCTCCGGCGGCGGTCGCTGCAACTTCACCAACATCCACGCCAAGCCGGAAAACTTCCTCTCCGCCAACCCCCACTTCGCCAAGTCCGCGCTCGCCCGCTTCACCCCGCAGGACTTCATCGCCCTGGTTGAAAAGCACCGCATCCCTTATCACGAAAAAACCCTCGGCCAACTCTTCTGCGACCGCTCCGCCAATGACATCCTCAACATGCTCCTGCGCGAGTGCGCCGAAGCGAATGTCCGCGTCCAACTCGCCACCCGCATTCTCTCCGTCGCGCACGCCGACAGCCGTTTCCGCGTCGAAACAAACACCGGCCCCATCGCCGCCACCTCCCTCGTAGTCGCAACGGGAGGCCTCTCCATCCCCAAGATGGGTGCAACCTCCTTCGGCTACGACCTCGCCACCCAGTTCGGCCACGCCATCGTCGAAACACGCCCCGGCCTCGTCCCCCTCGTCTTCAATCCGGAGGATCAATCCGACTGGTGCGACCTCGCCGGCATCTCCACCGAAGTCATCGCGTCAGCCCCTACCACTGCATCATCCGGAAGAGCCAGCGCGAAGCCGAGAACGGTGCGAAGCACGTTCCGGGAGAAGATGCTCATCACCCACCGCGGCCTCAGCGGCCCAGCTATCCTCCAGATCTCCTCCTACTGGCACCCCGGCGAACCCATCGAACTCGACCTCGACCCAGACTCCACGCCTCCCAGCGCTGATCCCGCGAGCCTTCGTACCTTCGCGCCCCTTACTCACCCGGACGCGCGCCGCGACCTCTCCGCCACCGCGCAGGCCCTTCGCTCCATCGTCCCCGGCCGCTTCGCCGATCGCTGGCGCGCCCTCCACGCCCGCGCCAATCCAGCCCACGCCCAATCGCGCGCACTCCCCAACACCGCCCTCGCCGAAATAGAGCGCCAACTCCACGCCTGGCGTATCCTCCCTGCCGGCACCGAAGGCTACGACAAGGCCGAAGTCACCGTCGGAGGCGTCGACACCAACTCGCTTGACGCAAAGACCATGCAGAGCCGCACAGTCCCCGGCCTCTACTTCATCGGCGAAGTCGTCGACGTCACCGGCTGGCTCGGCGGCTACAACTTCCAATGGGCCTGGGCCTCCGGAGTCGCCGCCGGCCAATCCGCGTAATCCCGCCACCAATCTGGGTGCCCCACAGCCTGCCCTGAGCTTGCCGAAGCGCAAGGTTATCGTGGGAATAGTCTCTACCCCGCCACATCGCTGGGGGTGCCCCACGTCTCGCTTCTGAGACGTGGGTTGTATCGCCACTACTGCACAATCAGCGTCAGCCCCACACTCCGCGTCAACCCGGCGCTCGTGCCCGAAACCACCAGGTTGTACGTCCCGCTCGGTGTTGGACTCGCCGCCCCACCACCCGAACTCGTCATCGGAATCAGCCGCGAAGCCCCGCAACCCACAAGAACCACCACGCAGCACAGGATCGCAACTCCACCCAGCCGACGCAATCGCTTCCGCCCGAGCAGCCACACCGGCAGCAACCCCGCCAGCCAAACCATCTGCTGCTGACCCGGCCACCGCAGAGCAGCACCTGCCACGCTCGTCGCCACCGTCACACTGATCGTCGTCGTCCCACCCATCGCCGATGTCGCAGGATTCACTACGCAAGTCGCATGCACCGGCATGCCCGAGCACGCAAGCGCAACATTCCCCGGCAAGCCTGCCGCCGAGGTCAGCAGCAGCGGATACACCGCTTGCCCACCCGACGAAATCGTCGCCGTCGTGCTTCCATTCGCACTCAGCGCAAAGTCCACGCCCATCCCCGTCAACTGCAAGCTCTGCGGCGACGATCCCGCACTATCCACCACCACCAAACTCCCCGCACGCGTCCCCGCCGCCCCAGGCGCAAACACAATCTGCGCCGTACACGAAGCCCCCACCGCCAGGCTGGAACCGCACGTATTGCTCCCCGCTATAACCGCAAAGTCTCCCGTCGCACCCATGCTCTGAATCAGCAGCGGCATCCCGCCATTATTGGTCAGCGTCACCGTCTGAGCCGCCGCACTCAACCCCACCCCCGTTGCCGCAAACGTCACCGTCGACACCGGCGACAGCGACACTCCCGCAGGCGCAACCCCTGTCCCGCTCAACACCACCGTCTGCGAGCGATACGCATCCGACACCGTCAGCACGCCCGCGCCCGCGCCCACGTTCTTCGGCACAAACGCCACCAGCAGCGAGCAAGCCGAGTGCCCGCTCAACGAGTTCCCGCAGCTATTCACCACGGTAAAGTCGCCGCTGGTAATCTGAGCCGCCACCAGCGTCAGCGCCGCATCGCCCGCATTCGTGAGCGTCACCTGCTGAGTCGCGCTCACCGTATTCAACTGCTGCGCCGCAAAGCTCAGGCTAAGCGGCGCCAGCGCATCCGTCGCCGGCAGCACACCCACACCCGTCAGCGACGAGGTCTGCGTCCCCGCGCTGTCCACAATGCTGAAGCTGCCCGCCCGCGTCCCCGAGGCCGTCGGCGCAAACGCAACCGACACCGTACAGCCCACACCCGCCGCCAGCGTCGCGCCGCAGGTGTTCGCCGTAATCGTGAAATCGCCCGTCACCACGGGTTTCTGCAACGTAGCCGCAACCCCGCCCGTGTTCGAGATCGCAATATTCTGCGCCGCGCTCACCACCCCCACATTCGTCCCCGAATAGGTAACCGAAACTGGACTCAATGCAATCGCCGCCGCCGGCGCGCCCACACCGCTCAGCGCAGCCGTAGCCTGTCCACCCGCGACGTTGCCATACACCGTCAGCACGCCCACGCGTGCGCCCACCGCTGCCGGCAGGAACTTCACCTGCACCGCGCACGTTGCTCCCGCGGCGATTGCCGCTCCAACGCAGTTGTCTGCCTCCGTGAAATCACCCGAGGTGTCAATTTGTGACACCGTCAGCGCCGCATTGCCTGAATTTGTAACCGTAATCGTCTGCGGCGCGCTCGCGGTCGCCACCGCCTGCGTCGCAAACGTCAAACTCACAGGATTCAGCGCCATCGAAGGCGCCGCCGGGCTCGCCGCGGTCAGCAGCGGAATCTGCCACACCCCGCGCCCATAGGTCGCCGCACGCAGTTCGCCAAACCGCCCATCGCCAGTCGCAATCCCCGCCGCCGCGGCCACCGCAACCACCGGAGCGTTCGGCAGTCCCGCCCCGTACACGCTCCAGCAGTTCCCCGACGCGCAAGTCGCCACCTGCGTCGTTACATACACGCCCGTGTCCATCGCCACGTACAGCGTGTTCGCATCGTTCGGATCGACCACCAAACCATTCGCCGGTGCATTCGGCAGATTGCTCGAAATATTCGTCCAGTGCGCCCCGCCATCGACTGATCGATACACATGCGGCGCGTTCACCCCGTTCCCCGCAAACCCCATCACCGTCGCAAACACCGTCTTCCCTGTGGCGTCATGGCCATCCACAATCACAGCCGAGACGTCAAACCCGCCCGGGTTGAACAATCCCGCATCCGCCGCATCGTTCGTCACCGTCGACTTCGCCACGTCCGTCCACACCGTGCTCGAGCCCGCCGTCCCCGCCGCATAGTTCGCAAACACGTGCCCGCCGAAGTTCCCGCCGCCGTCCAGCCCTCCAGCCATCCCCGCATACAGCACCGTCGAACCCGCATTCTGCGCCGCCACCGCACCACTCGCCGGACCGCCCGCCGCCAGCGACCGCACCATCGCATTCGTCCCGCCACACATCCCATTCAGCCCCGCGCCCAACGTCGCACTGATCGCATTCGACCCCGACCATCCCGCACCACTCTGCGCCGCCCCACGCCACACTCTGCACGTCCCAATCAACACATCCGTTCCCAGCGCGGTATCCAGCAGCCACGGCGGATCGATCAGCGACGCGTCATTCGCCACCTGCGCGTACCCAATCGTCGGCGCCCCCGCAAAGTCCGCCGCCGCGCAAGCACTCCCATTCCCGCAATAGCGAGGATTCACACCCGCCGCCGTCGACACGTACCAGTTCTGCGGATTCACCTGGTCGATCGCAACCGTCCCACCCTCACCCGCCGAAATCTGCGGCCACGCCGTCCCTACACTCGCAGCCCCGGTAGCCGCCGTCCCATTCGCCCCCAACCCCACCAAAAGTGTCCCCACATCCGTCGGATGCTCGGCAAGGCTCACCACCTCGGCGAGAGATCCCAGCCCTCCATTCAAATTCTGAAAATGCGTCGCATCGTCCGGCGAACAGGGCGTCTGTAACTGATTCACACCATCCACCGACCGCCAAACCCCGCCATCGTTCCCCACATAAACCAGCGGCAGCCCACCCGTCCCCGCGCCCGCCACCGCCGCAATCGCGTGCTGCGCACCCGACACCATCGCCGGAGCCGCGCATCCATTCACCGCATTCGTCGTATTCCGCCACACACAGCCCGCGGCCAGCGAGCACCGGTACAAATCCACCGTCCCCGCAAACAGTACCGTATCCGAATTCGCGCCCGAACCCGTAGCCACCGCCGCCAGCGCCAAGTCGTAATCCGCCTGCGCAATCGCCGTGCTGCCGCTCCCAACCTCCAGCGGTCCCGACGCCAACTGCTTCCCAAACGCAATTGGACTCACAGCGCAACTCGTCCCCGACAGCCCGCAGACGTCCTGCCAGAGCCCCTGGTCGAGATTGTTCGCATCCACCGTCAGCGCAAACATATCGCCCGTCGCCGCCTGCACCGCTAGCGCCCCGCGAAAGATCGGGCAGCCAGCGCTCCCCGTCGATCCTGGATTCGTCGGGCACGCCGCCGCCGTCAGCCCCGCACCCGGCTGATGCGCCAGCCGCATCCACGTCACTCCGTCCGCCGACTCGTAGTATCCATGCGCCCGCACCGCCGCATAGAATCGCTGCCGCACCGCATTCCATACAACGGCGGTCGCCGCATTTCCCGACCCACCACCCGATCCCGGCCGCTGCACCACCTGGCTGCCGTCCTGGATCGTCCCCATCTGCCACGTCACGCCCGCGTCCGTCGAGTAGTACAGCCCCATCACGCTGTACGTCCCATCCGGTGCATTCACCAGCACTCCCTCGGCCGCCTGCGACAGTGCCGCAACTACCAGCTTCGGCGACGCGCTATTCCACGCGAACCCCGCCACGCCCAGCCCCACAAACGAATGATTCCCCGCCACGCCGTCATGCGACTCCTGCGCCAGCGTCCACGTCACTCCGCCATCCGCCGACCGCAGAATCCCCTCGCCGTAGTACGAATCCGACGCATCGTTCGCGTCGCCCGTTCCGGCCAGCACCACGCCACCGCCCCCCGCCGGACTTACGCTCACAGCGCCAATGCTCAGCGATGGAATCGCCACCGTCCCCGCATTCGCGCTGAACACCGGAAGCACGTCCGTCAACGGCACAAACGCCACACTCCCCGCCGCTCCCGCCGCATTCACCGACTTCCAAACTCCGCCGCCCGTCGTCCCCACATACACCGTGTTGCCGGTCGCATCCGCCGGATCAATCGCCACCGACGTCACCCGTCCGGTCACATTGCCATAGCGCTGGCTCGCAATCTGCTTCGGCCCCACCGCCTGCCACGCCGCATTCAACGGATTTACTTGCGCCGCCGCCCGCTCCGGCCCAACCGACCGCGCGCGCACCGCATCCACCCCAGACTGCGCCATCGCCATATGCTGTCTTCGCGCCGCATCCAGCGCCGCCGCTGCCGAAGCCCCGCCTGCCGTCACTCTTCCTGCAAGAAAGCGTCGCGCCCGCGTAGCAGGAGCCGCAACTCCGCTCGCCGCAACTCCGCCGCCGGCCTCGCTTCCGTTTGCGCCAGCTTCCTGTGCCGACCCGGCCATCGCAGCCGGCAGCATCAGCAACCCCACGCAGCACCACGCAACCCCGCGCACAAATCGTACCATCCGCCGCCCCCGACAACTCTCTTCTGGATCGTTCACGCGTGGCCCGCCCCGCGCCGCATCAAGCGATGCAGCAGTCGGAAGCAGAGCAATTACGCCGGACACAGAACAAGCAGAAGGGATCAAGAGAACTCCAATGCGTGCTCTGCGGTTGCCCTTGGAGATCTCTCGTCTTCATCGGCGGCTAAAGGTCGCTGCAATAGACAGCAACGATCCAGCCAGCGGCGAACAACCCTGAAATCGGTTGCGCGCCGCGACCCCAATCTACCATCCGCTGCGCGTACCGCCATAAAATTCTTGGCCACGCGTCCTTTGCCCGTTCCGCCGCATCTCCATAGACGAAGCCACAACCGCACGACTACTCTGGACGTCGCAAGCGAATCCATCCGCCACGAGCTAAGCCCGAACCGAAAGCAGGAATCATGCCGAGAACATCCACGCGCCCCAGCCCCGCTCTCCTCGCAGCCGCCATCACCTGCCTCGTTCCCCTGCTCGCCCTCNNGCCCAGCAAGCGCCTCCCACCGCCGCCCCGCCGCCCGCATCCCCTGCCGCCCCACCCACCACTCCCGCGACTCCGCCCGCAACACCTCGCATGCCGCCCGACGCCAAAACGCAGGAGGCTGGCCTCGGCCTCACCGGCCCCGCCAACCCCAAGCTCCCCTCGCTCATCCTCATCGGCGACTCCACCGTCCGCAACGGCCACGGCCTCGGCTCCGACGGTTTCTGGGGATGGGGCGCCCCCATCGCCGACCTTTTCGATCCCGCCAAGATCAACGTCGTCAACCGCGCCATCGGCGGCCTCTCCAGCCATACCTACATCTCCGCCGGCCACTGGGACCTTGCCCTCGATATCATCAAGCCCGGCGATTTCGTCCTCATCCAGTGGGGCCACAATGACGGCGGCATCAGCCTCCCCGGCGCCACACCCGTCCCCGACCAGGGCCTGCCCCCCGGCACGCCGCCGCCCACCCCGCCCGCTGGCGCTCGCCCTCGCGGTCCCAACGTCGGCGGCAGCCTCCCCGGCATCGGCGAAGAGACCTACGACGTAGAAAATCCGCGCACCGGCAAGACCGAAACCGTACACACCTACGGCTGGTACCTGCGCAAGTACATTGCAGACGTGAAGGCCAAGGGTGCCACGCCCATCATCTGCTCCCTGGTCCCCCGCAAGATCTGGGTGGACGGACACGTCGTCCGTAACACCAGTACCTATCGCGGCTGGGCCCAGCAGGTCGCCGACCAGCAGCACGTAGGCTTCGTCGACCTCAACGAGATCATCGCCCGCCGCTACGACGCCCTTGGCCAGGCCGCAGTCGATCCCCTCTTCGGCGATCCCCACACCCACACCACCATGGCAGGAGCCGTCCTCAACGCCGAATGTGTCGTCGCCGGCCTGCGCGCCCTTCCCCACGACCCACTCGCAAAATATCTCTCCGACAAAGGCCGCGCCATCGAACCCTACAAAGCCTGACCACTCCCGAACCCATTCCGCACGAAGCCATGCTCGATCTTCCTCGCCTAAACCAGAGAGGACAACTCGAAGTCGACCGCGCCCTCGATTTCTGTTTCGTTCGCAGCTCGATCGGCAGGTTCCGCGCTAACCTCCACCATCAACGCGGAACCCTGGCAGCGAGCATCCGGCTGCTCCCAGCTCAGGTCCCAACCTCCTCGTCCTCCACTTCCTCCAGCAGCACCCCGGCACGCTCCTGGCGGTCTCATAGCCATCGGCCGCTTCGGCTAAAAGCCAAAAGCCAGGGCAATCGCATTTGAAAACTGGCCTAGATGGAGGAGTGTTTTTGACTGGAACGCAATTGCTTTTGATTGCCAAACCTCCCGAGACCCCGCCGGAATGAACCAAGCCAGTAATCTCTGCCCTCCGAAATCTGCTTGCCTCGCCTCAGATCCATGACCGTGCCGCGGAACAGATGATTCCGCAGGCTGTGAAATTCCAAATGCGATTGCCCTGAGCCAAAAGCTAAAGGCTGTTCCCAATTTCCATTCCCTGCATTACACTCAACCCACGCAGCAACCGGGCCCGCACCACAACAAAATTCCAAGCAGGAATCGGAGCCCCATGTCCACTGCCACGCCCCCGCTGATACGCCCCAGCACCAAGCGCAATCTCGGCAAGCACCTCCTCTGGTACGCGCTCGGCCTCGCCGGCATCTCCGTCCTCCTCTACACCGACTACCCGCTCGTCTTCCACCCCGATCCCGGCGACCACTACCACGCCAAGCTCATTCGCGACTTCGTGTACCTCATGCCCCACGCCATCGGGGGAATCCTCGCCACCATCCTCGGCCCCTTCCAGTTCTCCACGCGCTTCCGCCAGCGCCACCTCAGCCTCCATCGCCTGATGGGCAAGGTCTACATCCTCTCCGTCTGTGTCGCCGCGCCTATGGTCATGATCATTGGCCGAGGCTTCCAGTTCCCCTTGACATTCATGGGCGACCTCCAGGCCTCCCTGTGGCTCATCTGCACCGTGCTCGCGTTCATCACCGCCCGCAACCGCCAGATCGCCATCCACCGCCAGTGGATGATCCGCTCCTACGCCTTCACCCTCAACTTCATCCTCTCCCGCCTCCTCAACCCCATCCCCGCCTACTTCCACATGTCCGACACCGGCCTAGCCCTCACCCTCGCCCTCCTCACCGCCTCCTACTTCCTCATCCCCGAAATCGTCTTCAACTGGCGCGAACTCACCCTCCGCCGCGCCTGACCACCCCGAATTGTGTCAACCCCCCTCGCTCACACCCAGAAATATTATCTCCAATCCTCACCACAACTTACGCCCAGAAAATACCCGAAAATAGTTGGCATAGTAGTTATGCTCCAACCCATATAATTAAAGTAGTTAGTTAGATAAAGAACAAAAGGCCCGGCGCACTTCGCGTCGGGTCTTCGCATTTAACCCGGAAGTATATACCAAAACGGTATATACCAAACCGCAACCGCATTCCTATCAACAAATCACCGGTATATACCGGGGGGGCACCCATGTCGTTCTATCCAGAGTTCGAGCAGGAACCATCCAAGCCGCACCAGTGCATCTGGGTCAACGAGGACACCGGCATCCGTTGCCGCTCCTACGCCGCCCACAACCAGTACACCTGCTTCCACCACCAGATCCCCGACATGCCCCCCGTCTTCTCCAACGACGCCTTCCCGATCCAGCGCGCCGAGACCCGCGACTCCGTCCAGTCAGCCCTCGCCGACATCCTCGTCCGCCTCGCAGCCAACCAGGTGGACATAAAGCGCGCCGGCATCCTCCTCTACGGCCTCCAGATCGCCTCCTGCAACCTCCCACCCC
>PKWK01000018.1 GCA_003133205.1 Granulicella sp. | reverse complement strand
TGCCCTCCTTGATCCATTGCTCTGCCTTGCCGCGCTGGTTATAGAAATGGATAACCTTCCGGTTTCTGAGCTGCGTGTTGGTCACGATGAAGCCCACCCGAGGGAACAGCTCCCCGGCATGGAACTCCACCTTGGCAACCACCCTCCGTGCCGTCGTCCAACTTGCTGCCCGGTAAAGAAAGCCCTTGTACCACACGACTGGTTTATACGCCGGACGGCCTACCGGCCGAGTCAGCAACTCTGCAATATCCCGCATCAGGCAGTCGTTGGCCGGAATCCGGATCGCGTACTTCGCCCCACGCTCTTCCAGTGCTTCGTAGAGGTCCGGTTTCGCAAAGGCCGCGTCGGCCCGGAACCAGACTTCCTTGCCCAGCTTCTGTAGCCGTTCGATCTCTGGTAGCAAAAGTTGCTCCCAGCCATCGGCACTGTGAACGTTGCCTGGCCGCAGTCTTGCGGCAACACAGTCGCCCGCACTGTTGAACAGCAGCAGCGGGTGATAGCAGGTAGATTCATAGTGTTTGTTGTAGGCGCTCTGCTCCTGCTCTCCGTAGACCGGGATCTCGGTGCTGTCCATGTCTAGTACTGCCCGCCATGTCCACTCCTGTTGTTCGGCCTTTGCAATCAGTCCCCGGTTCATCACCGCTAGACCACGCAGATTCGAAGTCTGCGTCAGTACCTCAGTCTCAAACCAATGGAGCCGCGAAGGCAGGGCCGCTCCGCGATCCCGTATCTTCTCCGAGCCAATCAGGCGGAAGGTCGGGTCCTGAGAAAGGCGCTCGGCGTCATTGAGATCTTCATATCCAGCCAGGCGGCTGTAGATCGACTGGCGCAACAGATCCGGCAGAGGCAGTTGCGTATTCCTGCCGTGACGGGCATCGGTTAGATTGTCGGAGATCAGCTCGCTTAACCCGAGACGTTCATCCAGCTCTCGAACCACCAACAAGCCAGCGTCGGACGTGACTCGTGATCCCTGGAAATCAACCTTCAGAGAGGAGTTGAAGGAGAAGTGGAAAGGCCGGTTTTGGTTCTCACCCATTGGGTTCATACCTCCGGGGCGTCTTCACCACGTTCGCACCCTCATAAACATTGACGATTATCACGCTCCGAGGTTTCAGAATTATGAATCAAAAAGGAAATGCGGGCTAAATGGCATGTTGTGATCGTTGGATTATTCGACGATTGCCGGTTTGTCAGACCAAAGTACGGCTTGCTCGACGGATCGCTGCTCAAAAGTGAGATCGGCGACTCTGCGGCGCCAACTCAAGACGCTCCGTTCGGCGCGCTTCAGCTTCTTCTCAGCATCCTGCAACTTCCGCTTTGCTCGAGCGAGCTTGCGGGACTGAACTGACATCTCATTCCTCCTCGCGTCGAGCCAACGCTGCCATCTCATTATTCTCCACCCGCACACGAATCTGGATACGCTTATCGGGTACGACCTTGGACGCCGGTGGTTGGCCGACTGTGGAGCGTGCCTTTGCGCGGATCAGCTTGAATCGGTCGAAAAGCTTGCGGCTCCTCATCTTGGACTCCAATCGGGCGGTGCTCTGTGATGAGGTGGCCACGCTTTTAGACTACGTGACCACCCTATTTTTTGCGTGCTGGTTGGAGCAATCACTTTTTGAGTAGGTCATGCAGAGAATTGAAGTGGGCCAGCACTAAAGCCTGGCTCGACTCCAACTCGATTCATCGCTATCTTCTCCGCTTGGCAGCGAAGCATTGCACTCTCCAGGTAGGCGTAAGAGCGATCCGAAGCAATCGCCTTCCGACCCAGCTTCATCGCCTCCACAGCCACCGTGCCGCTTCCGCACATCGGGTCGTACACCACATCACCGGGATCGGTGGCGAGTTGTATCCCAAAGCGTGCGACTGCGGCAGGCAAGATAGCCGGGTGAGGTGCCAGTCCAGCTGCGCGTACAGCCTTGCGATAACGCACTTCCTCGGCTCCGCACGGAGTCGCCACGATGAGTGAAGGCGGTATTGAGCCTCCACGGTCAACAAAGCTGCCAGCGCCAAAGGAGAAGCCAGAGGGCCTGGGCGCGAGACGTGGCTTTGCAATCGAACGCAGACCACTTGAGGTGTACTCGCGCAGCACATTGCGATTGTTTCCGTACGCGTTCGGATTTGGACTGAGCCAAAGCAGCGGCTCAACTGATGGCGTCACGCGCAGCCGTTGGATACCCACCCATTGAAGCGGCGGCATCTTGGTTGGACTGTGCCAGTAGAGGTGCTGGAGGAGGTGAATCCCAAGCTCGTCCTCCAACTTGATGAGAAGTCGCTCGATGTGCAACTGTTGCGAAGCGGAGCCCTCCTTGAAACCGTGTCCTATGTTGAACAGGAATGACCCATCGGTCGTCAGAAGGGGGAGCCACATCTGAAAGAGTCGCGTTAACCAATCGACATAGAGAGACGGCGGAATGTTGCCGTAAGCCTTGGGGCACAACAGTGGGTAGGGTGGCGACGAGATTATGCATTGAATCGACCCTTTTTCGATCATTCCAACTGCATCTTCGGCATTGGCCCACAGAAAGGCACCGTTTTCCGAGATTGCGAAGGTGAGAATCAAACCTCTGACAATGTTGCCGAGCTTGGCATTCGCCGTCTCGGTCAAGCGCCACAGAGATGGCTCGTCTTTCGAGATAAGACCGCGAAGTACTGCTGTCTGCCGTGTCCACCGCACTCGTCGCTCGAACGCGTTGACTTTCCGAGTACCGACATTGACGGTGCCGTTGCGGTCCTCATCGGACAGATTGAACTGGTCGGCGATCTCGTCGTAGAGGTCTTTGGGGCGAGCTGCGCCTCCTTTATCCTTGAGAGTCTGCAGGAGGGGCAGCATGAGTTGAGTGTGAGACGGAAGGGGCATGCTGGCTCTCCTAGAACGGTGAAGGGCGAGCCCGCGGCCTCGCCCTTTGCTGCGAAAGTATAGAATCGGTGAGTTGTAAAACGCTGACAATCTACGACACGGAGGAGAGTAACGACTATGGATGTGACCGGCAT
>PKWK01000343.1 GCA_003133205.1 Granulicella sp. | reverse complement strand
TCAACTTTATAACACAGTAGTATTAGGGGAATGGAGTTTCACGATGTGGCACATTGTCACCAAACGTAATCTCGTCAAGATGCTCTCGATGCTTGGGATCTTATCGATGTACCTTGCAGCGATGAGCGGTCCGTTGAGCAGGGCGCAATCGCCGGGGACGGCCGCAACGGCGTCGACTGCGCCGCCGGAGTTTGAGGTGGCGACGATCAAGCTGGTGAAGGATCCTGATCCGAATCGCATGAACGACAGGGAGGAAGGTCGCCGGTTTCTCACGCACAACACGACGTTAGCCGACTTAATCTTGATGGCGTATCGCCTCGATCGGCGGCAGATCCAAGGCGCGCCGGCATGGGTTACAAGCGATGAATACGATGTCGAAGCGGTGGCCGAGAGCCAGGATCAGTTCGACAAGCACGGGGGGGAGATGTTTCAAAAACTTCTGGCGGATCGTTTCCACCTCACGTTTCATCGGGAACAGAGGGAGATGTCTGTCTATGCCCTGACGGTTGCGAAGGGTGGGCCAAAGCTGACGGTGGCAGATCCTAACGGCCAGCATGGTTCAGGATGCGAACACCTTGGGGTATGCAACTTCAAGCGAGAGACGCTTCAGCATTTTGCGAACTGGCTGCAGTTTGCGGTGTTGGACAAGCCGGTGGTGGACAAGGCGGGGCTCGCGGGCGAGTTTAATTTCACTTTGAAATGGACGCCCGATGAGACGCAGTTCACCGGCATGGGCATTCGCGTGCCGCCGCCGCCCACGGACAATCCGAATGCGCCGCCGGGGCTCTTCACCGCGATTCAGGAGCAGCTTGGACTGAAGCTGGAACCGCAGAAAATTCCGAACGAGGTTCTTGTCATCGATCATGTCGAGAGGCCTTCGGAGAATTAGCGAAGGCGTAAGATGGGCCGCGAGATGTTCAAAGGTACTGAGGGTAAGGTGAGTTGTGGGATGAAGAGGCTGGTTTACGTCGGTGTGTTGATGGTGATGGGTGCGGCTGCGGCTGCCTGGGGACAAGGAAGCGCAGCGGCGAACGGGGCGGAGACGAAAGTTGAAGGGGTGTTGCTTCCCGGCGCTGCGTACGACGTGGCGACGATCAAGCCGCATAATCCCAGCGAAATGAGTAGCGCCCGTCTGCTGCCCAGTGGAGAGTTTATTTCAAGGGGAATGGCGCTGAAAACCATTGTCGGCACAGCATACGGCAAGTTCTCCTTCCAGATATTGGCAGGGCCGGCGTGGTTTGAATCGGATCGGTACGATGTCGACGCAAAGCCGGATAACGCGCTCGGAGAGCAACTGCAGAAATTGAGCTGGGAGCAACGTGAGAAGGTGCAGGGCCGGATGCTGCAGGCGCTGCTTGCGGATCGTGTGAAATTGAAGGTTCACCAGGAGACGAAGGAGTTGCCGCTCTTTGCGCTGGTAGTGGAGAAGGGCGGATTGAAATTGCACGAGTCGAAGGCTGGCGAACCGTACCGAATGATGGTCGGCAATGGAAGGATCGTGGCTCAGGGAATCTCGATGGATGATCTGGCTGCGCAGCTTACAGGGACCATCGACCATGTCGTTACGAATAAGACGGGGCTCACGGGCGCCTATGATTTCACGGTGCGCTACACGGATGAGCTATCTGCGGCGGATTCCTCCGCGCCTTCGATCTATACGGCGCTTCAGGACCAGTTGGGGCTGAAGCTGGAATCGTCGAAGGGGCCGGTGCAGGTGCTGGTCATCGACCACGTGGAGCGACCTTCGGAGAATTAGTTGCGGCCGGTCGTGCGTTGACAAAGGGGATGGGCGGAAGGTAGCCTTGTACCAGATGAGCTTTTCGACGCAGCATCGCGGGCACCACCATCACCATGCGCAAGGCGTGTTGGCGGCTGTGTCCGGTGCGGCGAGATAACGAAACGCACACAAGGATTCGAAGGCCCGCTGACGCGCACACCGCGAGCGGGCCTTTTTGCTGCGCGCGGTGCGATGCGGACGCGGGTTCGGGCACCGCAATAGGAATGCCGCAACAGATATATATATAGATAGCTCAAAAACAGATTACGAAAGAGAGAGACACCATGGACGCAGTGAAGGATGCACCGGCAATCGATTTTTCGAAGATGGACGGCCTGGTCCCGGGCATTGTGCAGGACGCGAAGACGGGCGAGATGCTGATGCTCGGATTCCTCAACGAGATCAGCTACCAGAAGACGCTCGAGTCGGGCTACGTGACGTTCTGGAGCAGGACGCGGCAGAAGCTGTGGATGAAGGGCGAGACCAGCGGCAACCGGCTGCGCGTGATCAGCGCGGCGACCGACTGCGACAACGATGCGCTGTTATTCACGGTCAAGGTTGAGGGCGATGGCCTGGTGTGCCACGAGGGCACGGTGAGCTGCTTCACGAAACCAATTACGGTTACAAAAGCCGAGGAGAGCAAATAATGGCGACGAAACTGAAATTGGGAATTCCGAAGGGCAGTTTGCAGGACGCCACGATTGCGCTGTTCGAGCGCGCGGGCTGGCGGATATCCGCGAACGGGCGCAGCTACTTTCCTGGCATCGACGATGACGAGATCGAGTGCATGCTGGTGCGCGCGCAGGAGATGGCCCGCTACGTCGAAAAAGGCGCGCTGGACGCGGGCCTGACCGGCAACGACTGGGTGCAGGAGAACGAGACGGATGTGGAGTATGTCACCAGCCTGACGTATTCGAAGGTGAGCCGGCAGAAGGTGAAGTGGGTGCTCTGCGTGCCGGAGGATTCGCCGTTCCAGAAGCCCGAAGACCTGGCAGGCAAAGTGATTGCGACCGAGTTGGTGGAGTTTACGAAGCGCTACTTTGCGAGCAAGAACATTCCGGTGAAGGTGGAGTTCAGTTGGGGCGCGACCGAAGTGAAGCCGCCAACCCTGGCTGATGCGATCGTCGAAGTGACGGAGACGGGGTCGAGCCTGCGGGCGAACCGGCTGCGGATTATCGAGACGCTGATGGAGAGCGAGACGCAACTGATCGCGAACAAGGCGGCGTACAAGGACGAGTGGAAGCGCAAGAAGATCGAGAACATTTCGCTGATGCTGAATGCGGCGATTGCAGCGCAGGGGCGCGTGGGCTTGATGATGAATGCTCCCAAGGTTGACCTGGACGCGATTGTGGCGCAACTTCCGGCGTTGAACTTTCCGACAATTTCCCATCTGAGCGATCCGGCGTGGGTCGCGTTGAACACGATCCTCGATGAGGCCGTGGTGCGCGATGTGATTCCGAAGCTGAAGGCTGCGGGCGCGACGGGGATTGTGGAGTATCCGCTGAGCAAGGTGGTTTTGTAAGGCATGAGAAGGCCTAACACCGATAACACCGACAAGCCCCGATAGGTATTAGTCGGATCGGTTATTGATCGGTGCCCGTCGGTGTTATCGGTGTTAGGTATTAAGGAATCCAGATGAAGCTGGTGAGGACGTTCGGGCGGAGCAAGGCTGCGGCGGAGGCGATGGTTGAGGCGCTCGAAGGGCGGGGTGCGCTCAATACATCGCGGGTGGCGGAGATTGTCACCGACATCGTTGCAGATGTTCGCAAGCGGGGCGATGCGGCCTTGCGCGAGCATGCGGAGCGGTTCGATGGGCTGGAGCCAGGGGCGGCGCCGCTGGTCTCGCCCGACGAGATGAAGGCGGCGTGGGAGGACACGGCGCTGGTGTTGCAGGCAGCGATGCAGGCGGCGCAGGCGAACATTCGCGCGTTTGCGGAAGCGCAGAAGCCGAAGGAGTGGACGATCACTCCGGCGGCGGGTGTGAGCACTGGGCAGATTGTGCGACCGCTGGAGAGCGTTGGCTGCTACGTGCCGGGCGGGCGGTATCCGCTGCCGTCGACGCTGCTGATGACGGTGACGCCGGCACGGGTGGCGGGCGTGGAGCGGATTGTGGTGTGCTCGCCAAAGCCTGCGCGAGAGACGATGGCGGCGGCGTGGCTGGCGGGCGTGACGGAGTTCTACCGTGTGGGCGGGGCGCAGGCGATTGCTGCGATGGCCTATGGAACGGATTCGATCGCGCGCGTAAACAAGATCGTCGGGCCAGGGAATCTATATGTAACCGCGGCGAAGATGCTGGTGTCGAGCGACTGCGGCATCGATATGCCGGCGGGTCCGACGGAGATTGTGGTGACCAGCGAGACGGGCGATCCGGCGGGAATTGCCGCGGACCTGGTCGCGCAGGCGGAGCATGATCCGGAGGCGCTGGCGGTGCTGATCACCAGCAAGGAACCGCTGGCGGAGGCCGTGAATGCCGAAGTGAAGGTTCAGGCGAAGGGGAATTCGATTGCGACGCGGTCGCTGGCTGCGCAGGGCAGAATATTTGTGACGGAATCGGTTGCAGAAGCGCGCGAACTGACGAATCGGCTGGCGCCGGAGCATCTTACCGTGGATATGGCGGCGGATTTGAAGTGGGTGCGCAATGCGGGTTCGGTGTTTGTGGGTGCGTATTCGCCGCAGTCCATGGGCGACTATATTTCGGGACCGAACCACGTGCTGCCGACGGGGCGCGTGGGCCGAGTGCGTGGAGGCTTGAGTGTGATGGATTTTCTGAAAGTGATCACGGTGCAGGAGTACACGCACAAGGGACTGCGAGCGATGGGCCCACATGCGATCGCGCTGGCGGAGGCCGAAGGGTTGATGGGGCATGCGGAGAGCGTGCGGGTGAGGATGCGGTGAAGCTAGTGGTAAGTGATCAGTAGTAAGTGACTGGGGCGAGGGTGGCGATTGTGGCTGAGGTCGAGAAGGTGAAAGGCAACGCGGTGATGCCGCGGCCGCGCAAGGCTGTACTGGCGATGCCGGAGTATCATCCTCCGCTGGCTGGGCGCGATGCGTTGCGACTGGACTTCAATGAGAATACGTTTGCGGCGTCGCCGAAGGTGATTGAGCGGCTGAAGCAGACCACGGCGGAGGGGTTGACCAAGTATCCCGAGCGTGAGGGCGTGGAGCGGATTGCGGCGGCGCACTTCGGGCTGCAGGCGGAGCAGGTGCTGCTGACGAATGGCGTGGACGAGGCGATTCACCTGTTGTGCGCGGCGTTTCTTGAGGAGGATGACGAAGCGCTGATCCAGACGCCGACGTTCTTCATGTATGAAGTGAGCGCGGGTATGATGACGGCGCACGTGAAGAAGGTGCAGGCGGACGCGTCGCTGGAGTTTCCGCAGGAGCGGTTTCTGGCGGCGATTACACCGCAAACGAAGCTGATTATGGTGGCGTCGCCGAACAATCCTACGGGCGCGGTGGTGAGTCGCGAACATCTGCTGGCGATCTGCGCGGCCGCTCCGCAGGCGGTGGTGATGGTGGATGAGGCGTACTACCACTTCTTCGGCGAGTCGCTGTTCGCGGATGTGGGGAAGGTGCCGAATCTGCTGGTGGCGCGTACGTTTTCGAAGGCGTATGGGTTAGCGAATCTGCGCATCGGCTTGCTGGCGGGCAGTGCCGAGCTGATGAAGTATGTGCGCAAGGTGAGTTCGCCGTACAACGTGAACGGTGTAGCGCTGGACTGCCTGCCGGTGGCGCTGGCGGATGATGCGTATGTTGTGTGGTATGCCGAGCAGGTGCGCGTGGGACTGGCGCGAATGATGGACGGGCTGCGTGTGCTGGGTGTGGAGTTCTTTTCGAGCCACGCGAATTTTGTGCTGATGAAGATTGGCGCGAAGCACGCGGAGTTGGTGAAGGCGATGCGTGCGCACGGCGTGCTGCTGCGGGATCGGTCGACTGATCCGGGATGCGATGGGTACGTGCGCATCACGATTGGTGTGGACGAGCATGTGACGCGCGGGCTGGCGGCGTTGAAAGAATCGCTTGCCGAGATTGGATGGGCGCCAGAGCAAGTCAGCGAGCCAGCGAGTCAGCCAGTCATCGAAGCCGAAAGGGAGTGGGAGTGATGAGTACGGATGCGGTGCGGACGGGGACGGTCAAGCGCGATACGACGGAGACGCAAATCGCGTTGACGCTGACGATCGATGGGCAGGGCGTGTACTCGGTGTCGACGGGGATACGGTTCTTCGATCACATGCTGGAGCTGTTTACGCGGCATGGCGGGTTCGATCTGACGCTGGTGTGCAAGGGCGATTTGGATGTCGATCAGCACCACACGGTGGAGGATGTGGGGATTGCGCTGGGCGAGGCATTCGGGATTGCGCTGGGCGATAAGAAGGGCATCATGCGCGCCGGATATTTTGTGATGGCGATGGATGAGACGCTTGCGGTGGCCGCTGTCGACCTGAGTGGGCGCGTGGCGTATGTCGTCGACGACCAGGTGACGGTGCCGCTGGTGGGAGATTTCCAGACGGAGCTGGTGGCGGATTTCTTCGATGGCTTTGCGCGCGGCGCAAAGGCGAATGTGCATGTGAAGACGATGTATGGGCGCAGCAATCACCACAAGATCGAGGCGATCTTCAAGGCGTTCGCGCGGGCGATGCGCGGAGCGTGCAGCAGGGATGAGGGAATGCGGGAGATGCTGCCGAGCACCAAGGGGCTGCTATGAGTGCGCCACTGCGAATGTGGAGACGAATTAGCGGGGCTAGCGGTTTGATTGCGGCCCTTGTTCTTTTCTTGTGCGCCGCCGTGATGTATCTGCGCTTCGTTTCAGATGGTAGTCAGACAAGTCTGAACTTCATCCAGCACCATGCCGGGGTCTTCAGTCTTCTTTGGCGCACGTGTTTCTTCGGCTGCCTCGGGACGCTGATAGCATCCGCCCTCGGTCGCGGAGTTACCCGGTTGGTTGGCATTGCATTGAGCGTTGGAACATTCTTCTGGTGTCTCACCATACTTGGGGCCTGGTGTGGGCCCTTCGGTTGCTCTTCATAGGCTGCGCAAAGGCAAGAGTTTCAGGGGCGGGAGGTGAAGCGGGCGAATGATTGCGGTGATTGATTACAAGGCGGGGAATCTTACGAGCGTGGTGAAGGCGCTCAAGTTCCTGGAGGCGCGCGATGTTGTGGTGACGCAGTCGCCGGAGGATGTGCTGCGCGCGGAGAAGATTGTGCTGCCCGGGGTGGGGCATTTTCAGGCTACGCAGTTGCTCAAGGATCTGGGTCTGACGGAGGCGGTGCGCGAGGCGGTTGCGCGGGGCGTGCCGTTTCTGGGGATTTGCGTGGGGTTGCAGTGGCTCTATGAGGGGTCGACCGAGGCGCCAGAGACGCATGGGTTGTGCCACTTTGCGTCGCAGTGTGAACGGTTTCCGGCGATGTATGAGGGCGCGGAGTTGAAGTCGCCGCATGTGGGTTGGAATTCGCTGGAGAAGATTCGTCCGGATTCGCGGTTGCTGCGGGGTGTGGAGGATGGGGCGTTTGTGTATTTCACGCACTCGTGGCGGGCTCCGGTATCGGAGGATACGGCGGC
>PKWK01000214.1 GCA_003133205.1 Granulicella sp. | reverse complement strand
AGATCGATCTGGTACTGCTTCACGAATCCGCCGACACTCGCGACCTCGGCAACCCCAGGAACAGAGTTGAGTTGATACTTGATGAACCAATCCTGCACCGAGTGAAGCGTGCCGCTGTCGTACGGGCCCTCCACCGTGTACCAGAAGACCTGGCCTACTCCAGTCGCATCGGGCCCCATCATCGGCGTCACGCCTGCGGGCAGAAAACTCCCAGCCAGACTCAGCCGCTCCAGCACACGCGTGCGCGCAAAGTAGATGTCCACCGAATCCTCGAAGATCACATTCACCATCGAGAATCCAAACGCAGACTCCGACCGCACGGTCCGCACATGCGGCAGCCCCTGCAGGTTCACCGTCAGCGGATACGTGATCTGGTCCTCCACCTCCTGCGGGCTGCGGCCGGCCCAGTCCGTGAACACGATCACCTGATTCTCACTGAGATCAGGAATCGCATCAATCGGCGTATTCATCACCGCCCAGTAGCCCCACGCCGCCAGCACGGCGTAGACGCCCATCACCAGCCAGCGATTCTTCAGAGAGAACTCGATTATCCGGTTGATCATCTTGTCCCCTTACTTCGCGTTCAGATGTGTGCGGAAGGTTGCGATAACAGCGCCATTCTTGCGCGCCTCGACAGTCACGCTCCACGATCCGGACATCCCCGGCTGCCCCTTGCCCACATACATCTGCTGGCTCGCCGCCCACGGCAGTTCGAAGGAACTCTTCATCTCCGGCATCCCCATCGATGGCATCGCAGGCATCGTTAGCGTCACAGTGACATGCGCATCGACGATCGCCTTTCCATCCGCGCCGGTCAGGCTCGCATGGAAGACATTGTCCTCGCCAGCCTTCAGCGGATTGTTCTCTGCATGGAAGTCGATCTTCGCCGCGCTAGCGTCCGTGGCGCCTTTGCCCGATGCAGCAGCAGGAGCCCCTTGATTTGCAGCGAACTCCTTCGACCCACCGTACATCCCCGACATGCCCGAACTCAGGTGCGCCTGCGAATCGATCAGAAAGTTGCCACTCAGCACAACCTTGTCGCCGCGTGCCAGCCCACTCGTCACCGGGAACAGATCATCGGACGGTGCGCCCACCGCGACCTCGCGCGCTTCAAATACGCCATTGGGCCTGGCCAGATACACGATCTTTCGTGTGCCCGTGTCGAGCACCGCAGAGCGTGGCACAACAATCGACTCGCTTGCCGCGCGACTGATAAACGTCGTACTGACGAACATGCCCGGCAACAGCCTCATGCCGGGATTCGCGACATGCACATGCACGGGAACGGTGCGCGTCTGCGGGTTCGCCTGCGGTTCGATAAAGTCGACGTGTCCATGCAGCGTGCGGTTCGGCAGTGCCTCGGACGTGATGTCCACCTCCTGCCCCCGGCGAATCTGCGGCAGTTGATCTTCATAAACATCCGCCTTGATCCATACCTGGCTAAGATCGGCAACCGTAAACAGCGTGTCGCCCGCATTGACGTACTGGCCCTGCGTCACCTTGCGGTCCACTACGCTTCCCGATGCGGAGGCATAGAGCGTAGTGTGCGGCACGCCGCCGGTCTCCGGAGCCTCGATCTGCTTTTCGCTGATGCCCCAAAGCTCCAGCCTGCGTTGGCTTGCACTCACCAGCGCATCGGCCTGCACGCGCACATTTGCATCGTCAGACTGACCCAGTTGTTTGCGATTCTCCTGTGCGAGCCGATAATCCTCGATCGCAGTCGCGACCTCCGGACTATATACATCCGCCACCGCCTGGCCACGCCGCACGCTCTCGCCCGTGTACTGCACGTAGAGTTTGTCCACGCGGCCACCGATGCGCGCACTCACCGCCGCAAGCTGCGCCTCCGGCTGTTCCACACGGCCAAATGCGTCGATGTCGGTCTTCAACGCCGCGGTGCGAACCACGGCCACCTGGACCCCTGCAGCCGTAATCTCCGCCGGAGTCAGTTCCAGCGTGGTCCCCGGCTGCGTACCTTCATCCCGGTCGGCCCGCTGTGCAGCGATGGGCCGCGCAGCGGGCGTTGACGACGAAACTTTCTCCGCCGCGTAGGTACGCAGACCCTTCCCCATCAACAGCCCAGTCACCAACATCGTGACAACAACACCTGCACCAGCGCTCAGTGCTACCAGCTTCTTTTCTTTAGCATTCATTTGCTTGTCCTCTCAGAGTTGGAAACTGCTGTGTTGATATCGGGTAGTGGCGCACCGATCGCGCGCTCCAGTTGTGCGCTGCCCGCGTCTGCTGCGGATAGCGCCTTGTAGTATGCGGTGCGAATGTCGAGCAATAGATTCTGACTATCGATCAGGGTCACAAACTCCCCGCGATTGTTCTGGTAGGCCGCCGTCGAGGCCTTGAACGCAGCCTCTGCCTGCGGCAGCAGCGTGTCACGATAAAGCTTCACGCGCTTCTGCGCCGACCGCACTTCAATCTGCGCTTGCCGAATTTCGAGGAACACCGTCGATGTACGCGCATCAAGCTCCGCCCGGGCCACATCGGTCGCCCCATCCGCCTGTTTCGCCTCGCCGTCGTGACGAGCGCGATTCAACGACGGAAGATTCATCGTCGCCTCTGCCATATACGCGTTGCGGAAGTTAGAGCCGGTCGGCATCACCATGTACCCGACCGCAACCGTGAAGTCGGGCTTCATCGCCAGCCGCGCCAGTTGTCCCGCATCTCCGGACTTCGCAATCTGTTTCCGCAGCGCGGCAAGTTCCGGACGATGCTCAATGGCCACCCGCTCAAGCTCCTCGATCGAGGGCACAACCGCAGGGCTCCGATAACTTCCGGCAATCTCCACAGCATCATCCGGACCGCGCCCCATCAACGCATTCAACTGCGCACGCGCCGTATCGCGCTCTTCTTCCAACTCAATCAGGTGTTCGCTCAGACGGGTCAACGCAATCTGCGCGCGCAACACATCAGCCTGAGGAACCTTACCAGTGGTGTATTCCGCCAACGCCGCGGACAGCGCTTCGTTCAACACCGCAGCCTGCTGATTGTGCAGCCGCATCTCATCTGCGTTGCGCATCAGCACCGCACAAGCCTCGCGCACGCTCGCGGATACCTCCTGCCGCAAACTCTCCAATTGGTCGCCGGCGACCTCCACATCGTCACCAGCAACCTTGGCGCGCAAGTCTCTCTTATCCTTGCCCACAAATGTTTGCTGCACGCTGAACATCAACTGGGCCTGGTTCAGATCCCATGGCTTCTGCAGCGGCGTTTGCCAGTCGCGCACCATCAACATCGGGTCGTCCAGGCTGCGAGCGGTTGTGGTCTTTAGCTGGGCCAGCGACAAGCGCTGCACCCCGGCCCGTATCTCAGGATTGCCGTGCAGCGCCTCATCAACCGCCTGCTCGATGGAGAGCGATGCAGTCAGCGGCGCAGCGAACGGAACAGGGCCAGAACCTTGAATCGGCTCCGTCTGTCCCAAACATCCAACGGACGATGCGATCGACAGCGCCAGCACAGCCGGCGCCCACAAATAGAAAGGCTTCACTCTTCAACTCCGCGTTAACAGGCAGGAGGGGGAATGGCCCGGGACGCACCAACGCGCACACCGGAAGACCACAGCGAAGAAGGAAGCTCTAGATTCTCAGGATGAAATTGCCCGGAGGCGGAGACTGCGACGGGATGACAGCCGCCGTCACGACATCGTGCGAAACGGACCCAACACTCGCGGGCAGAAAAGCCTCCGCGACGGCCGTGACCGCGATACCGCTCACCGCAGGCGTGACCACCGCGGGAGGAATCTGGGGCCCCGCAGCGCAACAAGTCCGAGCGGAAGATCCACATGGCATGCTCATATGCATGCAGCAACTATGCGCCGCGTGCTGTGCCGGAAGCACGCACGTCCCAACCGAGAACAGCAACACGCCCATCAAAACAATGGCGACCGCCGTCCGTTGGTTGAGTCCGCACAACATAGTGTCAGACTACCACGCGCACACAATCTCGCTGTGACCTGCATCACAGTGGCGCGAACGCAATCGGCACTCATCATCCGGACGATCCGTCGCCAAGCCCCTGGGTCAGTACTCCTCAAACATGCGCTGAATCTCTTTGGGATCGGAGGTCTCGGTCAGAGCAAGCCGCAGCAACTGCGTCCGATGCCATCGCAGTCCGGCGATTCACTTCGTTTGGTTCGTCGATTGCAGCGGCTGCTCGCCCTCTTTTCGCGGGACAAAATGTCCTGCCAGCACTGCGTTGGCCTCATCGTTCTTGCCAGCCTCGCGAAGAGCGTCAACTAACGCACGTATAAGTTCGGGCGAGATGGTCGCAGGATCAGGGAAGCCCTTCATCATGTCAGCGCGCTGCATTGGGGTCTTCCCCATCTGCCTCATTGCCTCATTGAGTTCCAGATAGAGCGCTGGATTCGCCGCATCCACTTGCAGTCCACGCTGAAGCACCGCCGCGGCCTCGACTGGCTGCTTCTTGATCTCGAGCAAAGCGCGTCCCATGCTCGCCTGAAGCGATGGAATCTTCGGATTCAGCGATTCCGCGACCTTCCACTCCGCCAGCGCAGGATCCACGATGTCCTTCCAAAACCACAACGCCCCCAGCAGAAAGTGCGCGGACGCATCCGACGGATTGCTGGCGAGCGCCGCACGCAGCACAGGAAACGTGTCGGCCGCGTTCGGGAACACATAGAGCAGAGGCATGTGCGATGCGGCCTCGTAGTCCGCCTGCCCAGACTTCCCCAGCTTCTCCCGGCAGAATCCTCGATAGTAGGCCAACTGCGGATCGATCGCCGGCGGCACGGCGCCCGCATCGCTCTCATCGGCAGGAACGCTCGGATAATTGCGCGAGAGCAGTTCCAGCGAATCCGAATACATCCCCAGCCGGTCGTATTGCTGAGCCAGGTTCAGAATCCGGCTCGAATCCGCCGCCAAGTGCCGGCCGAGCTCCGGTGAAGGCGATCCCATCTTTGCCAGTTCGTTCCGCAAGAACAGACTGGTCGGAAACTTAGCCAGCGTTTCGCGAGCGAGACTCCTCGCATGATCCGTGTCACCGGTCGAGCGTTCCAACGCCACCGTCTCTTCGATGCACCGCAGGTCGCCGAGAGAGACCGGGCAAGCCTCTTTCAACTCCTTCAACGCACCCGCACCGTCGTGGTCTTGCGAAAGCATCTCGGCCAACAGCACTCCGGCCGCAGCGCGAAACTCAGGAGACCGGTGCGCAACCTCCAACTCCGCGCGCGCATCGCCCGGGTGCCCGAGCGCCGATTCCGCGACGCCCCGATAATAGTGAACCTCAGCATCCGTGTTGACGCGCTCTTCCGCCTGCCCAAGATACTTCGCCGCCTCTTCAAATCGGGACTGGTTCACTGCAAGCCGGCCCGCAGCCTTCAGCAGTTCAAAGCTGGAAGGATACTTCGCCAGCCCAGCCGTATACCTCTCCCATGCGAGAAGATACTCGCCCCCCATCTCATGGTTTGCCCCATCGCGAAGAAAGTCTCCATCACCCGGAGCCGGCGCTTGAGCAGGCAACGTCCCAGCCTTCACCGCATCGGGCGGCGGAGTCAGGTCGTAGCTGTCCTCCGTGTGCTTCAACACAGTCTCACCCTTGGCATTCGTCAGCAGGAACGTGTACTTCTTATCCGCCGGAAGGTCCGCAATCCGGTGCGTCCACGTCTGGGCAGGATCGAGCGAAGTGCTCTCTTCGAATACACTCGCCGCCCCGTCCGCAACCTCGATCTTCGCTCCAGCCACCGCATGGTTTGCATTGAAGCCCACCTTCAACGCAATCTTCCCATCCGCCTGCGCCTCCCGCGAGATCGACACAACACCATCTAGGTTCGCGCGTGAAATGGAGCCGATTCCCCGTACCGGCATCCAGAACTCGGAGAAGCGTACCGCCTGCAGGGGCTCGAGATAGCCATACGTGTCCTGGTCCTTGAACAGGCCTCCCTGCACCTCTACGTAGGCACTCTCGTTGTCGGAGAGTATCTTGCGCCATTCGAGGTCAGCCTTGTCCACGCCCCACGACCAAATCTTCTTCGCGGGCACCTCATCCTGTTCTGCGTAGTGGACAACCCCGGCGTTCGTATGCGGATTGTAGATACCCATAAACGGCTCGCGGCTGCCATACGCAAACCGCGAAACCTCGCCCGCCGTCTCATTCGAGATCAGGCTCTGGTCAACCCCCTTCGAGTCGACCGGCCAACTCTCCATGTCAGTCGTGAACTTCATCGGGTACCAGATTCTCGAATCGTTCCACACCTCGACGGCCCCATTGTTCCACCAGAAGTAGTGGTGACGTGAATCGGTGGGATTGGACAACGTCACGCGCTCTTCAAGCACCGTGCTTCCCGGCCGCAGAACGATCTGCACCGTCCAGTCCATCCCATACACACGATCCCGATTCCCCACCGTCACCGAGGCGCTGCCATCCGCCGTTTTGCTATAGGCAAAGTCCACCGGCGAAATCGTAACCCAGTTATGCGACACGGGGAAATTGAACTCAACACCGAAAGCCGACCATGCGCCTCGGTACGCCACCAGCGCCTTCTTCAACGTAGGATTCGCATAAAACATCGGCGTGCCATTGATCTTGTCGATGCACGTATAGATGTGCCCCCCAACATCCGGCAGGATCGTGCAATTCAAGTACTCGTTCTCCAGATAGACGGCGCGCCAGCTATGCACCGTCTCGGTGTTGCGGATGCTGAGACGCATGGTGTACGGATAGTTCTTCAACTCCGAGAAAACATCGAACGGCGGGTTCTCGTCGGGAGCCCCCTCGTCCGAGGCCGCCAGAGGCATGGTGCCTTCCCACACCCGCACCTGCCCATGCACCAGCGGCGTACCGAACAACAAAAGAATCCAAAGCGACAGTAGAGATCGCATCGCAGGTCCTGCCTTCCTCAAATCCCACCTTACACTGACTTCCCCGTTCCACAATCACCAAAACGGCCCATCTGATTGCCCTATCCAGCGGCACCTCATCGTCGTAGGATGGTTGCTGTACCTTGTGATGAAACCGCGCTCTATACTCAGACCCGCTCTCACCTTGTCGGCACTGGCAGTCATGGCCGCCCTGTGCCCGCAAGCCCGCGCCGCCGAGCACATCACCCTCCGCAATGGCTTCGAATTCGACTGCCTCCGCCAGGAACCGGCCGGCGACCGGATCCGCCTGTACCTCATCCCGACCGCACGCGCCAACGCCTCTACCCAGGCCGCGCCCGAGGACTCCAACTACATCGAAGTCTCCGCCGCCTCCGTCCTCCGCGTAGACATCGTCCCCGATCCTCCCCCGCCGCCGCCCGTCCCCGCTGCCAAAGCGGGTGCCCCACATTCCGCTTCTGAGATGTGGGTTCAGAAGCCCGGACCAGCCGCCACCCCACTCACCCCCGCCGAGATGCACCAGATGCTCGCCCACGCCGGCACCCTCCACAACATCGACACCGACCTGCTCGCCTCCATCGTTCACGCCGAGAGCAACGGCAACGCCCGCGCCGTCTCTCGCGCCGGAGCCAGGGGCCTCATGCAGCTCATGCCATCCACCGCCTCCGAGCTGAACGTACACGACAGCTTTGCGCCGGAAGAAAACATCGGCGGAGGCACCGCCTATCTCGACCAGCTTCTCACCCGCTACCACGACGACATCCGCCTCGCCGTCGCCGCATATAACGCCGGCCCCGCCGCGGTCGATCGCTACCACGGCATCCCGCCCTACGCCGAAACCCGCGCCTACGTCGCCCGCGTAGTCCGCGAATTCAATCGTCGCAAACTAGCAGCAGCCGCAACCCAACCCACCGCTCACGCAAGCCTGATGGCCGCAAACTAGCCGCCGCAACAACGCCGCACAGGAGACCAGCCCAATGAAAAGCCGCAAGGGCATCGTCTGGCTCGCAATCCTAATAGTGCTGGCGCTCGTCGTCTTCGCCAACCGCGGCCGCATCCACTTCGACTGGGCAATGTTCTGGCAGCAGTTGCGCCACATCAGTTGGATCCACATCGCCGCCGGCATCGCCCTCATCTATTCCACCTACTGGCTGCGCGCCGCGCGCTGGTCTGTATTCCTCTCCGCAACCAAAAAAGTCTCGCCCTTCACCCTCGTCGGCCCGCAATTCATCGGCTTCACCGCCGTCGCCCTCTTCGGCCGGCTCGCCGACGTCATCCGTCCCGCGCTCGTCGCCAAACGCGTCCAACTCCCCATCAGTTCGCAGATCGCCGTCTACACCATCGAGCGCATGTTCGACCTCGGAGCCGCAGCCATCATCTTCTCCGGCGCTCTCCTCTTCGCCCCGCGCGACCTGCCCCACCACGAAATCTTCATCCACACCGGCGTCGTCTCACTCGGCCTCACCGCCTTCATCGCGATCTTCGCCGTCACCATCCGCGTAGCCGGAGGCGCAGTCGCAACCGCCGCCCACGCCATACTCCACCCACTCTCCCATCCCATCGCCGACAGCGTCGCCGGCAAGATTCGCGGCTTCCGCGACGGCCTCAACGCCATCTCCTCCGCGCAGGACTTCCTCATCACCGCGCTCATCTCGCTCGCCATGTGGGGCCTCATCGGCTTCGCCTACGTCCAAACCCTGCACGCCTTCACCGACACGCCCGAACTCGCAACCATCTCCTTCTCCAGCGCCATGCTCCTCATGGGAGCCAGCATCGGCGGCTCGCTCCTCCAACTCCCCATCATCGGCTGGTTCACCCAGATCGCCGTCACCGCCGCCGCCATGCACGAGTTCTACGGTGCACCCGTCGAGGCCGCAACTGCCTGTGGTGCGCTCCTCCTCATCGTCACCTTCCTCTCCATCATCCCCGCCGGCCTCATCTCCGCCCGCATCAATCACGTCAGCCTCAAAAAAATAGCCGCCGAAGCCGCTACAGCAGACGAAGTCCCTGCCGAACCAGCCATCTGAAGCTCGGGTGCCCCATCCATCGCAAGTCGACCGGGGTCCCCGGCGAGCGGTCTTTGCTCGCAGGGGTGGCTAGCGATGGGTGGGATGTACACCGCTCGATGCGCCAGTCTCTCGTTCTCGCTTACACTTATAGCCGTCGCTTCTCCATCGCAAAGGACTACCGTGCCCGCCTCGCCCCGCCCCCTCGATCTCGTCCCCCACCGCCGCTACAATCCTCTTCTCCGCCAGTGGATTCTCGTCTCCCCCCAGCGCACCCAGCGCCCCTGGCAGGGCGAGACCACAAAGCAGGCCGTCAGCCCCGGCCTCGCCTACGATCCCGACTGTTATCTCTGTCCCACCAACGTCCGCTCCAACGGCGCTCACAATCCGGCTTACACCCGCGTCTTCGCCTTCAACAACGACTTCCCCGCCCTCCTCCCCGACGTTCAGGCCCCTGACGAGTCTCCGAATCCATCTCCACTGTTGATTGCCGAACCCGAGCGCGGTCTCTGCCGCGTCCTCTGCTTCCACCCCAACCACTCCCTCACCCTCGCCCGCATGGCCGTCCGCGACATCGCCCGCGTCGTCGACGCCTGGGCCGACGAAACCTCATCCCTCGGCGATCTGCCCTGGATCAACCACGTCCAGATCTTCGAGAACCGCGGCGCCATGATGGGCGCGTCCAACCCGCACCCCCACTGCCAGATCTGGGCCACCGAACACATCCCCGACGAGCCTCTCCGCGAACTAGCCGCCCAGCAGGCCTACCACGACGAACACCACACCTGCCTCCTCTGCGACTACCTCGCCACCGAACTTTCGCAAACAGCCCTCGCCCACCCCGAGACCGGTAACGCCGGTCCAGCCCGCATCGTCGTGGAGAACGACCTCTTCGTCGCCATCGTCCCCTACTGGGCCACCTGGCCCTTCGAAACCCTCGTCCTCCCTCGCCGCCACCTCGGCAGCTTCACTGACCTCACCCCCGCCGAGCGCACCGCTCTAGCGGCCATCCTCAAAGCCGTCACCACCCGCTACGACAATCTATTCGAAGTCAGCTTCCCTTACACCATGGGCTTCCACCAGCGCCCCACCCACGGCCAGTCCCACGACTCCATGCACTTCCACGCCCACTTCTACCCGCCGCTCCTCCGTTCCGCCGAGATCCGGAAATTCATGGTCGGCTTCGAGATGTTCGGCTCGCCTCAGCGCGACCTAACCCCCGAAACCGCCGCCGCCCGCCTCCGCGCCCTCCCCGAAAAGCACTACGCCGAGTAGCAATGAGCCACCTCCCCAAAACCGCCGTCATCCTGAACGCAGTGAAGGGCCCCTGTATTTCGCCGTTGCTTGTTTTATGTTGTCATTCTGAACGTAGTGAAGAATCCCCGCATTTCGTCTTTCGATTCAATTTGTCCACTAAACCATTTTGTTTGTTTCACCAACGCCAACGTCAATTTGTTTTTCCCGAAAACACTCAGCAAATCGCCATGTCAAGCCCGAAAACCGCTCATCTCCCTCATTGCAAACGATATAGAGTTGGCAAAATACCCTAAGCAAACGCGTATCATTAATGTAGAGGAAAATTTACAACGTGAAGGAATCGGAGGGACGCAGCTTCAACCGCGCCATCAAGATCAGTCGGTTTTGCTTAAGGGCACGGGTTCACCCGTGCCGTAAACGCCGCGCTTGCAAAACGGCTTTAGCCGCTGAGGTCCGCCCCTTGGACCGCCGGTCGATCGGCTTTTCCAATAACTGTCAACTAACTCATTTATAATCAAATATTTGACTATAACAAGCATGGAATCAAATATTTACAGACATCGTTTTTGGCATATCACTGAAAAATAATAACTTAAGACCACCCCCCCGGGGGGGTACCCAGAAAGCCTACTATGCAAACGCCCGCCGAACTCGCCGCCCTCCACTTCGCCTCCTACAACGTCCCCGGCCAGCTCTACTCCGCTCCCGGCCGCGTCAACCTCATCGGGGAGCACACCGACTACTGCGACGGCTTCGTCATGCCCGCAGCCATCGACTTCTCCACCCTCATCGCGATCTCCCCGCGCACCGACGGCCATCTCGTCGCCAACTCCGTCAACTTCAACCAGCGCGTCGACTATCCCCTCGACCCCTACCTCGAGCACCGATTCGCCGAGCGCCAGCCCAACTCACCTGCGCGCCGCGATGGCACCCTCACCACGCATTGGTCCGACTATCCCGCCGGAGTTCTCTGGGCTCTCCGCGAAGCAGGCGTCCCCATCGAAAACGGATTCTCCCTCACCATCGTCGGCGATGTCCCGCTCGGCGCCGGCCTCAGTTCCTCCGCATCCGTCGAAGTCGCCACTGCCTTCGCCGTCCTCGGCGCCACCAGCTACGACATGCCCCTCAACAAAATCGCTATCCTCTGCCGCCGCGCCGAGAACGCCTTCGTCGGAGCCAACGTTGGCATCATGGACCAGTTCGTCTCCTGCTGCGGAGCACAGGACCACGCCGTCATGATCGACTGCCGCTCCCTCGAATACACCCTCGCGCCCATCCCACCCGACGTCCGCATCGTCATCTGCAACTCCATGGTCAAGCACTCCGTCGCCGGCGGCGAGTACAACACCCGCCGCGCCGAGATCGAAGAAGGCACCGCCATCCTCCGCGCCCACCGCCCCGAGATCAAAGCTCTCCGCGACGCCACCGTGCAGGACCTCGCCCTCTGGGGCCACGAGATGAAGCCCAACGTCCTCCGCCGCTGCCGCCACGTCATCACCGAAGACGACCGTGTCCTCGCCGCCGTCGAAGCCTTCCGCGCCTCCGACCTCACCCGCTTCGGCGAGCTCATGCACCAAGCCCAAGCCAGCTTCCGCGACGACTTCGAAGCCTCATGCCCCGAGATCGACATCCTCATCGACCTCGCCAACAAACAGCCCGGCTGCTTCGGCGCGCGCCTCACCGGAGGAGGCTTCGGAGGCTGCACCGTCAACCTCGTCGCCGCCACCCACGCCGCAGCCTTCACCCAGGCCATGCGCGCCGGCTACCTCGCCGCCACCGGAATCACGGCCGATATTTACACCTCGCGCGCATCCGCCGGCGCCCACGCCGTCACGCTTTAGCGCATCCCAAAAACACAAAGGCCCAGCGCTTGGCCGGGCCTTCGTGCTGCTGGAGACAAAGTTACTTCTTTTTGACTGGAGCGTGGTGAACGGCCGCCGCAGCGGGTTTGGCAGCAGGCTTCGGAGTCGCCGCCTTCGCCAGCACCACTTCACCGTTCTTCATGGTGATCATGAGCGGCTGAGGCGTGAACGAATCGTACGTCCCGGCAGCCGTAACCGTCTGGCCTACAGCGGTAGCCGCGGCAATTGCGTCGGCCTTCGCCTTGGCAGCCTTGGCCTGCAACGGCGTCAGCTTCTTGTCGGCGTCGTCGGACGGCGCCAGATTGATAGTGAAGTCCGCGGTCTTGGACTGCTTCGCATCCTCGGAAACCGCGAGTTGCAGTTGTGTAGGCGTCGCTGCAATGACCACGCCCTCAATCTGGTAGGACTTGTCCTTGAGCAAAGCCCACATCTTGGCAGCCTGCTCGGGCGTACCGTTCTGCAGAATGTATTCCTTGTCGCCTACCGCGAGCGTGCCCAGATCGGGAGTCGTCGCGAAGACCCCGTTGACGATGTCGGCCGGAGTCGGAGCCGGCTTGATCGTCGAGGAGAAGCCAGCGGGCGGGTTCAGGTTCGCCGTCGCTGCCGCAACTACAGCGTCATATCCGTCGTCCGCGCCGTGGTACTTCCGGTAGCAGTACTTCGCCGTAGGGGAAAACGCCGCCTTGTAAGGGTCCGGCGCATAAGCCACCGCGCGGCTGGCGTAGAAAGTGCAGTCCAGGTAGTCCGGCGGCGTGGCCTGCATATAGGCGCCGCCAAGAAAGTAGATGTCCTGCAAAACCGCTCCGGGGGTCTTGGTGGCATCTGGCGGAGCCACGGAGATCTCCTTCTTGTACGCGTCTATCGCGGTCGGCGAGTCCTTCTTGTTGAACGCCGCGTATCCGATGACGCTGTAGAAACTGGGATACTCGGTAGCCTTCAGAGTCGTGAAGTCTGCATCGGACATGCAAGCAGGTTTGGGAGCGGCCAGCCCCTTCGTTGCATAACTCGCGGCAGAGTCGAGTGCGGCCTGCTTGGCTGCAGGGTCGGTGACGGCATCCGCCTGGGATTTCCGAATCAACGCCTCAGCATACAGTCCCTTGATGCTGCTCGGATTCACTTGCAGAAGACGGTCGGCTGCATCCAGCGTCTTCGCCGCATCACCTATCGCAACGTAGAGCGCCATGGCCGTTTCGAGCACGGTCTCCTTGACGGCGGACTGCGGAAACTGGGTGAGGTACTGCTCCAGCGCCGCGACTTTGGCCTTCGGATCGGCCTGCGTCATCGCGTTGTTGTAGACCGCATACTCGGCAGCAGCCATTTGCGGTGCAGCGCATGCCGCAGCAGCTGCGGGCTGAGCCGCGGCAGCTGCGGGCGGAGCCGCAGCAGTAGCAGGCGGAGCCGCGGCAGCTGCGGGCGGAGCCGCAGTAGTAGCAGGAGATGCGCCTTGGGCAGACGCGGAAGGCAGACCCGATGCGATTGCGGCACACGCCAGAAAAGACGCTAAGACGACCTTCTTCATGCAAGACTCCTCAGTAAAATCTGCTTTATTAGATTCCCGCCGCCGGGAGTCCCGGGGATAAAAAATGCTACTAAACTACTCCGTGCTTTTGATCGACTCTGCCTTTGCCGCATGCACGGATGCGATGCATATGATGCTGATTATAGGAAGCAAGCTGCCCGGTGGCAAGTTTGTGCAAGATATCCTTTTGTGTGAGCCTTTCGCCAGAACGATTATGTGCTCCAGCGCACTCAGGGGGCCCCTTGGACGGACGGCGCTTGGGATGCAAAACCTTGCACCAATCGTACGGCGGTAATCCTCCCCCGCTAGCTGCATCCAACACTGAAGCAGCCGCCAGCTCTCCCGCGTATACTAGGACTGTTTCGGGCTGCATCCGCAAGCTCCTGGGCGGAGTGGCACTGGAGAATATCATGAGCGTTACCCAGCTTCGCACCCGCGGAGCAATTCCGATCACGCCCCGCATCACGTCGGACGCACTCCTTCAGAAAAAGCTAGCCGGTCAACCCATCACCGCGCTCACCGCGTATGACTACCCCACCGCGCGCCTGCTCGATGAAGCCGGCATCGACATGGTGCTCGTCGGCGACTCGCTGGGAATGGTCGTCCTCGGCTACGAGAACACTCTCCCGGTCACGCTCGACGAGATGCTGCATCACACTCGCGCCGTGGCCCGCGCCTTGCGCCGCGCCTTCCTCGTCGCCGACATGCCCTACGGCTCTTACCACTCCTCCGCGCGCGACGCCACGAGCAACGCCATTCGCTTCGTCAAGGAAGCCGGTGCACAGGCCGTGAAGATCGAAGGCGGCAGCACTCGCGCCGAACTCGTCAAGCGCCTCACCGATGCCGAAACTCCCGTAGTCGGCCACATCGGCCTCACGCCGCAATCCGTCCACAGCATGGGAGGCTATCGCGTGCAGGGCAAGTCCCTCGCCGCAATGGATCGTCTCTGCGCCGACGCGCGCGCGCTCGAAGACGCCGGTGCCATCGCCATCGTGCTCGAAGGCATTCCGCGCGAACTCGCCGCCACCATCACCGCACAGTCCGGCATTCCCACCATCGGCATCGGCGCCGGCCCCGATTGCGACGGGCAGATCCTCGTCTTTCACGATCTCTTCAACCTCACCTTCGCGCCGCCCGCAAAATTCACGCGTCAGTACGCCGACGGCGCGGCCTTCTTCACCTCCGCCCTCGCGCAGTACCGCGACGATGTCGTCGCCCACCGATTCCCCTCGGACGCCGAGAGCTATCACCTGCCGCGCGAAGTCCAGTCCGCGCTCGTAGCAACCCACCCGCGCGCCCGCAAAGCTTAGGGCCAGCGCGCGTGGCATCAGGATCGATCGAAAACCAATGATCATCTGCAAAACACCCGCCGAGATGCAATCCACCTGCCGGAAGCTGCGCAGCTCCGCCCTCGCCCACTCCCTTGGCTTGGTCCCCACCATGGGAGCGCTCCACGCCGGTCATCTCTCACTCATCTCCGCCGCTCTTGCTGAGTGCGACAACGTCGCCGCCTCCATCTTCGTCAACCCCACGCAGTTCGCCCCCGGAGAAGACTACGAATCCTATCCGCGCGACTTCGAAGCCGACTGCCACAAACTCGAATCCGCCGGCGTCCACGTCCTCTTCGCGCCCTCCGCCGAAGACATGTACCCGCCGGACAGCACCACCTTCGTCGACCCCGGCGACATCGCCACTCGTCTCGACGGAGCCTCGCGCCCCGGCCACTTCCGCGGAGTCGCCACCATCGTCGCCCGGCTCTTCCACATCGTCGAGCCCGACCGCGCCTACTTCGGCCAGAAGGACGCCGCGCAGGTCGCCGTCCTCCGCCGCATGGTCCGCGACCTCAATATCCCCGTGCGCATCGCTGTCTGCCCCATCGTCCGCGAGTCCGACGGCCTCGCCCTCAGTTCCCGCAACCGCTATCTCTCGCCCGACGAGCGCCGCCGCGCCCTCATCCTCTCCCGCGCACTCGCCGCCGCTCACAAGCTAGTGCAACAAGGTGAGACCAGCGCCGAATCCCTCCGCTCGGCCCTACTCACTACCCTCTCCACCGATCCGCAACTGCGCCTCGACCACGCAGCTATCGTCGATCCCGACACCCTGCTGCCCGTCGCCGACACATCCCACGGCGCGCTCATCGCCGTCGCCGCCTGGATCGGCACCACCCGCCTCATCGACAACCTCCTCCTCGCAAAACCCTAAGTTCAGGACGTCAATTTGGTTTGTTCTAAGTTGTCAATTTGGTTTGTTCTAAGTTGTCAGTTTGGTTTGTTCTAAGTTGTCATTCTGAGCGCAGCGAAGAACCCCCGTATTCCGCTCTTGCAGTTGTCTGTCCCTGCAAATTCCTGTGGTAACTTTGGCAGCAGAGAATCAGCCCATGCATCCGCCTCGAATAAAGCCCCTCCCTCTCGCCTCGCTGCTTCTCTTCTTCTCCGCCGCCTGCGCAGTCGCCGCTCCACCAAAGCCACCCGAGGCCCGCCCCATCCAGATCGAAAACGGCAAGCTCCTCGGCGTCCTCACCCCCGACCAGAAAGTCATCGCCTACAAAGGCATTCCCTTCGCCCAGCCGCCCCTCGAACAACTCCGCTGGCGTCCACCGCTACCCATCCTCGGCAAGTGGAAGCACGTCCTCTTCGCCCAGAACTTCGGCCCGCATTGCATCCAGTCCGGCGGCTATCCGGACATGGTCTTCCACGATCCCGGCCCCAGCGAAGACTGCCTCACCCTCAACGTCTGGGCGCCCTCCGACGCCAGGCCTTCCAAGAAATCGCCCGGCCTGCCCGTCATGGTCTGGATCTACGGCGGAGGCTTCACCACCGGAGGCACCTCCGAGAATCGCCAGGACGGCCAGTTTCTCGCCCATCGCGGCGTCATCGTCGTCTCCATGAACTACCGCCTCGGCATCTTCGGCTTCTTTGCCCACCCCGAACTCACCGCCGAGACGCCCGCCCAGGCCTCCGGCAACTATGGCCTCATGGACCAGACCGCCGCCATCGCGTGGGTCCGCCGCAACATCGCAGCCTTCGGTGGCGACCCAACCAACATCACCATCTTCGGCGAATCCGCCGGCTCCTTCTCCGTCAGCGCACAGATGGCCTCGCCCGTCGCCAACAATCTCTTCGCCAAAGCCATCGGCGAAAGCGGTGGCGCATTTTATAGCTCCGGCCTCGATTTTGCGGCGGTCGTCCAGGCGGAGCGCGCCAACGTCGCATGGGCCACCCGAGCCTTCGGCACCAGCAAGCTCTTCTACCTGCGCATGCTCCCCGCCGACGAGATACTGAAAGCCGCAACGGCAAGAACAAATCCGCCACCCCCAAGCTTTCTCCCCGTCATCGACGGCTACTTCCTGCCCGACACCCTGCCCCACATCTACGCCGCCGGCAAACAAGCCCACATCCCCGTCCTCGGTGGATGGAACGCCAACGAGAGCCGCCCCGACCGCGTCCCCACAGCCGACAGCTTCACCGTCCAGGCGCACACCGAGTTCGGCCCTGACGCGCTCAAATTCCTCACCGTCTTCCCCGCCGCCACCGACGCCGAAGCCATCCGCTCCGCCGGCGACTACGCAGGAGACAAGTTCATCGCCTTCTCCACCTGGGCCTGGCTCGAAGCCCACGCCCGCACCGGTAACGCACCTGTCTATCGCTACTTCTTCTCGCTCGCCTCACCTGGCGACCGCAACCACACTCCCGCGATGGGCGCCTTCCACTCCGACGACATCGAGTACGTCTTCGGCGCGCTCGACTCCCGCCCCGAGATCACCGTCCGTCCCGAAGACCGCGCCCTCTCCGAACTGATGGGCCAGTACTGGACCAACTTCGCCAAAACCGGCGACCCCAACGGCCCCGGCCTCCCCAAATGGCCCGTCTACAACGCCGCGGACAACTATCAGGTCATGCACCTCGACGCCACCCCCGAGGCCAAACCCGACACCCTCCGCCCCCGCTACCTCTTCCTCGATAGCGTTTGGAGCAACACCAGGTAGAGAGTTAATCGGGAAGCTTGGCGAGAAACGCGTTCATTTCTCTCAGCACCTCCACTTCGTTGGATTGAAAGACATAATGATCTGCGTTCGGAATCTGAACGACGTGCGCGGAAGGAACTCCTGCCTGAAATGCATTCACCTGGGCCGTTGTGTAATCCAACATGTACCTGGCCATGGCCGCACGTCCGGCGGCATCGTATTGGGGCGTGGGACCAAGGTCATGCGGATTTGCGAAGATCGCGAGAATCGGAACCTTGATCCCGGCGTACTTCTCCTGCCCCAGGAGGACTGCCTGGCCGGGACCGAAGTCCCCGCCCGGTTCCGGAGGATCCGTAGGCAGATTGGCCATCTTTTTTTGTTGTTCCTGTAATTCCTTCTCCAACTGCGGTAGGCTTGCGAGAAGTTCCGATATCGCCTTTCTCTTATCCGACCCTTCCCCAGCGGTGAAATCTTCGAGCTTCTTTCTCATCTCCAGGGCGTCAAGATCCACATCCCCGTGGACGCGGTTGTAGAAGGCATACCTGTAGGCTGCATCGAGATACACAAGCCCCGCAACCTTCTCTGGATGGCGCGAACCGACCGAACTGAGTTCCTCGCCTGCAATCGAGTGCCCGACAACCACGGGACGTTGCTGCAGATGAAGGGCGTCGATTACCGCGAGGACATCGTCCCCAAGGCGGTCCGCGCTGTAATTAGCCTCAGTAGGAGGCGGCGAACTGGACTCGCCAAACCCGCGACGGGTAATACCGTAAACGTGATACTGCGGAACCAACTTCGCAGCAAACTTATCAAAATCGTGCGCAGTGTCTCCGAGGCCCGCAAGAAGGACCAGCGGTCGCCCAGTGCCACCCCAATCAAGCACTTCCAGCTTGACGCCCTTTCCGACCGAGATGAAAGACACCGTGCACGCACAGGTGATGTCGCGCGGCCACGCGGTCTCCTTCGTCGGGCGCACAAACGTGAACGAACCTGTCCCGCCCTGGGTCAATTTCCCCACAATGGATCTGCCGTCGGAACTAACCGTTCCCTTGTACGAAAGCTTCAGTTCCGCGATGGAGAAGGCAACATCCCCGCCCTGCTGCGTGATGGAGGTAACAGGAATGCCGTCCGAATCCTGGTCGATGCTGAAAAATGTCGCCTTCCAACCGCCGTCGTCGGCCTTGTCGACGTGCAGGATCACCCGCAGGTGATCCTTTTTGGTGTTGATCGCCCCTTGCCAGTCGCCAGAAATGTCCTGCGCCTGCAGCGAGGACGCCATCAGTACCAACAGCGCGACAGTCCAGAAGATTCGCCTCACCATCACCCCCCGCATTCAACATGAAAAAACAGATTACCTGAAGCGACGAGCAGCTTGCGCTGACTCGCTAACTTGCTGACTCGCTGACCTGCTAGCTCGCGCTCGCCCACAAATCGTGCAGATGCACCACCCCCAACGCCTCGCCATCCGCCCCCACGACAATCAGCGAAGTAATCTTCCGCCCTTCCATCAGCGCCAGCGCCTCACCCGCAAACGCCTCCGGCGCAATCGTCACCGGCCGCGCGTTCATGATCTCCCCCGCAGTATGCGCGAGCGCCTCCGGCCCATCGCGTTCCAGCAACCGCCGCAAGTCGCCGTCCGAGATCATCCCCAGCAGCTTCTCACCCTGACCCACCACGGTCGTCATCCCGAGCTTCTTGTGCGACATCTCGTGGATCACCTGGGTCATCACCGTATCTACCGCCACCTGCGGCATCGCATCGCCCGTATGCATCAGCGTCTTGACCCGCGCCAGCCGCCGTCCAAGCCGCCCACCCGGATGCAGCTCCGCAAAGTCCTCCGCCGCAAATCCCCTTTGCCGCGAAACCTCCAGCGCCAGTGCATCGCCCAGCGCAAGCATCACCGTAGTCGACGCGGTAGGAGCAAGGTTCATCGCGCAAGCCTCAGCCGTAACGCCCGCATCGAGAAAGACCTCACTCGCCTGTGCCAGCGACGACCCCGCCGCCCCGCACAGGCTGATCACCACGCTCCCCATCCGCTGCAGCACCGGCAGCAGCGTCAGCAACTCCTCCGTCTCGCCGCTCGAAGACAGCGCGACCACAACATCGCCCGCCGCAATCATCCCCAGGTCGCCGTGCAGCGCCTCCGCCGGATGCAGGAAATGTGCCGCCGTCCCCGTAGACCGCAGCGTCGCCGCAATCTTGCGCGCGATCA
>PKWK01000380.1 GCA_003133205.1 Granulicella sp. | reverse complement strand
CGTTGGCGATGATGGTGGCGAGGGTGGTTTTGCCCAGGCCGGGAGGGCCGAAGAGGAGGACGTGGTCGAGCGCTTCGCCGCGGGATTTGGCGGCTTCAAGGGCGATGGCTAGCTGCTCCTTGGCTTTCGTCTGGCCGATAAATTCGGCGAGGCGGGTGGGGCGCAGCTTGAGTTCGAAGGCGGAGTCGTCGTCGATGCGGGTGGCGGCGACCAGGCGGTCGGCGTCGGGGGTGGGGTTCAGCTTCGGACTTTTCTTTAGGGATTCCACTCAGGGCGATGGTAAGGCGAAACGGGCTGCGAAGCAAGATTAGGGTGAAATCCTGCGGTATTATTTTGGTGAGCTACAATGTAGCTCAGGGGTAGCGCCATGCCTGCCAATGCTGTTGTACGTGCGCGGATTGATGAAAAAACGAAGAAGAAGGCGACGGTCGTGCTGAAGTCTGTCGGCCTTACGCCCTCGGGTGCCTTTCGCTTGATGATGACACGCATCGCGAAGGAGAAGGCGGTTCCTTTCGATTTGATCGTTCCGAATGCGGAGACAGTGGAAGCCATGAAGGCGGGCCTTCGCGGCGACGTTAAGACCGTCGCCAACAGCGAGGAACTCTTCCGGGCCCTGAATGCGGGCGATTAGATTCACTTCACGATTCCACAGAGACTATAAGCGTTTACTGAAAAGCCTTCCCTCGCTGCGATCGGAGCTTCAGCCGGTCATCGATATGCTGGCGGCGGATACGCCTTTATCCTTCAAGAATCGCGACCACCCGCTAAAAGGCGAATGGATGGGCTTTCGCGATTGCCACGTACGTCCCGATCTGGTTCTCATCTACCGGACGTTCGAGCCACAAATGCTGGAACTCAACCGTTTGGGTTCACATAGCGAACTGTCACTTTAGTCACAGGTGGACGATGACTGCGTCGCCCCATTTCTTGGCGAGGTATTCGAGAATGAGGCGGCGGTGGCAGTGTTCCGGGGTGAACTCGCTGCAGAGCAGGACGGTGGGTTGGGCGAACTGGGCGCGGTCGAGCTTCTTTTCGATGTGGCGGCTGCGGATGAGGGCGTTGAAGTCGCGCTCCCAGGTGGCCCAGTCGCCTTTGCTCTTCTTGTAGGTGTCGAGAATCTCCTGCGTGGGCGTGAGCAGTGGCTCGTGGTGGTACTCAATGTTGCAGATCGCGCGGAGAAAGTATGCGAGGTCGTCCTTCTTGGCGAAGGCGGCGAGCTGCGACGTGTTGTTGAGGCGAATGTCGGCGGCCTTCAGTGTGTTGAAGAAGTCTTCTGCGGAGCGTTGGGTGAAGCCGATGGAGTAGATGTTCATGTTGCCTCGTTGGTCTGTCTGCGAAACAGACGGCGGAAGCCGGCGCGGATGCGGCGGTAGCTGTGCCAGAGGATGGCGATGAGGGCTAGGCTGATGGTGGCGACGGAGATTCCGGCGGCGATGGGATGGTGCGTTGCGAACCAGGTGAGGGCGATGGCTACGGCGTCTTCCGCGCTGCTGAGGGCGATGTTTGACGCTGGTTCGGGGCTGGGCGTGACCATGACGCGGGCGGCGGTCTTCGAGCTGTGCGCGATGGCGGCGATGAGGGCTCCCGCGCAGGTGACCAGCAATTGCTGCTCGGGCGAGAGATGCGAGCTGGCGGCGTAAGCCATCAGCGCGGCGGCGGGGATGCGGATGAAGGTGTGGAGCGCGTTCCAGATGAGGTCGAAGCCGGGGATTTTGTCTGCGAAGAGTTCGCCGAAGAAGAGGAACGCGCTGACACCGATGATCCACGGATTCTGGAGCGTGCCGAGGTTGCCGGGCAGGACGATCCAGTGCAGGCGTGCCATGATGCCGAGTGAACAGACGGTGGCGTAGACGTTGAGTCCGGCGGCGAAGCTCAGCGCGATGACGAGCGATGCGATGGTGCCGGGCGAGATGGCTAAGGCGTCCATGCTATTTCTTCAGCAGGTAGAGGATGGAGGCGTGGGGTTCGATGGTCAGGTTGGGAATGGATTTTTGTTTGCCGAGGCTCTTGCCGGTCCAGGCGTCTTTGACGTGGTAGGTGGCGTCGTCGATGTTGAAGGCTTCGAAGCTGCTGTTGACGACGACCTGCGATTCGCCCACGTTGAAGAGCGCGAGGGCGATCTCGCCGTCGGGGGAATCAGGCGGCAGGTCCGCGGTCCAGGCGATGATGTCGCCGTTGTGCATCACCTGGCCGCTGCGGGTTGCGGTCTGGTCGACGCGGAGGACGGCGGGGTTGGTGAGCAGCTTGAGGGTGGCGTCGTCGAGCAGGGTGAGGTTGGCGCCGAGGATGAGCGGCGAGCGGGCCATGGACCACAGCGTGAGCAGCGTCTGCTGCTCGGTGGGAGTGAGGCGCGTGGTGCGGGGTTTGCCGTCGCCGGGGACGGGGCGGAGTTCGCCGAGGGGGAGCATGTCGGCGTCGGGCCAGTTGCCGGGCTTGGCGTACTGGGCCCACGAGGCGATCTTGCTGAACTGGCCGGAGAGGCTCTGCGGGAAGGGCCTCGCGTTGGACCACATGTCCCAGAAGTCGTCGGAGATGCGCCACATGTTGGCGAGCTGGCCGACTTCGGCAGCGTTGTCGAGCGAGGTCGGGCCGGGCGAGAGCGAGAGCACGATGGGGCGGCCGGTCTTGTCGATCGCGCGGCGGATCATGCGAATCTCGTCGGCCTTATAGGGGTGCGAGGCGATGCAGTCGACCTTGAGCAGGTCGACGCCCCAGCCGGCGTACTGGCTGAGCAGCGAGTCGTACCAGGCCTGGCCGGCGGCGTTGTCCTTGATGCCCCAGTTGGTGGGATCCCACGGGCAGGCGTCGGCGGTGTCGGCGGCGTCGGTGGCGTGGAAGGCAGAGTTGGCGATGGGCAGATTGCGTTCGACCGAGGCGCGGGGGATGCCGCGCACGATGTGGATGCCGAACTTGAGGCCCTGGGAGTGGACGTAGTCACCGAGCGGCTTGAAGGAGGTGGACTGGATGGTGGCGCTCAGCTTGGGCGCCGGGACGCCGGTGGGCTGAACCCAGGTCTCAGAAGCGAGACCTGGGGCACCGGCTTTGGCGGACGGGAAGCGCGCGGGGACCGGGACGTAGCGGCCGTTGGCATCGATGGCGTAGATGAGCGTGTCCGGATGCGGGCGGTCCTGCGGGTTGAAGAAGAACCAGCCTTCGTCGATGACGGCGTAGTTATAGCCAGAGGGCTTGAGTTCGGTGGCGAGCATCTTGACGTTGGCGCGGAACTGATCCTCGGTGATGGTGAGGCCGTACGCGTCCCAGCTATTCCAGCCCATCGGCGGCGGGGCGGCGACGGTCGCGACTGGTGGTGTTTGCGCACGCATGGATTGACCGGCAAGAACTGACATCAGGAGAAGACCCGCACAGCAGACTTTCATTCGACCCTCACAACTCTTCGCGCTCGCATAAACGAGCCGCTTCCACGATACCGCGAGATGGCGGCATTCCCGGCAAGAAAGGTTGCAGGGTGTTGGTTGGGACCCGCGCGGTGCGGTGCCATCGCGCGAATCTGGCTGGCTGTCATGGCCCCCCTCCCCCCGGGTATATACCGCTTAACGCTCATTCTAAAGGCGTAATAATTTGGTATATACCAATTAGTATATATTCTTACGCGGCCGGAGCACCCTGCTCCCGCAACACGTTTCGATTCCCACCAGCTTCTTTAATTGTATCGTGCGTGTCAAGCGAGCGACGCCGGGAGTGGGTCGGTTTGACCACAATCCTAAGGAGACCAGCCCGGCGAAGATATGGGCTGCGGGGATGGACGACGAGGTTCTTAGCGCTCGTGAAGCTCTTCACGGCTCATCAGGCGCGCCCCGCCAAGGTGCAGGCCGCGCTCTATCCGAGCGATGGCGGATGCAGATGCGCGTTGCTGCGCCTGGTCGCTATTCACCAGCGACTCGATCTGCTCTGCGAGCATGCCGCTAATCGAGGTGGAGTGCTTGGCGGCAAGGACCCTGGCCTTTTGAATGATGTCGGGGCTTAGGCTTACCGTCACGTTTTGTTTCTTGATTTGTGCCATTCGCGTTCCTCGCGTAAGTCTGCATTACGCGTAATCTACGTTTCAGCGGAGTGGCAACTCAGTGTCGCCGCGACTAGCTCGGCGGGCGGGCTATGTGCCGGTCATCCTGCACTCTGTATCCGGTGGGCACGGTGAAGACGCTGGGGTCGGGGTCGGAGCGCGAGAGGATGATGAGTGTGATCGCTTGTGTTCCCACGCGCGGATCCTTCCGGGTGACCGCCAGATTGGTCTTGAGATCGGGCGAATACCAGAACTCGCGCGACAAGGTGATGAGCTGATCGTTCCCGACGGTTCCCGGCGCAATCGAAACCTTCTCGAGAGTGCCGACCACGGAAAGCTCCTGGATCGACTGCGTGCCAATACTCTCGCGGGTGAGATAGCGACGTCCCTGGTCAAAGGAGCCGACGGGCTGCTCGCCGAACGAGAGCCGCGGCTGATAGCCGGTGATGTGGCACAAGTGGCTTGCGCGGTTGCAAAGTGTGTGCGTGTGGCTCACCGGGTCGTCGATAGAAAACTCAATGAGCGTGGACTCGGGGTCGACATTCGCCGGGCCGAACCTGTGACGCTCGCGATAGAGGCGTCCCTGGCTATCGCGGATAGCCTTCGCGTCCAGATAGGTGGTGATGGAACCTCCACCTTCGATCGGGCGAGTCCACACAATCTTGTCATTTGCAGAGAAGGGCAATCCTGGCAGCGGGAGCACGTCGATGCCCGGTATATACGTGTCCGGTCCGTTATCGGGACCGTGCTGAATTTGTGGCGTTGTCTGCGCGTGCGCAGACCACATGCCGGCCATGGAGGTCGCCAGCAGAACAAACAGAAGAGGATTTCGGGGACGCATGATGCCACCCTTGCAAAGACGCGACAAGTCTATGACGCAGCGGTCCTTAGGGCAAGAGGCAAATCCGCGGCGAGTCTATCCGGCTTTGGGGACGCTGGCGGTTTTGGCGGATCGCGATGGCGCAGCGGCTGCGGGCAGGCTGCCTGGGATTCTGGCGGCCGGGCTCGCAGATTGGCTGACTCGCGGGCCGGTTGTGGGGAGTGGCACGGGCTGCTGCAGGGTGACGATGAGCGCTGTGGCCGCGGTTGTGCCGGAGCACTCGTAGCTGTGGGTGGTGGAGGCGTCGAAGTAGACGGCGTCGCCCTGCTCGGCCTGGTGCGCCGTGGCGCCGTGGCGAATGGTGAGGGTTCCGGAGAGCACGTAGAGGAATTCGCATCCGAAATGCTGGTGCGAGCGGGGCTCGTGGCCGGGTTTGGCGGGCAGGAACTCAGCGAAATAGGGGTCGAGCTGGCGGTCGGGGACGAGGTAGCCGAGCGACTCGAAGAAGTAGGCGGGATCCTGCACCCCGGATTGCGGCAGGCGCACGCGATCCTTGCCGCGATGGATGCGGAAGAGGGTGAGCGGCTCAGGCTCGAAGAAGTAGTTGAGGTCCTTGGAGAAGACCATGGCGATGCGCGCGAGGTTACGCAGGGTGGGGACGACGCGCCCGGTTTCGAGTTGGGACAGGAAGCTGGCAGAGAGGCCGGTGTGCTTGCCCAGCTCGACCAGGCCCATCGACTTCTTCAGGCGCAGATGTTTGATGCGCTCGCCGATGCGCTTCTCAGCGATGACGGATTCAGCCACTTGCCCGTCGATTTGCAGGGCAGGAACTTCAGGGACTGCTAGAAGCGTCGGGCGGCCGGATGCAGGCTGAGAGGGATTGCCGGAGAGGATGCTGGAAGTCGCCATGATTTGCCCCGTAAATTGTTTGTTCTGCAAATAGATGTTTCAGTGCGGTCAAACGATGTACGTTTTTGCAAAGATTCTGGATTGTGGCTTCGCGGCAACATCGACCGGGAAAATGCTATAGCCTCTGTTTGGATGCATATTTGTGACAACGGACGCGCGGATGCAGGCCAAACGGCGGCTGCTTCGGCACAATCCGGCGCGGCGTTCGGCGTCGGATTTGGACGGATGCCGGCGCTGCTGGCCGGATGCGTGATTCTGGCTGGATGCGCAAGTCCAGGGCCACCGCTTCCACCGTCGCTGAAACTGCCGGAGATCGTCTCCGCCTCGGGACTGACGGCGACGCGGGAGGGCGACCAGGTGAGGCTGCACTGGACGACGCCGACGCGGACCACCGACAAGCTTCTGATTGTGGGCCCGATCACGGCGGTGATCTGCCGGGAGACGGTGGCCAGGACGGCAACAGCATCGGCGGTCGCGGCACAGAATCCGCGGAGGAACGCGGCCGCGGGTCCATGTTCGCCGGTGGTGGGGGTGCAGGTTGCTCCGGGTGCATCGGACGCGGTGGATACGCTTCCAGCAGCGCTTTTGGCGGAGCCCGCGCACCTGCTCGCGTACCGGGTGCAACTGCTGAACTCGGCGGGGCGGACGGCGGGGCCATCGGCGGCGGTGTTCGCGGCTTCGGGGCCAGCGCCGCAAGCGGTTCAGGATTGGCGCGGCAGGGCGACGAAGGCTGGGGCCTTGCTGGAGTGGAAGCCGCAGGCCGGGAACACGGAGGCGATTGAGTTGGATCGCAGCGTGCTGGAGAGTCGGGCGGCGGCAACTACGGCTGCGAAGGCGACTCCAACGGCGGCGGATTCGGTGCTCAGGAGCGGGTTGCCGGGTGCTGGGAAAGAAGCGGCGGATGCGCGTTTTCGGGCGGGCACTGAGGCGGATGCGGGCGGAACGATCGACCGCAGCGCATTGATCGGGCACACGTACCGATACACCGCGCAGCGAGTTCGCGGCGTGGTTGTGGGCGGGCAGACGCTGGAGGTGCGCAGCGTGCCGTCGGCAGAGGTTACGGTGGCGATGCGCGATGAGTTTCCGCCGGATGCTCCAGTGGGGCTGGTTTCTGTGCCGGGCTTCGCGGGCGAGACGGATCAGGCTCGCAGGCCGGCGATCGATCTTTCGTGGGAGCCGAATGCGGAGCCGCGCATCGCCGGATACCGGGTGTATCGACGAGATGCGGGAGCCGAGGCTCCGGATGCGTGGCAGCGGCTCGATGCGGAGCCGGTGGGGGTGGCGGCGTATCGCGACGCGACGGTGGTGGCGGGGCGGAAGTACGCATACCGGGTGACGGCAGTGAATGAGGCTGGGAACGAGTCGGCGCGGAGTGAGGAAGTGGTGGAGACGGCTCCGGCGCAGTGAACTCCCGACGTTTTGGCCGCCGGGTGCCCTCATAGTTAAGTCCCGAAAAGAGTGGAAAACGACGGATCGAGTTTGGCGGGTGGTCGGAGCGCTTTGACGCGAATCACGTGCCTTCGCTGTTCCGGCAGCCAGACTGGCGCGCAATTTCGAAGCTTTCGGTGAAACTGTGCGGGGCGCCACAATTGGTCCTGCCGCTGGGGGGCACTCGTCGCCATTCATCGTCTACCGGTCGACAGGTTTCCCGGTTGAAAAGAAGGGCAATTTCTGTTCTTGACAGAAATTGTCTTGGTAGAGCAATCTCAGTGAGTCCAAAAAATCAGTGATCATCGACACGCTAGTTGTGTGCTCTCGGCCCACTGCACCTGCGAGGGGTTTCCGTGGTTCGACCAATGCGCAGTCCCAGGTTGGGATTAGCAGCGCAGAAATTATATACGTATCCACTTTTCCGGAGGAATCCATGCATACAGTCCTAACCGTTATGCGGCGATTCGCAGTCAATCTGCGGCTCGTCTCTCTCTCGCTCTTCGTTCTGATCGCTTGCACGGCGCATGCGCAGGTCGCGGGAACCGGAAGCATCCAGGGCAATATCGTCGACGCTACGGGTGCGGTGATTGCCAATGCTCAGGTCACACTTACCAACGAATCCACGCGGGTGGCCCTCTCCAGCAAGACCGACGGAAGCGGCGGGTACACTTTCCCGAACATCAGCATCGGCACGTATACCTTCGGCGTTGCCGAAACGGGCTTCGAGACCTACAGCCAGACCGGCATCGTGCTGGAAGTTGGCAGCAGCATCTCGCTCGACGTGAAGATGACGGTGGGTTCCGCGACCGAGAAGGTTGAGGTGAAGTCGGAGGCGCTGGCGCTGCAGACCGAGGACGCGTCGTTCAAGCAGACGATTGACCAGAACGCCGTTACGGAGATGCCGCTGAATGGCCGTCAGATGACAGGCCTGATTACGCTGTCCGGCGGCTCTGCGCCAGCTCCTGTTGGAGATTTCACAGGAAGCAAGTACTCCTATGCTGCAATCTCTGTTTCGATTGCCGGCGGTAGTGGCAATACCACGGCCTGGAAGCTGGATGGCGGCGACAACAACGACTGGATGGCCAACAGCAACCTTCCTTTCCCCTTCCCGGATGCGGTGACCCAGTTCAGTGTTGAATCGACTGCGCTCGGCGCCCAGGGCAGTGTGCACTCGGGCGGGTTGGTGAACGTGGTAACTCGCTCTGGCGGGAACAGATTTCACGGCTCGGGGTTTGAGTTTATTCGCAACAACATCGTCAACGCGACGAACTTTTACTCGACGACAAAGGACACGCTGCACCAGAATCAGTACGGCTTCACGTTTGGAGGTCCGGTGTGGATCCCGAAGGTGTACAACGGCACAAACAAGCTTTTCTTCTTTACGGGATATCAGTTTCAGAAGACCACATCGAAGACTGCGAACGTCAGTGCGTACGTACCCACCGCGGCCAACCTGCTGGGAGATTTCTCGGTCACCGACCCAGCTCCGGGCACGACTCCCAACGGAAAGGGAAACACGTGTTCCGGTGAGGAACAGCTCTACGATCCGGTCACTGGTGCGGCGCTGCCGGGCAACAAGTATCCAAGCCCACCCAAGTTCAATGCTGCGGCTCTGAACCTGCTGGCGTATCTGCCCGCGATTACTCCGCTATTCGACGGCTCGGACATATGCGGGCATGTATCGTACGCGATTCCCCAACTTACGAATGACAAGCAGTTCGTTACCCGGATCGACTACGCGATCAATGCGAAGCACAACTTTTACACACGCTATCTTCTGGATGGCTACCAGTCGCCGGCACCTTACTCGCCGACGAATATTCTGTTCACAACCCAATCAGGCAATGTGGAACGAGTGCAGAACATAACCTTTGGTGAAAACTGGACAATCAATTCGAGGGCAGTGAACTCGGCCCACTTCACGTTCAGTCGTCGCGTCAACAATCGCGGTTACAACTCGGCGGATATCAATCTCAAGACTCTCGGCGTGAGTGTGTTTCAGTTGATCCCCAATGGTCTGCAGCTAACGGTTTCCACCTCGGGAAAGAGCCATGGGTTTACGATCGGCGGTGGAACCAATTCCGTCGCGCACTTCAATGACAATGCGTTCTCCTTCAACGATGACATCACGCTGGTCCGGGGCAAGCACCAGTTCATGATGGGTGGGGAGTTGGTTCGCAATCAACTGAATATCTCCAATGGATACCAGTCCAACGGCAATGGGACTTTCAACGGCTTGTACGCCTCGAATGGACCGACCGCAACGGGAGCCTGTGTGAACAATGGCAGCAAAGTCGCGTGCGCGGCAGGTGACGCAAACCTCGACTTTCTGTCGGGTGCGGAGGCCACCTTCCAGCAAAGCAAGCAGCAACAGAATGCGTTGCGTGGCTGGATTCCGAGCCTGTACGTTCAGGACACTTTCCACGCGACCCAACGGCTAACCGTCGTCGCAGGAGTTCGCTGGGTGCCTGAGTTCTATCCGCATGACTTCTTCAACCGCGGAACGACCTTTGATTTCGCGGCGTTTATGGCCAACAAGGTCAGCGGGGTTTTCTCCAATGCGCCGGCGGGGACCTTCTTCTACGGGGACCCTGGTATTTCGAACAAGTTCACGAAGGATACACCGTGGCAGTTCTCTCCCAACATTGGTCTCTCGTTCGATCCGACGGGTACTGGCAAGACGGTGTTTCGTGCCGGGTTTGAGGTCGCGTATGACGAGGTTAACTACTTCAACGCGCAACGCAACGAGCAGAATCCGCCGTATGCGACTGCCAGCAATCCGAATACGACCGGGCAGTTGTGCTTCAGCCAGCCGTGGCTTCTCGGTGGCACAGGAGTCGGCTGCGCCCAAGTGGGCGGCGCAGATACCAGCCCGTATCCCACTCCGCAGATTGCCACTCCGGCAACCGCCATCTTCCCGGCGCTAAGCCAGTACATCGTTATGACGCCGCAGTTCCATCCTTCCAGCACGGTCCAGTGGACGGCCAGCGTGCAGCATGACTTCCCGCACGGATGGCAGCTCCAGGTCGATTACATCGGCAATCGCACCAACCATGCACCCATTGGCTTCCCGCTGGACAACGCGGTATACATCCCGGGTGTGTGGGGGGCTGCTGGCGCGGGCTGTGATCCAATTGCGAAGAGCGGACCTGCTTCAGCGTTCTCGACTACCTTGTACAAAGCTTCAGCGTATGCGGCGGGAGCGCCGTGCTCCACGACGGCAAACTCACAGTCGCGGTATTACCTTACAACTCAGAATCCGTCGCAGGGCAACCAATATCTCGGCGCCGGTGGCGGTACGGTACTCGTGGGTGACTTCGGGTTCGCCGACTACAACGGGCTGGTGAGCTCGGTGCAGCATCGGCTCTCGTCCACCTTCAGCCTGGTGGTCAACCACACCTGGTCCAAGTGTCTCAATCTCAACGATGCCAGCGGCGACTATGCCGCCACCAGCGTGTCCAACCCCTTCAATTTGCGTCAGGATTACGGTCCTTGCGGCTCGGATTACCGGCATATCGAGAACGTGATCCTGGTGGCGAAGAGCGATTTCAGCTTTGGCAACCGAGTCGAAAGGATGTTCCTCAACAACTGGGAGCTCGCCCCCCTGATGCATATCCAAAGCGCCGGGCCGGTGAACTTGACAACCGGATCGGACGTGCAGCTCACGGCGAACGGCAGTGATCGTCCGAACCAGATCCCCGGCGTTCCGGTCTACCTTTCGACCGCGTTTCGAAACGGCTCGGGATCGGCGAACCGCGGGTACCTCAACTCGGCAGCGTTTTGCGGTGTTTCGACAACCGCCAATCCGTGTGTCGGTCATGTACCGGCGGGAGGATTCGGCAATGTCGGTAGGAATTCGCTCCGCGGCAGGCCTGCGCTCACCCTGGACGCTCAGATCTCGCGCATCTTCCCGATTCACGAGAGCATCAGTATGGATCTTCGCATAGAGGCCTTCAACATGCTGAATCACCCGAACTTCGGCAACCCGAGCGCGAGCAACCCGTCTTCGAGCAACTCAACCTTTGGCCAGATCTCCAGCACGTCCAATCTGGCCAGAGTCTTCCAGGGGGCGGTGAAGCTAAGCTTCTAAGTCTCGTTATTCTCCATTGAATAATTGCCCCACCTCTGTTGCGGAGGTGGGGCAATTATTTTGCGGGCCGCTGATTCGAGGACGAATGGGAGGAGCAAACTTGGAAATAGAATCCTGAGGAGCCGGTACGGTGAGAGCGCGTTGCCTGGGAGGGCGGAGATGAAGGAGATGAAGGCGGCGGTGATTGGGACGGGTGGGGCGGCGCGGCTGCATATGGCGGCTTACGTGGGCGGCGAGCACACGCGGCTGGTGGGGGTGTGCAGCCGCGATCGGGGGCGGGCGGGGAAGTTTGCGGGGGATTTTGGGGCGCGCGGGTATGCGTCGGTGGAGGAGATGCTGCGGGTGGAGCAGCCAGATGTGGTGTCGGTGGCGACGCTGGAGTGGGACCACGAGGAGCCGGTGCTGCGGGCGCTGGATGCGGGTTGCCATGTGCTGTGCGAGAAGGTGATGGCGCACGAGATTGCCATCGGCGAGTGGATGGTCGCGGCGGCGCGGCGGGCGGAGACGAGCCTGGGAGTGAACTACAACTACCGCAGCGTGCCGTCGCACCGGCTGATCAAGCAGGAACTGGAGCGGGGCCGGTTCGGCAGGCCGGCGCTGTTTAGTGCGCATATGCATGCGTATCTGTGGCCGCACATGCTGGATCTGATGCGGTATTTCTTTGGCGATCCGGTGGAGGTGACGGGGGCGATAGTGGACGATCAGGCGATGCGGCCGCCTGTTTCAACCGCTTCGGGGAGGCCGTGGGAGTTTGCGGCGGGGGCGGAGATGCTGTATCACCCGTCGGTGGCGGTGGCGGCGACGTTCCGGTACGCGGAGCCGGATTTTGTGGCGACGATGTCGGGGTCGGCGCTGGTGCCGCTGGAGCAGAATTTCTGGTCGTTCGCGCTGTACGGGACGGAGGATGCGGTGGTGATCAACACGGCGACGCGCGCGAATCTGAATGGCGTGGCAAGCCTGGGGCGGGTGGCGGAGCGGATTGCGAGGCTGCCGGCGTGTTCGTATAAGGAGTCGTTTGAGTTGTCGGTGGGGGGATTTGTGGAGGCGGTGCGGCTGGGGAGGGTTGTGCCGGTGACGGGGAAGGATGGGCTGGCGGAGATGCGGCTGGATGCAGCGATTGTGGAAGCGATTCGGACGGGGCGTGCGGTTGAGTTTGCGGGGTGAGCGTCAGAGAGTAACCCCACGATAGGCGCGGTGAAGCTCGCGCCGATCATGGGGCACCCGGTTTTTGTCGGCCGACCTGTTTTGTATGGTGTGCCCGGCGATGGCGTATGATTTGGGCGGCGGTGGCTTGTTCCAAGCTGGCGATGGGCGGGCTTTCGGGCCTGGTTGTGGCCTCTCCGGGGTTACCCCGGGGGAACGTGAAGAACTGGAGATTCGTCGCGTGATCCTCCCTGCGCGTTGCGCAGACGTGAGCACGCAGAGTGAGACTCGTTGGAGCAAGCCGCTGCCGTCTCGTCTGTCCAAGTCGCCGCTGGTGCAAATGCTCGCCGGAGCCATGCTGGCGGGTGAGCAGACCGTGGACGCGATCAAAGATCGGTGCGCGCGGATGCTGGGGCACAGGTGGCGCTGGCTGGGGCCGCTGGCTCGGCGTTATTTGAAGGAGTTTTCCGGGCAGACGCGTCCTCGGCGGCGGGACGTGGTCGCGTTCCTGGTGCGCGACGAGGAGTTTGAGCAGGCGCGCTGGACGCATCGAGACAAGCTGCGCGTGGTGGAGTGGTTGGGCGAGTCGCAGCAGATGCAGCCAGTAAAGACTGCGAAAGACTGGGACGTTCCGCAGATCGCGACGCTGGGCGCGCTGGCGGAGTGGCTGGGCGTGCAGGCCAGCGACCTGGAGTGGTTCGCCGACCTGAAGGGGCTGATGGGCCGCGCTGTAAGTGGTGCCCAAAAAAGCCGAGCGTCTGGCCGAAACCGACAAGAACAGCTCCCCGGGGCTAAAGCCCAATTTGATTTTGCAACCGAAATGCCGGGACTAAAGTTCCGGCCTATCCCGGGCGACGGTTCTGTAGAATCCTCAGAAGCAGATGGGCGCCTGGGGCACTATCACTATCGCGTGCTGGCGAAGAAGTCGGGCAGCGTGCGGTTGATTGAGGCTCCCAAGGGGCGGCTGAAGCAGATGCAACGGTGGATTCTGGCGGGGATCCTGGAGCAGGTGCCGGCGCACGATGCAGTGCATGGTTTTGTGAAGGGGCGGTCGATCCAGACGTTTGCTGCGCCGCATGTGGGACGGCGGGTGGTGCTGCGGATGGACCTGCGGGACTTCTTCCCTTCCTTCCGCGCCGCGCGAGTGGCCGCGTTCTTCCGGACGGCGGGATATCCGGAACGGGTGGCGGAGCGGCTGGCCGGCGTGTGCACAAATGCGGCGCCGCTAGGCGTGTGGGCCGGTTGCGAGGTGGAGTGGGAGACGCGACAGATGTACCGGCGGGCGCATCTGCCGCAGGGTGCGCCGTACACGCGGTATGCGGACGATCTGGCGTTCTCGGGCGATGCGGAGTTTGAGCGGGGCGTGGAGCGATTTGCGCTGCACGCGATGGCCGGGGCGATGGAGGAGGGCTTCACGGTCCATGCGCGCAAGACCCGGGTTGAGCGGCAGGGAGTTCGGCAGCGGCTGGCAGGGTTGGTGGTCAACGAACGCCTCAATGTTGCGCGAGACGAATTCGACCGGCTGAAGGCGGTGCTGACGAACTGCGTGCGGCATGGTGCGGCGAGCCAGAACCGCGAAGGGCATGCCGCGTTTCGGGAACACCTGCGGGGGCGGGTGGGATTTGTGGAGTTGGTGAATGCGGCGCGTGGGGCGAAGCTGCGGGGGATTTTCGAGAGGATTGTGTGGGAGTAGTTCGGGCTGCTGCCGGGGCGCGTCGAATCTCAGCGCTGCAGGAAGCAGATTCGATCCGTCCAGTTCCAATTTCGGGTTCCTCTGACAAGGTCGGTGAACGCCCGGACCAATCCGCCGATCTCTGCTGGCGAGATTGTCTTCTCGTCCACGAAGATCACGCCGGCGTGGTGGCGTCCCTCCTCGGCCCACGCCTTGAGCAGCGGCGGGATGGTCCTGCGGTCGTAGGCCACGAGCGTCAGTCCCTGATGGGTGGCTTCTTTCAAACAGGCGGCGTCCTCCTGGCCGAGGAAGTTCCCGCCCTCCCATTCCAGCATGGGGAGAACGATTAGTTCACGATTGCGGCGACGCAGGCCGATGACCACATCCGGTGAGATATGCTCGTCGAGCAGCAGCTTGAGCATGTCAGGATTTTGGACTTCGGGGTTTTGCCGGCGTGCCGGAGCGGAATTCAACGGCCTGCGGCACCATGCGCTTCAACGCCGTGAAGTCCATAGCGTCGTTCTCGACCAGGGCTTCGTCGATCTCGGACGGGAACGCCTCAGCGTAGTTGACGGCCGCCTGCACCTTTGCCTGCGGCCAGCGAAGGTGTGCGGCAACGGCTGCCAAATCCTTTTTGTAGCTGCGGACGAGGAGGACGACCTCCCACACTGCGAGCGTGCTGCCCTGAATGTACGCTTGCCGGCCAGCGGGGGAGTCCCGAAAATCGAGGAACGCGAACTCCGAGCGCCGCAGGCCCTCTTCGACCAGACGCGCACTGGCATCGCTGGCGGTCCAACCGTGACGGCTCGCCATGCGCTTCAGACGCTTCCCGCTTTCCGCCGGCAGGCGCATGCTGATGACCGTGGATTGGGCAGCGCTCATTGTGGACCGTCCCTGTAACTATTGTAAGCATTGTAGCATCCGCCCACTAGAAAACCCACCATCTCAGAGGCGAGATGTGGGGCACCCGGCTACTGAATCATCCGCCAGCGGGGACTGAATCAGATGTGGACTACACGGCGGCGCAGAACCCAGAACAACGAGATGCAACCTGCTCCAACCAGGATGAAAGTGTTTGGTTCGGGAGTCGCTAGAGTCGTTAGATCGACGCCAAGGTAGACCGCCTCATCGCGACCGTCGTTGACTCCAAAATCGCCGGCAGCGTTCAGGACGATCCTATCTCCGGACCCTCGGATCCAATCTGCGAATGGATCAAAGCCGGTAAAGACTCCGAGGAGCTCTCCGTGGTTGGTACAAAATAGATTCTCTGCGAGCCCTGATATGGGTCCGGCGCAAAGAGTCGTGTACAAGACGGGGTTGTAGTACTCGCCTCCGAAGACTTCGTGTCCGTTGTTGCAAGTCGCCTGGCCCAGAAGCGAGAAGTCTGTGGGCAGGCCTCCGGTGCATGGACTGCCGTTGTCGTACGAAAGGGTTGGGGGAAGTGGGGTTTCGCCCAGGAAGACATCGGCGGGAGTGACTTCCCCATAACAGGGCGTGCCAAGGCCGGGGCAGCCCCCGTTAAAGATTGAGATGACCAGATCGCCGGAGCTATCGATTCCGTAGACACTATCCCTAGCGCCTCCTGCGAGGATCAATTTATAGGTATCGGCAGATGCGGTGGTGGTGAAGATGCCGAGTGCGACCGCGATGATCGCGGCGAAGAATGGAAGTTGCCTGCCGACGGAGGACATACCTGACGCTCCTTGGCTCAACTGCGATAGCCATGCGTCTTTGTCCTCTTGGGGCGACTGACAGGTTCAATCGAAGCTGAACATCATTTAGTCGCAAGTTGGGCACCAAACTCACTTCTTCGCTTTTGTTGGCTTATCTGCAAGTCTCGTGCTCCTGCTGCGCTGGGTGTGTGCAGATGTTTGCGCAAACTTTGGGGCACTTGGGGCAAAACATTTCCAACGCGATCGCTCCAGCGGCCAGCTTGGTATTGGGGGTACGTGGAATTCCTATGGAGTGGGTGTGGTGCGAAAATTTGGTTGGTTCCGCGCTTTTCGTGACACGAACCCCACGATGGGCGCGGTGATTCCGCGCCCATCATGGGGCACCCGGTAGTGCGGCGATCTATGGGCTACTTGGACTTGGCTTTGGCGAAGCGTTTGTTGATCTCGTCCCAGTTGACTACGTTCCACCAGGCGGCGAGGTAGTCGGGGCGGCGGTTGTTGTACTTCAGGTAGTAGGCGTGCTCCCAGACGTCGTTGCCGAGGATGGGGTAGAGGCCGCTGGAGAGCGGGTTGTCCTGGTTGGCGGTGGTGACGATCTTGAGCTTGCCGCCTTCGAACACCAGCCAGCCCCAGCCCGAGCCGAACTGCTTGGCGGTGGTCTCGTTGAAGAGCTTTTTGAAGCTCTCGAAGTCGCCGAAGTCGGCCTTGATCTGCGCCGCGATGGCGCCGGAGGGGTCGCCGCCGCCCTTGGGCTTCATGATCTGCCAGAACATGGTGTGGTTGACGTGGCCGCCGCCGTTGTTCTGAACGATCTTGCGGATGTCCTCGGGGATGCCGCCGAGGTTCTTGATCAGGTCCTCGGGGGTGCTGGAGCCCAGGTCGGGGTGCTTGTCAATGGCGCCGTTGAGGTTGGTGACATAGGCCTGGTGGTGCTTGTCGTGGTGGAGCTTCATGGTCGCCTCGTCAATGTAGGGTTCGAGGGCGGCGTAATCGTAGGGAAGAGCTGGAAGTTCGTAGGCCACGTGATTTCTCCTGTCTTTCTTTGTCGGATTGTTGAAGAGTTGCGCGTTTGCGCTTTCAGGGTGATTCGATGCGGTTCGGGGCCGTCGCGATGCCGGGTGGGCTCTCCGCGCAGTCTCCGATGATAGCGCAAGTGGCGGATTCACGGTTGCTTAACCGTCTCAGGCCGCCCATGGGCCGGGGTTTTGCGGTCTAATACGGCCTATGGGCGATGTGACGGGGTATCACTGGCTGGATGACGATGGGCCTGCGTTTGGCGCGCCGGGGGTGGCGCCAACCTGGACTTCGAGCAAGAAGGACGCGGTGTCGACGGCGTACTCGGCTTCGAGCCGGGTGTGGTTTACGGTATCGCATGGCACGCTGAACGAGATCTATTACCCGACCATCGACCGGCCGCAGACGCGCGATATGGAGCTGCTCTTTACCGACGGCGAGACCTTCTTCCACGAGGAGAAGCGCGATATCACGTATGAGTTCCACTACGTCGACCACAACGCGCCGGCGGTGCGGCTGGTGGGCAGCGATCCGCAGGGGCGGTACACGGTGACCAAGGAGATCGTCGCGGACCCGCACCACTCGGTGGTGCTGATGAACGTGAAGATCACCGGCGACGAGACGGTGCTGAGCCGGATGAAGTGCTATGCGCTGCTGGCGCCGCATCTGCATGGTGGCGGCGCGGGAAACTCGGCGCGGAGTGTGCTGGTGGCGGGCAAGCGGGCGCTGCTGGCGTGGCATGGGCCGACCTCACTGGCGATGGGCGCGGACTGCGGATTTACGCGGTCGTCGTGCGGGTACGTGGGCGCGAGCGACGGCTACCAGGACCTGATGACCGACATGAAGATGACGTGGAGCTTCGGGCAGGCGCTGGACGGGAATATCGCAATTACCGGGGAGATCGATGTGGCGCGAAACCGCGAGTTCACGCTCGCGATCGGGCTGGGCGATGGCCATCATGCGGCTCTGTCGGAGATGATGCAGGCGCTGGCGACGCAGTACGAGGTGCATTGCGAGCGCTTCGTCGAGCAGTGGCTGCGGGCGATGACGCCGAAGGAGCTGGCGCACGCGTCGACCGATGGCGGCCGGCTGTCGCGAATCAGCCAGAACGTGATTCTGACGCACGAGGACAAAACGTATTCGGGCGCGTTTATTGCGTCGGCGTCGATCCCGTGGGGCGCGTCGAAGGGCGACGACGACCTGGGC
>PKWK01000098.1:5505-13906 GCA_003133205.1 Granulicella sp. | reverse complement strand
GCAGCACTTCCGCGACGCCGAGTCCATGACCCACAAGCCCTTCATCTATCTCTCCGCCGGCGTCTCCAACCCCGTCTTCATCGAGACCCTCGAACTCGCGGGCGAGTCAGGCACCAAGTTCAACGGCGTGCTCTGCGGCCGCGCAACCTGGAAGGACGGCATCTCCATCTTCGCCAAGAACGGCGAGAAGGCCTTCCGCGACTGGCTCGAGACCACCGGCGTCGAGAACATCAACAACGTCAACAATGGCCTCAAAGCCGCCAGCCCCTGGTACCTCAAGTTCGGCGCCAAGAGCATGGCCGAGCTTGGATAGATCCGCTCCGGACTGGAATCAGCGACGCCGTGGCCCAAAGCCACGGCGTTGCTGTCTCTCCGGCAAGATTCGCATAGACGTTTCCCTCATTTCACACACCGCGGCCCCTCTGCGTAGTCTTATACGTCTAAGATTAGACAAGATGATCCTTCGCCTAGCCGCCATTCTCGCGTTCGCCCTGCTACCCACCGCATCGCTGTGCCAGACTGACCCCGGCACGATACCCACGGGCACGCCGCTCGCCCTCAAGATCGACCAGAACTACCCCATGCGCGCCGGCCAGCCCATCCGAGCCCATCTCCTCTACCCCATCTACGTCGACAACAAGCTCCTCCTCCCCGCGGACACCGTCGTCACCGGCAGCGTCGTCGACCTGCTCTCCGACCACACCCGCCGCGTCAACGCCATCCTCGGCGGCGACTTCACCCCCTTCCACACTCCCGAGGTCCGCTTCACCCAGATCGTCCTCCCCGACGGAGCCACGATTCCCTTCTCCTCCGGCACCGCCGCCAAAGGCACCCAGATCTACCGCGCAGTTTCGCCGCCGCCATCCAAGGGAGGATTCGTCCACCAGGAATTCCAGTCCGGCCTCACCGCAGCCCGCAGCGACGTTGCCACCTTCACCGCCCCCGGCAAAGGCGATCGCCTCCTCCAGTTCATCTACGGCCGCCTCCCCTACCATCCGCAGCGCATCGAAAAAGACACATCGTGGACCATCGAGACCACCGCCGCCCTCGATCTCCCCGCCCAACCCGCTCCGCCTCCAACCCCCGCGCCGCTACCCATTCGCAAGCCCCACTTCTGGGAGCCGCAGATCCCCGTCCAGCCGCCACCCAGCAACGACAGCGCATGGATCGTCCAGGCCAATCTCGCCACCACGGTCAGTTCCGAGACCTCCGCAACCGGCCAGGCCATCCAGGCCGTAGTCGCCGAACCCATCTACAATCCCGACCACACCATCGCCGTCCCCCAGGGCGCAACCCTCGTCGGCACGGTCACCCGCGCCAAGCCCGCCCGCCTCTTCGGCCGCACCGGAGTCCTCAGCTTCAACTTCAGCCAACTCACTCTCCCCAACGCCGAATCCCAGACCGTCGAAACTCGCCTCACCGGCGCCGACTCCGCGCAGGACATCGCTCTCAACTCCGAGGGCCAGGCCAAATCCAAGCCGCAGGACAAGATCATGGTGCCGCTCTTCCTCGTCCTCCTGGCCAGCCGCCCGCTCGACCAGGACAGTGGTCGCCACGGTGGCGACGGTGGCCAGACCGGCAAGAATGGAGTCGGTGGCGCCGCTGGCCTCGGCCTCGTCGGCACAATTGTAGGCCTGGCAGGGGGCTCGCCCTACGCCGCCGCCGGCATCGGATACTGGGGAGCCGCGCGCGCCTTATACAGCCGATGGATCGCCCGCGGCCAGAAGATCACCTTCGCCAAAGACACCCGCATCGTAGTCGAAACCACGGCCCGCCGCGCCGCCCCCATGAAGCCCAACGCCCAGCCAGCTCCCTAGCCCCACACCAATCCCGCGCAGCCGTTTTTCCTTGCGGCCCCTCCCCGTTAGTCCAAATGAAGCCCCTGTGCCGTAATCCCTTCACCCACACCGTCGATCTGGTCCTAACCTTCGCCCGCGCCGCCATGCGTTAGGACTCGGACACCTCGTCATCACTGCCCTCCGGAAAGTCGATGCTTTGAAAGGGCACGACTTCAGTCGCGCCACAACTGGCTCATATTCAACGCGGCTTCAGCCGCCGAGGGGATCTTTCTGCGCCACAACCCACGCGCATCTCCGTGATCTCTCTTTCGCTCCGTGCTCTCTGTGATCCGCTCGTCTTTTTCAGAGGTCCGCCGCCGCCCCCCTACTGCCCCACCGTCTTAGCAGCCTCTGCCGGCAGCGGCTTATCCGCCATCGAAAGCAGCAGACTCACCTGCCACATCTGCGTCTCCGAGAGCATCTTCCCATACGCCGGCATCCCGGTCAGCCGGACGCCGTTCTTCACCTTCCAATACGTCTCGCCCACCGGGTCGTCGCTCACCCCAACCACGCCGTTTTTATGTTTCACCCAAAGCTGCGGCGCAGTCGGAAACATCGTCTTCCCGATGCCCGAAGGCTCAACGCGAGTCCCATGGCACACCTCGCATTTGTCCTCGTAGATGCCCGCGCCCGCATTCAGGCTCGCATCGTTCGCGGGGATCGGCGACCCCGCCGGCATCTCGCGTTCGATCCGTGCGCGCAGCGGAACCTTCACGATCTTCGACTCCAACGGAAACGGCTTATCCGCAGTCGCAACGGGAGGATTGCCAAAGGCAATGTAGACATAAATCCCAAGCGGCAGCAACAACACTCCCGCAACAAAGCTGACGATCACTAACAATGTCCGGTTCATAGGATGTCCCCGATTATAGAGGCCCATCGCCCAGCCAACCTGAAAGCACTTTCAGATTCAGCCCTTGCCGTTGTCCTTGCTCCTGAGACCTGCCGTTGTCCTTGCTCCTGAGACCTGCGGTTGTCCTTGCTTTTGAGACCTCTGCCGTTGTCCCTGCTCCTGAGATAGGTCCAGGCTTCAGCCTGGACATCCACGGCGTCCGAGACTGAGGGGCTTCAGCCCCCGGGACATTGCGGCTTTCGGCTCGAAAACGAACTTTTCCGTGCCGGAGACTCTAAGCCGAAGCTGCTAAACAACAGATTCGTAGAGCTTTATTCGTGCCAAAAGAAAATGTCTCGAAAACACTCAGCAAATTCGCATGTCAAGCCCCCAAATGACCTAACTCCATGACCCACAAGGGAATAAACTTGGCATAGTAGTTATGGTCAATCTGCTACCATTAAAGTAGTTGATAGAGAAAAGAAACCCGGCCACGTGCCGGGTTTTGCATTTAACCCAGTCAGGAGCACAAGTCCTTATGTTTGAACATTTTAGACGTAACTCCAATGGAATGAGGATTTTGGCAACACAGCCACCCGCTAACTCGTTGATTCTGGCTATTTTACGTCCAAGATACCCCCAGCGCGAAAAAAATATTCCAGGCCTAAGGTGTTGCAGCAGTATGACGCCGATCACTCTCCCGCTTGTCATTAATGTTTAGCATGGAGCGTAATCCCCAAAGTCCCGGCCCCTGTGGCCGCGGCAGATGGAGCGGCGGGCGTTGGCCACATTCGTAGCACCAGTAGAATCGCAACTCCCCGCCGAACAGGCCGAGCGCGCCACGCAGCACAGCGAGGGCCCCTTCGCCCTACTCTTGGTCAGCGCGCTGACGCTATTCGCCCTCGCGATACACGGCTACCACCCCTACGCCGAGGATGGCGGCCTCTACCTGACCGGCATCAAGCGCCTGCTCGATCCCGCGCTCTACCCGCACAGCGCAGCCTTCGTGCTGGAACCGACGCGCTTCTCGCTCTTCGCGCCGACCGTCGCAACCATCGCGCGGCTGAGTCACCTGCCCTTGCCGATCGTGCTTCTGGCGCTGCATCTCGCGACCATCTGGGCAACGCTGTTCGCCTCGTGGATGCTAGCCGCCCGCTGCTGGACGACCCGCACAGCGCGGACCGGCGCGGTGGTCCTTCTGGCATGCTGGCTGGCGCTTCCCATCGCCGGAACAGCGCTGCTGCTGATGGACCCATACGTGACGGCGCGTAGCATCTCGACGCCCTGCATGGTGCTCGCGCTGGTCGGCGCGCTCGACGCCACCGACCAGAATAGCCAGCGTGCAAATCGATGGCGCGGCGTCTGTCTCTGTTTCGCCAGCATCATGCTGGCAACCGCCATGCACCCGCTGATGGCCGCCTACGCACTCGGCGCAACACTGATGCTGATCTGCGTGCGATCCGCGCGACGCAGCGTAAGGGCCGGTGGAACGGCTACGCTGTCAGCAGTTGCGCTGACGCTCGCGGCCTGCCTGCAGCATGTCGCCAAGCCTGAGAGCCCCGATTACCTTCGCGTCGCGCTCACCCGCACGTACTGGTTTCCAGCAGCGTGGGCCTGGTACGAACTGCTCGGGTTGGCGGCGCCACTGCTCATCCTGGCAATGGTCGCGCGTGCATCCTCGCGCAAGCCAGCGCAGCCGCAGTCCATCGCATCGCACGAAGCTCTGCGCTCGTTGGCGCAGATGGCAGTCGCAGCGGGCGCAACGGCCTGGCTCGTCGCCGCGCTGTTCTCGCGCGCCGCCGCAGCCACGCACCTGGCCGCCCGCATGCAGCCTCTGCGCGCCTTTCAGATCGTCTACCTGCTGATGGTGCTCGTGCTGGGAGCAAAGCTGGGCGAATCGGTGCTGCGCCGCAGCGCGTGGCGATGGACCGCAGCGACGCTCTTGCTCGGCGGCATCATGCTCGGAGCGGAGCGGACAGCCTTCCCCGCTTCAAACCATGCGGAGCTTCCATCGATCGCACCCCGGAACGCATGGGCGCAGGCGTTCCAGTGGATCCGCGCGAACACGCCGAAGGACGCAATCTTCGCGCTGGACGCGGATTACATCAACGCGCCCGGCGAAGACGCGCAGTGCTTCCGCGCCATCGCCGAGCGCAGTTCCCTACCCGACTACTCGAAGGACGGAGGCGAAGTGTCGATCGCGCCCGAACTCACCGAGACCTGGAAACAGGGCCAGGCCGCACAGCAGAGGTTGAGCGAATCGACCGACGCAGACCGGATAGCCGCGCTAAGCCCGCTGGGCGTCTCGTGGGTTGTGCTCAAAGCCGGCGCAGCAACGAGCTTCGACTGCCCGTACGAGAACGCCGCGGTGAGAGTCTGCCGGCTGCATTGAAGGAAAGCAAGCTTGTTCGCTAATCGGCGATTGATTCAGCCGACAGCGTAAACTCAGTGCATTCAACCAATGCATCCAGTTCTAGAAAGTGGCGGAACCCTATGTTAGAGCTCGAATTCGCGGAACTTTCCGACTCCGGCCTGAGCCGTGACCACAACGAGGACTGCGTTGGCCATGTCATTCCGTCCTCGCCTGCACAGGTCCAATCCCAGGGCTGGCTCTTTGCCCTTGCGGACGGAGTCGGCGGTCATGAGAAGGGAGAGGTCGCTTCGCGTCTCGCCATCGACGCCGTCCTCACGGGCTTTCGCAAGATTCCCAAAGGCATCATGCACGTCTCGCTCCTGCCTCGCCTCGTGCAGGATGCCAACCAGGCCGTGTTTGACGAAGGCAACGCCGCCAACATCCGGCCCGATCCCAACTACGTCGATCCCGGCGGCGCGATCCTTCCTGGCGGCGCGCACATGGCGAGCACCCTTGTCCTCTGCGCCCTGCGCTTCGACTCCGCCGTCGTCTCGCACGTCGGCGACTCGCGCTGCTACCTCTTTCGCAACGGCAACCTCACCCCGCTGACCCACGATCACACCATGGTCGACGACCAGGTTCGGATGGGTCTTATCTCCAAGGCCGACGCCGCAACCCACGCCAACCGGCACATCCTCACCCGTAGCCTCGGAGCCGAGATGTTCGTCGCGGCCGACACCATTACCGTCAACATTCTTCCTGGCGATGTGCTGATGCTTTGCTCCGATGGGCTGCACGGCTACGTGCCCGATCCGGCGATTCAATGGTTGCTCAACTCCACGCCGAACCTCGACGAAGCCGCCGCAGCGCTGATCGCCGCCGCGAACCAGACCGGCGGCCACGACAACGTCAGCGTCCAACTCATCCGAGTACGCGCAGTCGAGCGCATGGGCCTCTACCGCGGCCGCCCGTACCGCCTGCTCTAGATTTGGCTGTTCCGTTTAGCTGTCAGCGCGGCACAAACTCGTCCGCATGCACGACGAACTCGGGATAGGCTCCCGCGCCCAGTTCGCGAATATCCATTCCCTGCCAGTCTCCGTCGTTATCCACGCGATACGGCACAAAGCGGTTCAGCAGCAGGTTTCCCGCGTAGAGCAAGGGCAGCATGAAGCCGAGTAGCGCGGCCACGCCCACCAACTGAGCGAGCAGGTGGCTTCCCCGCGTCCCTTCGGAAAAGTGGCCAAAGAGTCCAACGGCGATGAGACCCCAGATCCCAGCGCCGGCGTGCACCGAAACCGCGCCGCCAGGATCGTCCACCCGCAGGTGCAACTCCGCGATTTCGATCATGTAGGTGACGAGCACTCCTGCTACCAGCCCCGTATCGATGGCCGCCACCGGCGAGACCATTGCGCAGGCCGCGCTACCAGCGACTAGGCCGGCAATCCATCCATTGGCGCTGATCGATGCGTCGGGCTTGCGATAGCGCGCCCTGGTGACGGCCACTGCCGCAAGGCATCCGGCCGAGGCAGACAGCATCGCATTGATGACCACGCCGACGATCTGCTGCGGGCCTGCTCCATAGAACAGAATCGACGATGAGGAGTCGAGTCCGATCCATCCGACCAGAGCCAGAATGCAGCCAAACAGCACGAGCACAATGTTGTGCCCAGGAATCGCCGCCGGCATACCGTCGTCCGCGAACTTGCCCCGGCGAGGGCCGATGATCCAAATGATCGAGACCGCCATCAGGCCGCCTACGACCTGGATCACGCCTGCGCCGCCCGCATCGACGAATCCCGATATGCCGAAGTTTGTGCCAAGCTGAGCGAGCCATCCCGCGCCCCATGCCCAGTGCGCGAACAACGGAAACATGAAGCCAGCTAGCAGCGCGCTCGCGAGACAAGCGGGCACAAGCCGCCAGCGGTCACTGCCCGCGCTGAGCGGAATCATTGCCGTGAGGCCGGAGCCAAACATCATCAGACATAGCGTCAGCGCGGAGTTGAGGCCGGCCCCATCCGATCCATCGAAGCTTATGCCGGTGGCGAAGAACGGCGCGGCCCCGAGCCAATCCCAGCGCACGCCGCCGGCAGCAAACGAGTGTGCGGAAGCCCCGGAAACTCCGGCCCAAGAGAACCCAAAGATCACGAAGATAATGGCGGAGATCGCGAGCGCGCACAGCGTTGCAAGCATCGCGTGAGCGGCACTCCGCGAGCGCCCGAGCCCCTGGTGAATCAGCGCCAGTCCGGCGGCCGCCAGCGGGATCAACATCATGCAGAATAGACACAGCACCGGGTTCATCGCTGCTCCTTTGTTGCGGCCTTGTATGCCTGGGTCAGCAAGGCCACGCCGAGAACCTCCACGCCAACGCCGGCCACCACAAAACCTAGCCGCGACTGGAACGAGGTCATCAGCACCAGGGCCGCGAGGACGATGAAGAATCCGGACAAAAGCAGCAGGCAGCCGATCAGCCTCAAGGAATCTCCTTCAAGAAATATGTGACGTAGATATTGTGAACGGTTCAGTATAGAGCATTTGCCTGCCGGTGTTACATTTTGAAGACTCGCGCCTACGACTCCTTCGCCGCAGGAGATAGCGGCCCAACGGGCTGCAAAATGGCCTGGCCTGGCTGAACATGTAACAGGGCAAGCAGAAGGGCACGACCGAAGCCGTGCCCTTCTGAACTACGTTTGAAGAGAGCGCCTAATACCGATAGTGATCCGCCTTGTACGGTCCTTCCACCGGCACGCTCAGGTAGTCCGCCTGCTTCTTCGAGAGTGTCGTCAACTTCACGCCGATCTTCTCGAGATGCAGCCGCGCAACCTCTTCGTCCAGCTTCTTCGGCAGAATGTAGATTCCAACCTTGTACGTGTCCTTGTTCTTCCAGAGATCAAGCTGCGCGAGCGTCTGGTTTGCGAAGCTGTTCGACATCACAAAGCTTGGATGCCCGGTCGCGCAACCCAGGTTCACCAGCCGCCCTTCGGCCAGCACGAAGATGCTGTTGCCGCTCGGAAACGTGTACTTGTCCACCTGGGGCTTAATGTTCAACTTGGAAACGCCGGGAAGTGCGTTCAGCTTCTCCATTTGAATCTCATTGTCAAAGTGACCAATGTTGCACACGATTGCCTGGTCCTTCATCAACTTCATGTGTTCGACCGTAATGATGTCGACGTTACCGGTGCACGTGACGTAGATGTCGCCGCGGCCAAGTGTTTCCTCGATGGTCGTGACTTCGTAGCCTTCCATCGCTGCCTGCAGCGCGTTTATCGGATCGATCTCCGTAACAATCACTCGCGCGCCAAGTCCGCGCAGAGACGCCGCCGAGCCCTTGCCCACATCGCCGTATCCGCAGACCACCGCGACCTTGCCCGCGATCATGAC
>PKWK01000098.1:0-5487 GCA_003133205.1 Granulicella sp. | reverse complement strand
GCACGCCGGTCGTCGTCTCTTCGGAAACTCCGCGCCACTCCTTCGCCACATCGTGCCAGCGCGTCGGATGCTCAGCATGGACCTTCTTCATCAGCGCTTTGATAACGTCCTCTTCGTGCGAACCGGAGGGCGAGTCAATCCACTTGTCGCCATTCTCCATTTCATAACCCTTGTGGATCAGCAGGGTAACGTCGCCACCGTCGTCGATCACAAGCTGCGGGCCCAGAAACCCGCCCTTGCCGTCGGGGAAGTTCAGTGACTGGTTCGTACACCACCAGAATTCCTCCAGCGACTCGCCCTTCCAGGCAAACACCGGCACACCCGCCGCCGCGATCGCCGCCGCTGCATGGTCCTGAGTGGAGAAGATATTGCAGCTCGCCCAGCGCACATTGGCACCCAGTGCCACCATGGTCTCGATCAGCACGGCAGTCTGGATGGTCATGTGCAGCGACCCGGTCACGCGCACACCGGCCAGCGGCTTGCCCGCGGCATACTTGTTGCGAATCGACATCAGCCCGGGCATCTCCTGCTCGGCGATGTCGATCTCCCTGCGGCCAAACTCGGCCAAGCCAATATCCGCGACCTTGTACTCCGCCGCACCACCCAACACTGCCTTATCGATCGTCGCCGTCGCCATTCAAACACCTCATTTGTCGTCTAAGTTTCTGGTCCGAAGGGGGACCAGCAAGTCGTCTTGCCGTGGACCTATGTATCCCATTCAGGATAACATCGCGTGCCCGATTTCCAATGCTTCCTGTGCGGGCGGTAAACAATAGCAGTGAGTGGTGTTTATGAGGCAGTGAGTGGGGATTGGATGTCCGCGAGCAGGGGTCGCACAGCCGTGGGCGTTAGTCTGGATGGTGATGCCTGCCTTCTGCGACGTTGCGCTGCCCGTACCGCTCGACCGGACCTTCACCTATGCGGTGAACGGGACCGCGCCGGAGGTTGGCGCGCGTGTGCTGGTTCCATTCAGCGGGCAGCGATTGATAGGCGTGGTCGTCCGCGTGCATGACGATGCGCCTACAGACGGGATTGAAATCAAGCCGGTTCAGCAGGTGCTCGATGACGCCCCCCTGCTCTCGGATGAACTGATGCGCCTGGCCGCGTGGATCGCGCAGTACTACGTCGCGCCGCTGGGCGAGGTACTGCGCAGCATGATGCCACTGGCCGCCGAGGTGCGCCGCCAGTTCACCTACCGCATCGCCGAGGCTGGCCGCCGCGTGCTCTACGAGAGCGCGGCAAAGGGTTCCTCGCGTCGATCGAGATTGCCGGCTGAAGATCAGAACCGCGAGTACGCGGTGCTCAACTACCTGGAGGATGGGGACGCAGCCAAGGCCTCCGCGCTGCGCTCTGCGACGCAGGCGCGCAAGGCGCTGCTCGACGCCATGGTGCGCAAGAAATGGCTTACCCGCGAAGCTCTCGCCGAGGAGCGCGACGCTCGCCGCACCGAGCGGATCGCGGTGCTCGTCCCGGACGCGCGCATCCCGAAGCTGAACGAGAATCAGACCGCCATCCTCGCCGAGATCGCCGCCGCCGGAGGACGCATGCGTGTGCGCGATCTGCGCGAACTCAGCGTCCCCGCCTCCACACTGGCCACGCTGGTCAAGCGCTCGCTGGTCGCAATCGAGGACGCGCCCGAAGACTTCCACCTCGGTGGCCTTCCCGCGAATGGCAAGAAACACGCCCACGAGCACGCACTCAACGAGGCTCAAATGGAGGCGCTCTCGTCCATCGCGGCGGCGATGTCGCAAGGCGGATTCCACCCCATACTGCTCTACGGAATTACCGGCTCGGGCAAGACCACCGTCTACTTTGCCGCGATGCATCGCGCGCTCGACGCCGGCAAGTCGGCGCTGCTGCTTGTGCCGGAGATCGGCCTCACGCCAGCGATGGTCGGCCAGATGTTTGCGGCCTTCGGGACACAGGTCGCTCTGCTGCATTCGGGCCTGACCCCCGACGAGCGCGCCGAACAGTGGCACCGCATTCGTCGAGGAGAGGCGCGCATCGTCGTCGGCACGCGCTCCGCGGTGTTCGCGCCGATGGTGGACCTCGGCCTCATCCTGGTCGATGAGGAGCATGATTCGAGCTACAAGCAGGACGAGACGCCGCGCTATCACGGTCGCGACGTCGCGGTGATGCGGGCGAAGTTCAACGACGCCGTCGTCGTGCTCGGGTCCGCCACGCCATCGCTCGAAAGCTGGGCCAACTCCGAGCGCGGCCGATATCAACGTATCGAGATGCTGACTCGCGTGATGAGCCGCTCGCTGCCCACGGTCGAGCTGGTCGACATGCGCACCGAGTTCAAGGAGACCGGCAAGGACGACATCTTCTCGCGCCAACTCGTCGCCGAAACTCAGGCCACGATCGATCGTGGCGAGCAGGTCATCATCCTGCTGAACCGGCGTGGCTATTCGTTCACCGTGCTCTGCCGAAGCTGCGGCGAGAAGATCGAGTGCGAAAACTGTGCCATCGCGATGACCTACCACAAGCCGGTGGTGGGGACTGATCTCCACGCGCATCCAGGCGACCGGCTGGAGTGCCACTACTGCGGCTTTCGGCGATCGATTCCAAAGAAATGCCCGAAGTGCGAGAGCGAGCACCTCTACTACCTTGGCGCCGGATCGCAGCAGGGCGAAGAACGGCTGCAGGAGTTGTTCCCCAACGCCCGCATCGGGCGGATGGATCGTGATACCGTGCGCGGTCGCGGTGACATGGAACGTTTGCTCACGCGTCTGCACTCGGGCGAGATCAACCTGCTGGTCGGCACGCAGATGATCGCGAAGGGCCACGACATCCACGGCGTAACACTGGTCGGCGTGGTGGGTGCGGACTCTGCCCTCGGCTTGCCGGACTTTCGCGCCGCCGAGCGCGTCTTCCAGTTGCTCACCCAGGTCTCAGGCCGGGCGGGTCGCGGAGACCTTGCGGGCCAGGTGCTGGTCCAGACGTACCACCCGGAGCATTACGCAATCCAATGCGCCGCTACGCACAACTACAACGGCTTCGTGGCGAAAGAGTTGCAATACCGCCGATGGATGCACTACCCACCCTCGGCCGTGCTCGCCAATGTCATTGTCCAGGGTCAGTCGCTCGAGGAGGCTGCCGCGTGGGCGAATACGCTGGGCCGCTGGTTCGCCGCCCAACGACTCGACAAGGTACGCGTGCTGGGGCCGGCCGCCGCCCCCATTGCGCGGCTCAAGCGCATCTACCGATTCCACTTCGTGCTCAAGGCCGAACGGCGCGACGTCCTCGGTCGCACCTTGCGCGCATTGCTCGCCTTCGCCGAAGCACAGGCCATTCCACGCCGCAACCTTGTCCTCGACGTGGACGCCGTCCATCTGATGTAGGCAGACTAAATTACTTCACTCCAGCGCCGCCAATATGCAAGCAATACTCGTAGCCAGTTCATCTCGTTTTTGCCTCTCTGTAGCGTCGGCAGCGAGATCCGCCGTTGCGCGTTCCGGTGCCTCATCATAAGCAGATTGCGGGTCTTTGCGTACAACTTTGTTTCTGCTGTATTTCATCAAAAAACGCCAGCAAACCTAAAGTCGTCTGATGCCAGCCACATACGGGAATTTGCGCTCCATCCGGTGTTGTCGAGGCAGTTAACCCCCAGGTTTGCAAACAGCCACCTCGCTCTCGTCGGCCCTAAAACCGTATCTCCTCTCGCGCAATCTCCCTCCGATCCTCCGCAAGGATCGCTCCCCGCTCCAGCACGTGCGCTAACTCCCGCACATTGCCTGGCCAGTCGTGCTCCATCAGCCTCATTGAGGCGTCTGCGGAGAGGCGCTTCACCGGCATCTCCTCACCCAGCCTGCCCAGCAGGTATTCGGCAAGCATCGACACGTCCTCCATCCGATCCCGCAGCGCCGGAACCTTTACCGGACACACTGCCAGCCGGTGATAGAGATCCAGCCGGGATTTACCCTCCGTCGCTCGCCGTTGCAGCGGCTGGTGCGACGCGGCCACCACCCGCACATCGACGCGCAGGGTCTCGTTATCGCCCACCCGTTGCAGTTCACCCGACTCGAGAAAGCGCAACATCTTCGCCTGCAGCGCAATGGGCATCTCGCCAATCTCGTCCAGAAACAGCGTGCCTCCGTGGGCAGCCTCGATCCTCCCCGTCCGCGACTGGACCGCGCCCGTAAATGCCCCGCGCGTGTGTCCGAATAGTTCTGCCTCAAGCAGCGCCTCCGGGATCGCCGCGCAGTTCAGCACCAGGAACGGTTTGCTCGCGCGAGTACTGAGCCGATGGACGGCCTTGGCGACCAACTCCTTGCCTGTGCCCGTGTCTCCCTCAATCAACACCGTGGTTGACCGCGGTGCAACCAGCCGCACCATCCGCGCCAGTTCCAGCATGTCCGGGCTCTCACCCACCATCTCCGGCAGCGGCGCTACACGCGGGCGAACCGCAATCCTGGCATCCCCGGGGACGGACGCCTCTACAGATTCCGGACCAGGCGCCCCCAGCTTCTCCTCCATCCCGTATACGCGCCCGTTCTCTGTTGGCAATGCCGGGCTCCGCGAGCGCAGCAACGCCGCCACCTCCAGGGCGGCGCGCGTGCGCTCTCCCCCGGGCGCTAATCTCCCGGCTGCGGAACTCTGCGGTGGCTCAACGGGCGCAAGCGCCCAGGCCGCCGTCTCGCCCGCACCGCAGGTCCCCCAGGCGTCCTGCTGTGCCTGGCGCAACGCATGAAGCAACTCGTTCCTCCGCGGACTGCGCGCTCCAGGCTCCTCCGCGCCGGCATCAACCCGCAGCAAATCCATGACGGGATGCCGGCTTCGCATCTGCATGGCGAACTCGCCGACCTCCAGGTCGGGCAGCACGCTGTCCAGTACCATCGCCTCGGCGCCCTGCATCTCCAGTTGAGCCATCGCCTCTGCGCCTCCTGCGGCCTCGCGCACCTGCCAACGCATCGCAGCCAGTTGCTGGCGAAGCCGTGACCGGAAGTGTGCGTCCGCACTGGCCAGCACTACAGTCCGTATTGCCGCTTTGTTTTCGGTGCTCTGCCTACCCAGCCCATATCCCATGGAATCTCCCTTGTCGGTTATTGCTCTGTGTTCCGATTGCTCGGGATTCTGAAGTTGATCGGCACCGTCTAGGCGCACGCGACGGTGGCAAGCAGGGACGGTCGACCCGAACCCCGCGCCACGGGTCTTCGGCCCAGGCCGCCAAGTCTGTATCCGGCTCCGCGCACGGTCTCAATCAGGCCTCCACTATTGGAGCCCACATTCGCATCGCCGACTGCTGCGTCATCCACCTTCCGCCGCAGGTAATTGACATACACATCCACNNTCCTTCGCCGTCAGGCCGATCGTCCGGCCGCCGCGCTGCACCTTGTGCTCGATCCGGTGCAGTTCGAGATCGCCATGGCGAAGCACTGGGTCGGCAAATTGCAGACGCCGCCGCAGCAAAGCCCGGCACCGCGCAGTCAGCTCGAAGAAGCTGAAGGGCTTGAGCAGGTAGTCGTCTGCCCCCATATCCAGGCA
>PKWK01000121.1 GCA_003133205.1 Granulicella sp. | reverse complement strand
TCGGTCTGGCCCATGAAGATGCTGGCGGCGACGTTGGTACTCTCCGCGCCGCTGGTGCCCATCGTGCGCTGCATGATCCACGCGACGACCTTGATGACCTGCTGCATGACTCCGATGTGATAGAGGATGGCGAAGAAGGCTGAGACGAAGATGATCGTGGGCAGCACGGCGAAGGCGAAGACGTGCAGCACGCTGTTGGGATCGCCGAGCGGGCCGAAGACCATCGTGGAGCCGTCGGCGGAGTGGCCAAGCATCGAGGTGACCGCTGTGCTGGCAGCGTGCAGGATGATCTGGCCGTAGCTCCACTTGATGACCAGGAAGGCAAAGACAATCTGGAGGCCGAGGCCCCAGGCTACGGTACGCCAGCGAATCGCCTTGCGGTTGGTGGAGAGCGCGTAGGCGAGGCCGATAAATGTGATGAGTCCGAGTAGACCTGTAAATCGTGCCAAAGGTACTCTCCGTGCGGACGAGGTTAGTTGGTGTGACCAGAGTGTAACGGATGGGGACGCGGGGCGGCAGAGTTTGTTTGCTGACGGATTTGCGTGCCGGCCAGAACTCGGCGATCGCGGATATAATCTGCACACAAATTCCTATTCTGGAGAACCACCATGCGCCTTGCCTGCCGTATTATCTGTGTCGTCGTTTTGAGCAGTCCAATCGTGGGAGTGGGCCACGCGCAAGCGCCCGCCGCAGCCGCAGCCGAGGATACGGGCCGGAGCATCGCCGGCGGCGGCATTACAGTTCCGGGCTGGGAGGGCAAGATCGACGATGGCGCGGCGAAGGCCGGGCAGACGGTGAAGGACGCGAAGCTCGCTCCCGAGGGCAAGGGGATGCGCGTGACGACCGGAACCGCGTTGACCTACTGGAACCCGAAGAACGTGGCCAAGGGCGACTACACGGTTTCGGCGACGTTCACCGAGCCGAAGTACATGAACCTGAACGACCATCCTCATCCGTATGGAATCGTGATCGGTGGCAACGACCTGGGAACGGCCCAGCAGAGCCTGCTGTACTGCGCGGCGTATGGAAACGGGACGTTCATCGTGCGCGGCTTCGGGCCGGATGCCTTCCAGATGGGCGGGAGACGGCCCACGGCCAACGACGCCGTGCATAAGGCCGCGGGTGTCGGGCAGCCGGTTTCGCAGAGTATTGCGATGTCGGTAAAGGGCGACCAGGTATCGTGCTCGATCAATGGGACTGTCGTCGCGACGTACGACAAGTCGGCCATGGTTGCGGCAGGAAAGCTGAAGTCGACCGACGGCGTCTACGGAATCCGGTTCGCGCATAACACCGACGCCGTGGTGACGGACTTGAAGATTACGAAGCCGTAACCGCCCTGGCGTGCCCACCGCGATCATTGCTGGTCTTTCGTGATGATTTCGCGGACGAGCGGGATGGGTGCGGGGGGCTCGGCGGAGAATCGCAGCGTTTCGCGGAGCATGGAGACCGGCTCGGCGAGCAGGGCGGGATCCTCGCTGAAGAGGGTGACTAGGGGCTGGCCTGCTTCGAGGCGGTCGCCGAGTTTGGCGTGCATCTCCATGCCCGCGTGCGCGCTGACCGGGTCGCCGGGGCGAGTGCGTCCGGCTCCCAGGCGCTGCACGGCCCAGCCGATTTTGGTGCAATCCATCGAGGAGAGGTAGCCTGCGCGATCGGCCGTGAGTGTGCGGACGGCAGTGGGCTTGTGGAACGCGGCTGGGTCGGCAAACGCCGCGAAGGCGGCCGGCAGGTTGCTCGATTGCAGTTCCACCATTTCGACGAAGCGCTGGAAGGCGGACCCGTCGGCCAGGAGTTTCTCGGAGAGGTGCGCGCCGGCCTCGGGCGTCTCGGCCTTGCCCCCGAGGCATAGCATGTGGCCCGTGAGGGCGTGAGTCAATTTGATCAGGTCGGACGAGAGCCGCAGCTTTTCCAGCGGAAGGGTGAACGCGAAGTCAGGCGAAAAGTGCTGGAAGAGTTCGAGGCACTCCTGCACCTCGACCCAGTTGCCGGAGAAGCGGCCGAGGGGCTGGTCCATGGAAGTGAGCAGGGCGACGGTGCGAGTCCCGTCCAACTCGCCAGTTTCGACCATCAGGCGAGCGAGCAGTTGGGCGTCGGCGTACTTCGACATGAAGGCGCCCGAACCAGTCTTGACGTCGAGGACGAGCGCGTTGAGGCCGGCGGCGAGCTTCTTGCTCATGATGCTGGCGGTGATCAGGTAGGGCGACTCGACGGTTCCTGTATGGTCGCGCAGCGCATACAAAATGCGGTCGGCGGGAACCAGCGTGGGGGTCTGCCCGGCCATGGCGAAGCCGCAGTGCTGGATGATGGAGAGGAACTCGGGCAGCGGAAGTTGCGTACGGAAGCCGGGGATGGTTTCGAGCTTGTCGAGCGTGCCTCCGGTGTGGCCGAGCGAGCGGCCGGAGATCATCGGGTCCTTCAGTCCTGCAGCCGCGACGATCGGCGCGATGAGCAGCGAGGTCTTGTCGCCGACGCCTCCAGTGGAGTGCTTGTCTACCGTGAATGCCTGGAGCGGAGCCGGGTTGAACACCTCTCCGGAAAAACGCATCGCCTGGGTGAGGGAGGCGAGTTCCTGGGAGTTGAGGCCGCGCACGAAGATGGCCATGAGCAGAGCGGCGGTCTGGGCGTCCGTTGGCGTGGGATTCTCAGGCGTGCGATGGACGAGCGCGCGGATGAAGGCCTGAATCTCGGCGTCGGAGAGCGTGAGGCCGTCGCGTTTGTGCTGGATTACGTCAATAGGGTGAATGGACACTTGAACTCGATTCGTGCGATCTGAATTGGCACTCGCGTGCGGGCCGATAAGGGTGTCCCCCCCGGGGGGTGGTGATCCTAAGTTTCTTGTTTGTAACGATATACCAAAAACACTCCTCGTAAATATCTGATTCTATTACCGTTATAGTCAAATATTTCATTCCATTGCAGTTACTCCTCAGATCTTCATTCTATGCGGGTTAGCCGACAGATGGATGAAATGGGACTCCGCTTAATTACCCCCTACTTAAATTGTACGAGTTTGGGAGGGTGAATCGGCCAACTCAACAAAACGCGAAAAGTCCCGTCATTACTGGCGAATTCTATTTTTTTCTAATCTGGGGGGCTTGACACGCGACTTTGCTGAGCAAATCGGAGAAATCTTTTTTCTATTCGACAGCAAGACGGAAGGCGGCGGGGAGCAGGGCGGCAAGGGTAGTGGAGACAATTTCGCCGCTGGCTGATGGGTAGAACACGGCCGTTTCAGGAGTGGAGAACTCGAGGATGGTCTGGCGGCAGGCTCCGCAGGGCATGCAGGCCGCCCCGTTGAGGTTGACGACGGCGACGGCGCGGATGTGGATTGCGGGGCCGTAGAGCGTGACGGCCGCGGCAATGGCCGCCTGCTCGGCGCACGAGGTGAGGCGGTAAGAGGCGTTTTCGACGTTGGTGCCCGAGATGATGGCGCCAGGCTGGTTTGCGTCCGCGTGCAGCAGAATCGCCGCGCCAACCCGGAAATGGCTGTAGGGGGAGTAGGAGTTGTGAGCGGCATCGGTGGCGCGCTGGTGGAGTGCGGCTATTTCGGCGGGCGTGAGGTCGGAATCCATAGAGAGATGAGCGTAAAGCAAAGCTTCGAGAATAGGAAATGCGGAATTCTTTCCGGGCCTCATGCTTACGCGCTGCCTGCCCGATAAGGGAGACGTGGAAGATCTGACAAAAGAGTTTATCGCGGAGAGCCAGGAAGGGCTGGAGCGAATGGAGCTCTGCCTGACCGAGCTCGAGAGGCGGCCCGGCGACGGCGAACTGCTTTCGGAGATATTCCGCACGGTACACACGATCAAGGGAACCACTGGCTTTCTGGGGTTCAGCCGCCTGGGCACGCTGGCGCACGCAGGCGAGTCGTTGTTAGTGGCCTTGCGCGACGGGAAGATCGCGGTAACGTCGGAGCTCATCAGCGGACTGCTGGAGTTGCTGGATGGGTTGCGCAATATCCTTCGACTGATTGAGGCAACAGGGACCGAGGGAGAACGGTCAGCGGAAGACGACGAGTTGATTGCGCTTCTGGCGACCTTCAAGGCTGGAGGTGGGTCGCTGGCAGCAGAGGTAGAACCCACATCTCAGAATCGAGATGCGGGGCGCCTGGATTTGTCGGCCACGGCGGAGACTTCGCTCGCCCAGCAGAGGACACTGCGCATCGATGTGGAAGTGTTGAACCGGATGATGAACCTGGTTGGCGAACTGGTATTGACGCGGAACCACATTCTGCTGAGTTCGCCGGGCTCCGAGAATTTTCCTGAGCTGGCGCGCAGACTGAACAGCGTGACGGCGGAGCTGCGCGAGTCGGTGATGCACGCGCGGATGCAGCCGGTGGGATACTTGTTTGGCAAATTCCCCAGGATGGTGCGGGACCTGGCAAAGACGTGCGGACGGCGCGTGCGGATCGAGTTCGAGGGGCGGGAGACAGGGCTGGACAAGAGCCTGCTGGACGCGATCCGGGATCCGCTGACGCATGCTGTGCGGAACTCGATCGGCCACGGGATTGAGCCGCCGGAGGAACGTGTGAAGGCGGGCAAGCCGGTCGAAGGCCTGGTGCGCCTGCGCGCATTCCACCAGAACGGGTCGGTGGTGATCGAGGTGATCGACGACGGGGCGGGGATCTCGACCGAGCGTGTGCTGGCAAAGGCGATTGAGCGGGGATTGGTGACGCAGGAGCAGGCGGGATCGATGACCCAGCGCGAGGCGCTGCGGATGATCTTCGTGGCGGGATTTTCAATGGCGAAGGAAGTGACGAATGTCTCCGGGCGCGGCGTGGGGATGGATGTGGTGCGCACCAATGTGGAGCAGGTGGGCGGGAGCGTGGAATTGGAGTCGCGCGTGGGATCGGGGACTACGGTGCGGCTGCGCGTTCCGCTGACCCTGGCGATCGTTCCGGCGTTGGTGGTGCGGAGCGGAGGACAGAGCTTCGCCGTGCCACAGAACTCACTAATTGAGTTGGTGTATGTGCCGGCGCGCGATGCCGCGACGGCGGTGGAACGGATCGGCACGGCTGAGGTCTACCGGCTGCGCGAAAGCCTGCTGCCACTGGTGTGGCTGGATCGCGTGCTCGGATTGGAGCGGAGCGTGGGCGTGGCGTCACACAGCTTTTATATCGCGGTGCTGGAGTCGGAGGGCCGCAGGTTTGGACTGGTGGTGGACGATCTGAAAGCGCCGGAGGAGATTGTGGTGAAGCCGCTGTCCGCGGTGCTGAGCCAGATTGGCATGTTCTCGGGCGCGACGGTGCTGGGCAACGGAATGCTCGCGATGATTTTGGATGTGGCGGCAACGGGAGCACGGGCGGGAGTGCAGGCGGGAGCCGAAGCGGCCAAGGTGTCGGATGAAGGCACAATGCCGGCGCGGAGTGAGGCCTCGCGAGTCGAGCCTGCGCGGATCGAGATGGAGAGCTCGATGGTGATTTATGAGGGCCTGGAAGCGTGGCTCAGGGGGAGGCAGTAATCCTGCGCGGATGGCGATGCCTTTGAGCGCGGTCGAGCGAATTGAACGTGTCCCGCTCAGCAAAATCGAGTATGCCGATGGCCGGGCAGTGTGGCAATGCGGTGGGGAGTTGGTGCCGCTGGAGGACGAGGACGAGGTCTTGCTCGAATTGCGCGCGGCCAACCAATCCGCCGAATCTATCGCCGGGGAGGAAGGCGCGATGGCAACCGTGCTGATCTGTCTTCGCCCCAGAGCGCACGCGGTGAGACGGGTGGGGATGGTAGTGCGGCGAGTGCTGGACGTGTCGGCGGGCACGCTGTTGGCTGCCGATCCAGAGTTGTGCGAGGGCCAGTTGGCGATGGTGAAAGACCTTGTGACCACGGTGCATCGCGAGTTCGCGGAGCAAGTTGGCGGGCCGGCGTTCGCCGTGCTGCAGGAGGTCGCATGAGCAGTGTGGATGAAATGGGGGCGAACTCGAACGAGATGGTGTCGCTGTGCGCGTTTCGCGCGGGACCTGGACTGTTTGGGGTCGACACGAGGGAGATTCGGGAGGTGCTGGGAGCCGTCGCGCCGCAGCGCGTGCCGCTCGCTCCGGAGTACATCGCCGGGGTGGTGCCGTATCGCGGAGAGGTGCTGACCACGGTGAGTCTGCGTGTGCTGCTTGGATTGGAGAGAGGCTCCGGAGCGAGTTGTGCGCTTGTTCTCGACGATGAGAACGAGGAGCGGTTCGGACTGATGGTAGATGGAGTTGGCGGAGTGGTGACGATTGCTCGGGGCACGCTGGAGGCGAACCCGAGCGTACTGGACGCACGCAGCAGGACTTTATTCGCCGGATTCTACAGAATGCCGTCCGGCTTGATGGTGCGACTGGATCCGCGGCGACTGCGGCCCTCGCAACTGACGGAGAGTGGGCTGCCTGGAACTTCGAAACAGGAGAGGAGGAGCGGACATCGATGAGAGCGCTGATCGTAGACGATTCAAGATTCATTCGCCAGTACATGCGCCAGTTGCTGGAGCGTATAGGCCTGAGTTGCGAAGAGGCGACCGACGGGCGCGGGGCGCTGCAGATGCTTCGCGGCTCGGCTGCGTTCGACTTCATGCTGCTGGACGTAAACATGCCGCAGATGAGCGGTCTGGAGTGCGTCAAGACGCTGCGGGATGCGGGGCTGCATCCTCCGATGAAGGTGATGATGGTGACGACGGAAGCGGACAACTCGTTCATCTGCCGCGCACTGGAGTATGGCGCGGACGAATTCCTGATGAAGCCGTTCACGCCGGAGAGCCTGCGCGAGAAGCTGGTGATGCTTGGACTGGCGGCCTGATGAGGGCCCTCTATCTTTCCGGCCGGAGGGTAACTTCCAGGCTGCTCCACGACGTGAGGCAATGAATGGGCTGCTCTGATTCCGACTACGATTACCTTCGTCAATTGGTGCTCTCGCGGTCAGCGAACTTGATCGATCCTTCGCGCAACGCGCTGTTCGAGACGAAGCTGAAGCCGCTCGCAAAGATGGCCGGCGCGTCGAATCTGGAGGAGTTCGTGAGCCTTCTGCGGATCGATCAAGCGCCCCACTTGCACCGCGCGGTGGCCGAGGCGATGACCATCAATGAGACCAGCTTCTTTCGCGATGGCAAGCTGTTCAACGTACTGCGAGAGACCATCTTCCCGCGTTTGATCGAGGCGAACTCGGCAGCACGCAAGCTGCAAATATGGAGCGCGGCGGGCTCGACCGGGCAGGAGGCGTACAGCCTGGCGATGCTGGTCTGCGAGCATTTCCCTGCCCTGGCGAATTGGGACGTGAAGATCGTTGGGACCGACATCTCTCGCCCGGTGATCGAGTATGCCAGACGTGGCCGGTACCGGCGCATGGAGGTCAATCGCGGGCTGCCGGCGCGCATGCTGGTGAAGTATCCGGAGCGCGATGGCGAGGAGTGGGAGGTCACGCCGATGCTCAGGTCGATGTGCGACTTCCAGTGCGCAAATTTGTGTGCGCCGCTGCCTCCGCTGCCGGTGTTTGACCTGGTGATGCTGCGCAATGTGTTGTTCTATTTCACCCCTGAGGACCGGAGCTCCGTGTTCCGAGGCGTGCATCGCCAGATGGCGCTGGGCGGCTATCTGGTGCTCGGCGCGTCAGAGCAGGCAGAGGATTCGACGAAGCTATTTCAAGCGGAATTTGCCAAGGAGTGTTACTTCTACCGGCTGTCTACCGAACCGTAATTTCGCACAATTTCAAGGACTTGGACTGCATCGAACGAGGGTCGCTGCGGGTATGCTGCTGATAGCAGTTGAGCGATGCCGCCGACCTCATCCAAACCGAAGAGTGGGCCGAAGAAAGCGCGGCCCGAGGGAGCGCGCAAGGTGGCGCCGGGCGAGGCAGTAGGCTCGAAGGAATTTGCGGCCGACGCGGCCCTGAGTCTTTTCCATCCGATTACGGCGGCATGGTTTCGCGCGGTGTTCGACGGGCCGACTGCGCCGCAGCGCGAAGGATGGCCTGCAATTGCGCGCGGTGAGTCCACGCTGATCCTGGCGCCTACAGGCACCGGCAAGACGCTCGCGGCGTTCTTGTGGTGTCTCGACCGATTGATGCTTGGGGACAGCACGGGGGCTGAGCGCGGCTGCCGGGTGGTTTACATTTCGCCGCTGAAAGCGCTGGCCGCGGACGTCGAGCGCAACTTGCGTACACCGCTGGCGGGCATCATAACCATGGCGCAAGAGGCCGGTGTTTCGGTCCGAATACCGACAATCAGCATGCGCACAGGGGATACATCGCCGAACGAGCGGGCTCGGTTCCGGCGGCATCCTGGGGACATTCTGATTACGACGCCGGAGTCGCTCTACCTGATGCTGACGTCGGAAGCGGCCGAGGCGCTGCGTACGGTCGAAACCGTGATCGTGGATGAGATTCATGCGCTGGTTCCGACCAAGCGTGGAGCGCATCTGGCGCTGTCTCTGGAGCGACTGGAGACACTGGTGCATGCGAGTGGCGGGCGGCGCTTACAGCGGATTGGGTTGTCGGCTACGCAACGACCGCTCGAGGAGGTCGCGCGCTTTCTTGGCGGCAGCGATTCAGCGAGCGAGAAGCGCGTTCGATCAGCGGGTTTGACTCTGAGTGATTCTGCCGGCCAGGAGGTCAGCGAGTTAGCGAGTCAGGTTGATCCGGGCGAAGATACAGGGATTTGCTACCGACCCGTGACGATTGTGAATGCGGGCGCGCGGAAGTTGCTTGAGTTGAAGGTGGAGGTGCCGGTCGAGGACATGGCGCGACTGGGCGATGTGGACGACCAGCCGATCGGGGCCGTCGCGCAGGAGCCAAAGCGGACTTCCATCTGGCAGAGTATTTATCCGCGGCTGCTGGAGATTATTCGCGGGCGGACCTCGACGCTGATCTTCGTCAACGCGCGACGAGTTGCGGAGCGGCTGGCCGGTGCGCTGAATGATCTTGCAGGTGAGCCGATAGCACGCGCGCACCATGGATCACTTGCGGCGCCGCAGCGAGTCGAGATTGAAGAACTCCTCAAGGCCGGCGAGATCAAGGCGCTGGTTGCGACGAGTTCGCTGGAGTTGGGGATCGATATGGGGGCGATCGATCTGGTGATCCAGATTGAAGCTCCCCCATCGGTCGCGAGTGGCATGCAACGCATCGGGCGTGCTGGTCATCATGTGGGAACGCCTTCGCACGGGATTATTTTTCCGAAGTATCGTGCAGACCTTGTTGCGTGCGCTGCAGTGACGCGGGCGATGCACGAGGGGCACGTGGAGTCGACGCGGTTCCTGCGCAATCCGCTGGATGTTCTCGCGCAGCAGATCGTGGCCGTGATTGCCCATCCGCCGCTGAATGTCGTGGAGGCGGAGGGGCGATCGAGCGCGAAGTCGGATGAGGACGCGAGCCCTGGCATTAGCTACACGGCGCTGTTTGCGCTGGTGCAAAGCGCCGCTCCGTTTGCACGGCTTGGCCGGGCAGTATTCGATGGCGTGCTGGACATGCTGTCCGGCCGCTATCCATCGGATGAGTTTGCCGAGCTGCGGCCACGCGTGACGTGGGACAGGACGCGCGACTGGCTGACGCCAAGACAGGGCGTGAAGCGGATCGCGATTCTGAACGGCGGCACCATTCCCGATCGCGGGCTGTACGGAGTGTTTCTTGCTGGCGAGCGCGCAAAGCCGGTACGCGTTGGCGAACTGGATGAGGAGATGGTGTTCGAGACCAAGCCGGGCGAGACGTTTATCCTGGGCGCTTCGACGTGGCGCATCGAGGAGATCACGCACGATCGCGTGCTGGTGGCTCCGGCTCCGGGCGAACCGGGAAAGATGCCGTTCTGGCATGGCGATCGCGCGGGACGGCCTATGGAGTTCGGGAGAAGGATTGGCGCTCTGGTGCGTGGCCTGCGCGAGATGCCGCGGGCGGTTGCGGTTGCGACACTGGTGAAGAATCACGATCTGGACGCCGGCGCGGCAGAGAATCTGATGCGCTATCTGGCGGACCAGGAGATTGCAACCACTGTTGTTCCAGATGACAGAAATATTGTCATCGAGCGCGTGCGGGACGAGTTGGGCAATTGGCGCATGTGCGTGCTGACTCCGTTTGGTAGCAGGATTCACACACCATGGGCGATGGCGGCAACGGCGAAGATTCGCGCAAATGGCGGTCCGGACGTGGAGTCAATGTGGAGCGAGGACGGCTTTGTGCTGCGGTTTCCGGAGGCGGATGCAGCGCCGAATGTCGACGTGTTGCTGATGGAGCCGGACGAAGCGGCAGAACTGGTGATGCGGCAGCTTGGCTCGACGGCGCTGTTTGCGGCGAAGTTTCGCGAGAGCGCGTCGCGGGCTCTGCTCCTGCCTCGAAGAAGAGCGGACGGAAGAACTCCGCTGTGGCAACAGAGGAAGCGAGCATATGACTTGCTGGCGGTCGCGAGCAGATATCCGAGCTTCCCGATCCTGCTCGAAGCGTATCGCGAGTGTTTGCGCGACGTGTTCGACATGCCTGCGCTGATGGAGGTGCTACGCGGCATCGGGAACCTGTCGCTGCAGGTGCATACGGTGGACACGGAGAAGTCTTCGCCGTTTGCTGCCGCGCTGTTGTTCGGCTATGTCGCGAATTACATCTATGACGGCGATGCGCCGCTTGCAGAACGGCGCGCGCAAGCTCTGTCGATCGACCAGGATCAGCTACGCGAGTTGATGGGCGATGCAGACCTTCGCGAGTTGCTGGATATCCGCGCAATCGAGGAGACGGAGGAGCAACTGCAATGCCTTGTCGAGGGATACAAGGCGCGAAACATGGATGGCGTGCATGATCTGCTGTTGCGGCTCGGAGATTTGTCACGCAATGAGTTGCAGAAGCGCGCTGCGGTGGACGATGTCGGCAAATTTGTAACAACACTGGTGCGGGCGCAGCGGGTGATCGAGATTTCAGTTGCGGGCGAACGGCGTTTGATCGCAGTCGAGGACGCAAGTCGGTACCGGGATGCACTGGGCGTCCCGCTGCCGCCGAATTTGCCGTCGGCATTTCTGGAGCCGGCGCCGGAGTCTGGGCTGGATTTGGTACGTCGCTATGCGCGTACCCATGGCCCGTTCACTGCGGCTGAGGCGGCGCGGCGATTTGGGTTGCCGGTGCCGGGAGTTGAGGTCTCGCTGGAGCGACTCGTTGGGATGGGAAGGGTCGCTGAGGGCGGATTCCGACCAGGCGGCGTGCATCGAGAGTGGTGCGATGCGGAAGTGCTGCGGACGATTCGGAGAAAGAGCCTGGCACGGTTACGTAAAGAAGTGGAGCCGGTGGAGCAGCGAGTATTGACGCGGCTGCTGACTCGCTGGCAGGGAGTGGTTCAGCCGAGGCGCGGGCTGGATGCGCTACTCGACGTGATCGAAAATCTGCAAGGGGCTCCTCTGCCGGCGTCGATTTTGGAGACGGAGATTCTGCCGGCGCGGCTGAGTGGATATCGTTCGGCGGATCTGGATACGCTGATTGCGGCGGGCGAGGTAACCTGGATTGGATTCGATCCGATTGGAGAGCGGGATGGGCGAGTTGGGCTTTATCTCGCGGAGAAGCTGGAGAGTTTGTGGCCGGCGCGACAGTTGTCAGTTGCCAGTTCTCAGTTGTCGGGAGAGGCTAGGACCGCTGATAAAGAGGCGGCGATTCTTGAGTATTTGAAAGCGCATGGGGCTTCGTTTTTTCAGCAGGTGCATGACGGCGTTGGCGGCGGATATCCCGGCGAGACGCTGGATGCAGTGTGGAATTTAGTGTGGCGCGGGTTGCTGACGAACGATTCGTTTCATGCATTGCGCGCGTATTGTGCCCCGGCGGCGAGTGCGAAGCATTCGAAGAGGGTTCATCTGCAGACCGGCTTTCGGGCTGGATTCAGGTCGCGACGGACGACTCCGCCAACGGCGCAGGGGCGGTGGTCGCTGAATACGGCGGCGTTTGCTGAGGGGCGGAGCGCAACAGCGTGGTCCCACGCGATGGCGCAACAGTTGCTGACGCGGTACGGCGTGGTATTTCGCGAAACGGCGCACGCGGAGGGTCTCGCGGGCGGGTTCTCCGCGGTGTACGACGTGCTGAAGGCGATGGAGGAGAGTGGGCGCGTGCGGCGTGGCTACTTCGCCGCTGATCTGGGAGCGACGCAGTTTGCGATGCCGGCAGCGATCGACCTGCTGCGGAGTCTGAGGGCGGAGCGCGAGGGCGAGCGGCGCGAGATGCTGATGCTGGCGGCGACCGATCCGGCGAGTCCGTATGGCGCGCTGCTGCGGTGGCCGTCGGGCGGCGACGCGACCTCTTCCCTCACCCGCAGCGTTGGCGCGCGGGTTGTGCTTTGCGATGGGGCGCTGGTGGCGTATCTGCGGCGCGGGAATCAGAATGTCCAGGTGTTTCTGCCGGAGGAGGAGCCGGGACGCGGGCAGGTGGCGCGGGCGCTGGCGGAGTTCCTGGTGGCGCGGGTGCGCGGCGATCGCGAGGACGATGCCGCGGGACGAGCGGGCTTGTTGATTGCGACGGTGAACGGAATCGCAGTAGCGGAGAGCGCGATGGCGCGGGCGCTGCTGGATGCGGGGTTCGTGGCGGGGGCGATGGGGTTCAACGTGCGGAGGGTGGCACCGGCGTTGGCAGGAAGCGGAGCGCGATGAATGGGCACCCGGCTAGCGAAGTAGCTGCGGTGGACTACGAAAGTCGATGCGGGTTTCCGGAGTTACTTCAACGCATTCGAGGATATCGTCTTCGAGAAGGTGCTGGCAGACTTCATTCGAGGCTCCGATCAGGGTGAAAGTGAGGTCGTAGTCGGAGCAGATACACCAGCTATGGTCACGAGGCCACCAGTATTCGGGCAGCATATTGCTTCGCTCGGTGCGCAGGAGGTCGAGCACGTCTTCAAAGTGACCTTCGTAGAGTAGGGGCGTTTCGGTTGTGATGAGTGGTATTTCCGCCATCCGCAGATAAACGGCATCCCGTTCGGTCGCTTTGCGCAAGACGCGAACCAATGAGTCACCATCTTCGGGATCAAGCCATCCGTCGCCGGGGCCGTATATGAATCGGGGCCAGCATCCGGGCTCGATGACGGCTCGGAACCAATCGTCGGTTATTCCCGATTCGAATGCGAGTCCTAACGAATGCGCTGCGTCCTTCCATCGAACGCGTGTTGATCTGTTGCTTCGGTGGTGTTCCACCAGATTCCGGAGCGAGGAGCACTTTGGAATGCCCAGGATAGACAGTTCTTGTGGGGAAAGTGGGTTGTCGATGTTCTCGTAATGTGCGTCCAGACGATGCAGGATTTTGACGTAACTCTCGAACATCGCTGGGAGAGCGACAGATACGGAAACGCCCTTCCAGTCGGGATCATCGTACTTGCCTGCCGGCGTGGAGCGATTCTCTCTAATCCACTGGAATACCGACTCGTCTTTGCACGGGAGCATAGACGTGAGTTTAGAGCATAGCCGCGGCTGATCAAAGGAATACAGAGATTCTGATCTGCGCTCAGAATGACGGCTTTTGGGATGGAGCGGCCCTGAATGCCGTAAACTTGAAACATGATTGATGATCTGGAATACCGATACTCCCCGGTGCGCGATAGAGTTCGCGAGCTGCGGGAGTATCTTTGACTCGGCTCGGCTGAAGCGCGAGTTGGCGGTGATTGAAGAGAAGATTTCCGATCCGGCGGTGTGGGCGGATGGGGCGCGGTCGCAGCCGTTGATGCGCGACCGCAAGCGGCTGGAGACGTTGCTGGCCGATGACGCGGAGCTTGCGCGGCGGCAGGACGACATCGAGGCTTACTTCGAGCTGGCGAAGGAAGGCGAGGCGGTTGAGCCTGAACTCGAGCGCGAGATTCCGGCGCTGGTGGAGTTCTCGGAGAAGCTTGAATCGAAGACGATGCTGTCGGGCGAGACCGATCCGCTGAACGCGATTGTCACGGTGCATCCGGGCGCGGGCGGGACCGAGAGCCAGGACTGGGCCGAGATGCTGATGCGCATGTATCTGCGTTGGGCTGAGCGGCAGGGCTTCAAAACGGAGATCAACGAGATTCAGGATGGCGATGAGGCGGGGATCAAGTCGGCCACGTTTACGATTACCGGCGAGTTTGCGTTCGGGCTGCTGAGTGGCGAGACAGGCGTACATCGGCTGGTGCGAAATTCGCCGTTCGACCAGGCGAAGCGGCGGCATACAAGCTTCGCCAGCGTGTTTGTGAGTCCGGAGATCGACGACACCATCGTGATCGACATCAAAGTGGAAGACCTGCGCATCGATACGTATCGCTCGGGCGGCAAGGGCGGGCAGCATGTGAATACGACCGACTCGGCGGTGCGAATTACGCATCTTCCGACGGGCCTGGTGACGGGCTGCCAGAACGAGCGCTCGCAGCATAAAAACAAGGACCGCGCGATGAAGATGATGCGGTCGAAGCTCTATGAGTACGAGCTGGACAAGAAGAAGGCAGCGACTCGAAAGATTGAGGACTCGAAGCTGGAGATTGGGTTTGGGTCGCAGATTCGCAGCTACGTGTTGCAGCCGTACCGCATGGCGAAGGACCTGCGGACGCGGGTCGAGGTGGGAGACGTGGACAAGGTGCTGGATGGCGACCTGGAGCCGTTCATCCGCGGGTATCTACGGATGCGGCGCGAGGGAAATCTGCCTGCGGCAATTGAGGAAGACGACGTGGCTTAGCTGACGGAAAGACGACCACGGATTACGCAGATAAGAACGGATTCAAAGATGCACATTGTTTTACATCCGTGTTGATCCGCTTTAATCCGTGATCGGTTTTGCGTTTGGATGCATCCAAGATTGAGCAGTGACGAGGGCGTAACGAGATGGCTAAGGCAGACGTGAAGAAGTCGAGCAGTGAGGGCGAGGAGCTTCGCAAGCAATTGGTTGCCCTGTTGGATGGCGGGCAGGCTCATGCGACGTTTGAGGATGCGGTCGCCGATTTTCCGGTGAAACTGCGCGGGGTTGTGCCGAATGGCCTGCCGTATTCGGCGTGGCAGATTCTGGAGCACATTCGGATTGCGCAGCGAGACATCCTGGACTTTTCCGCGCCGCCAACGGGCGGATATCAGGCGATGGAATGGCCCGAGGCATATTGGCCGAAGGCTGCGGAGCCTGGATCGGCGGAGGCCTGGGACCGGTCGGTCGCGGCGGTCAAGGCGGACCTGGAGAAGTTCAAGGCGCTGATCCTGCGGCCTCAAGCGGACCTTGCGAAGCCGTTCCTTTGGGGCACGGGGCAAAATCTGCTACGCGAGGCGCTGCTGATCGCAGATCACAACGCGTACCACGTGGGCGAGTTGATCGTGCTGCGACGGCTGCTGGGAGCATGGAAAAAGTGACGGCCAGAATGGAAGGATGGGAATGAACGAACCTGCAGTAATTGACGAGATGTTGGGCGATGGTAGAGGGCGAACGATTGCGGTTGTCGGTCTGTCGGAGAATCCGGGCAAGCCTAGCCATTATGTTTCGGCGTACATGCAGCAGCACGGGTACAAGATTTATCCGGTGAACCCTTCGATCGAGAAGGTGTTGGGCGAGCGCAGTTATGCGTCGCTGGCAGAGCTGCCGCTGAAGCCGGATGTGGTGAATGTGTTTCGCGTGCCCTCGCTGATTCCAGGCATAGTGGACGAGATGCTTGCGCTCGGACTGAAGAACTTGTGGGTGCAACAAGGGATTGTGAACCTGGAAGCGGCGGAGCGCGCGGAGCAGGGTGGAATTCACGTGGTGATGGATCGGTGCATCATGATTGAGCATCGGCGGCGCGAGGGCGCGTAGATCGCGGGCGCTGAGAGATCATCGGAGTGCGAGCGACGAATCACGACATCCTGCAGACAAACACCCGACAAACTGAGGTTTGCGGACGAACTACAATCGAGGACGTGAGGATTCGGCAAACTATCTTTGCTTTGGTGCTGGCGATCTTCGGCTTGGTCGCTGGAGCGAACGCGCGCGCGCAGATTGCGGCGGTCGGCGACGGCGGGCCGGGGCCGGTGAAGGCGCAGCACCTGACCGCGGAGTTGGTCGCGCTGGGGCCGGCGATTGCGCCGGGCGGGACGCAGGAGGTCGGGCTCATCCTCACAATGGACGAGCACTGGCATGTCTACTGGATCAACGCCGGTGATTCGGGCGAGCCGCCGCACATTGCGTGGGGTTTGCCGGATGGCATCAGTGCGGGGCCGATGCAGTTCCCTATTCCGGAGCGGCTTCCACTCGGGCCGTTCATGGATTTCGGATACGAGGACGAGGTCGCGTTTCCCGTGACGCTTTCGGCGGCTTCGACGATGCCGGCCGGGCCAGTGCATCTGGATGCGCAAATCACGTGGCTGGTGTGCGCGCAGGTGTGCATTCCCGGGAAGGCGCATCTGGGGCTGGATTTGATGGTGCAGCCCGGCGCGCCGCAGGTTGCGCAGGAGCCGCAGGTCGGCGCGCTGGGCGAGGCGATGACGCTGATCCCAAAGCCGCTGCCTGTCGGCATGAGGTTTTCGGCCAGGGGCGACCAACAGCAGTTTGAGTTGACGCTGGTCGACGGCAATCGGGAGAAGGACGCGGAGTTTTATCCCTTCGATAAAGATCCCACCGACCTGATTGCGAATGCAGCGGACCAGAATACCGAGCCGCAGCGGGATGGGATTCGGCTGTACGTAAAGCGCTCGCCTGATCTGGCGGCGTTGCCGGCTGTGCTGCATGGAGTATTCAAGTTGTCCGACAGCGTGGCCTACGACGTGAGCGCGCCAGTGGTGCAGGTGGACAATGTGATGCGCGCTAAGCCCGGCGGCAATTCAACGCCGATGGGCGCCATTGGGCTGGCGTTTCTCGGTGGCATTATTTTGAACCTGATGCCGTGCGTCTTTCCGGTGCTGTTCCTGAAGGGGCTTGCGCTGGTCCAGAGTTCGAGCCAGGAGCGCGGACATCTGCGACGGCATGGGCTGGTGTATGCGCTCGGAATTCTGGTGTCGTTCTGGGTAATCGTGGCCGTGCTCTTGGTGCTGCGGGCTACGGGGAGCCACGCGGGCTGGGGATTCCAGTTGCAGTCGCCGGTGTTTCTTGCGGTGCTGGCGTCGTTCATGTTTTTCCTCGCGCTCTCTCTTGCGGGCCAGTTCGACATTGGGCTTTCGCTTACGTCGGTGGGCGGTTCGCTTGCCGAGAAGCAAGGCTACGCGGGCAGCTTCTTTACCGGCGTGCTGGCGACCGTGGTGGCAACTCCCTGCACCGCTCCGCTGATGGGCGCGGCGATTGGGTTTGCGCTGGCGCAGACTGCGGGCGTGACGTTCGCGGTGTTTACGGCGCTGGCGCTGGGGCTTGCTCTGCCGTATGTGCTGCTGAGTTTTCAGCCTGCATGGACGCGCGTGCTGCCGAAGCCGGGCGCGTGGATGGAGGTGCTGAAGCAGCTTACGGCAGTGCCGCTGTTCGCGACGGCGATCTGGCTGGCTTGGGTCTACGGTCAGGTGGCTGGTGGAGGCGGGGCTGGGGGCGTAGACCAAATCGCGTGGCTGCTCGCATGCTTCCTGATGCTCGCGATTGCGGGATGGGCACTCGGCCGATGGCCGGCGAAGTGGGCGAGTGGAATCGCGGCAGTCGCGCTGATTGCACTAGGACTGGCGATTCCTTTGTCGCAGGCCCGCGGTGCCGCAGCCAGGGCTCGTGCCGAGCAACCGAGTTCCACGCAGCCGAGTAACGCTGTCGCGAATGCCACGGAGGTCGTGTGGCAGCCGTACTCCGAGCAGGCGCTGCTTGCAGCGCGAGCCGCAGGGCATCCGGTGTTCATCGACTTCACGGCGGCGTGGTGTCTAAGCTGCCAGTTCAACGAGCGCGCGGTGCTGAAGGCCGCAGAGGTCGAGAGCGCGCTGCGCAAGGGCCACGTGGTGACGATGAAGGCGGACTGGACGAACAGCGACCCGGCGATTACAGAGAAGCTCGCATCGGTGGGCCGCGCGGGCGTGCCGACCTACGTGCTCTATCCGGCGGCAGCGGGGAGCGTGGCGGATGTGTTGCCTGAGTTGCTGACCAAGGACCTTGTGCTGAAGGCGATTGAGCGCGACGCCAAATAAACAAAAAACATGGATGCGCGGTGCACTACGGAAACTAGCGCGGCGATCGAACGACCGGCGGCAGCCCTTCCCCTGGGCAGCCGCCGATTCCCTCCCCCCAATAAGTGGTAGTTCCCACCGATAAGTGGTATTCCAATCAACAGCCAAGCTGGGGTACCTTTCATGCTCAGGGCATCGAGCACGAATGCCCAGTGTTTTCCAGGCGTTGGTTTGTTGTATTGCGGAAGATCAGCCATGCGAAGGCATGTGGGCTGGTCAGTTCAATCCTTTTTCGTTGACGGTCCGCTCGTGGCCTGAAAAGATGGGATTAACTTATTAGTAATACCCATGCATTGCCGGCCGGTAGAGACGGAAAGAGTTGAGTGCCGCCGGCACCGCGTACGTCACCCTCCACACTATTCTGTCTGCTTATCGACCGTAAAAGCCTGGGCCGGCATCTAAGCTAAAGTCCGCCGGAGAATTGGGCGGAGGCGGTTTCCGCTGAAGAGCAGTTTGCGTAAATAGATAGAAGGTAGGCCCCTGATGAGCAGTACCCGCATACGGATTCAAGCCGCAGTTGTCGTGTTCATACTTCTCCCCGCAGCGGCTGGAGTTCTGGCGGTTCACGCATCTGCCACCTGCGAGCGCTTCGTGCGAACCTATATCACGAAGCCGGTTCGCAATCGCGTCAGCAAAACGACCGCCGATGCCTGGGACAAATGGCGCCTGGCCCATCCCAACTGGAAGCCCAATCCGAATATCCACCGGCCAAAGTACATCATGACCAAGAATGAGTCGGTACAGAAGGTGGAGTTCGCCTGCAGCGTTCCGATCATTCCATCGACGCTCGATCTGCTCTTCACGCAGGTCAATTTAGAGCCTCCGCCGCCGATCATCAACTTTCCCCCCATGGAGAACACGCAGGTCACTTTTCCGGATGAGATCCCGCCGGAGGTAGCAGAACTCACGCCCGAGGACACCTGGCCGCCGCTCGGGCCATTCGTGCCTCCAATTCTGGGCGGGCCGCCCCTTACCGGTGTCGTTCCCCTCGTGCCTCTCGTTCCGCCTGAGACTCCGCCTGTCGTCGGGGATGTTTCCGAGCCCTCCAGCTTGCTGTTGGCCGGCACCGGCGTCGGCTTCCTCTGTATATTGCTAGGCGCAGGAATTCGCCGAGCAGACGCAGAGATGATCTAGATCGTCTCGCAACGTCAGAGGCGGTTCTTCCAAACATAGAGGCAGCGACCAAAGCTGACCGGGCAGTCGCCTCGAGGCGACGCGCGATCATTCAGTGGTGCGTTTGCTATGGCGGATGCGCCTGACCTCATCCATGCGCTGTGCGAGATTCTTTTCGCGGCCTTCCTGGGTGGGGTGGTAGTAACGGCGCTTACTCAGCGACGGTGGGAGACATTCCATGTCGGCGACACGGCCCTCGACGTCGTGCGCGTACTGGTAATCCTTGCCGTAGTCGAGCGACTTCATCAGCTTGGTGGGCGCGTTGCGCAGGTGCAGTGGGACGGGCTCCGCGGCGGTGGCTTCGATGTCGGCCAGGACAGCTCCGTAGGCGGTGTAGACGGCGTTCGACTTGGGCGCGAGCGCAAGGTAGACGACCGCCTGAGCCAGCGCGAGGTCGCCTTCGGGTGAGCCGAGGAAGTGCATCGCATCGCGAGCGGACAGGCAGAGGTTGAGCGCTTCGGGCGCCGCCAGGCCGACGTCTTCGACCGCCATGCGCACGATGCGACGCGCCACGTACATGGGGTCTTCGCCGGCCTGCAACATGCG
>PKWK01000308.1 GCA_003133205.1 Granulicella sp. | reverse complement strand
TTTATGCAACTAGCTCTAGACACGATGCCCGTCACCATGCAGGCCGCTAACCGCATCTATACGGAGTTGGGATTTGTTCCGGTTGAGCGCTACGGCGACAACGCGGTGCTGCGGCAGCTGCCGGGCTCCGAGGACAATAGGTCGCCGGATGTGGTCTTCTTTCACCGCGAGATTTGAAGGCTGATGCGGGTGAATGAAATTGGTTGGATCTTCACTATCTGATTGCACTGCTTGTGCGATAGTCTCGTTACTACCTGTATGACTGAGACGAAATCAGCCGAAACGAAATCGTCGAGCGCGAAGTTAGGCAGCGCAGGCAAGCCGGCCGCGGGCAGGATTGCCGCAAAGCACGTCTCGAATGGCGCCGCGAAGAAGACTGCGAAGAACGCTTCGAAGAGCCCTGCAAACAATACTGCGCCTGCGAGTGAGGTTCTCTTCTTTGGCCGCGACGAATCGTGGATGCTCTTCAATCAGAGAGTGCTCGAAGAGGCAGAGGACGCGAGCAATCCCTTGCTCGAACGAGTTAAATTTCTGGCCATCACGGCGAGCAATCTGGATGAGTTTGTCGAGATCCGCGTGGCCAGCCTGCTGCAGCACATTGAGGATGGGTTCAGCGCGCCGCAGCGTGCCGACGAGGGTGGTACGACGCCGCAGCAGCGGCTAGATCGGCTTGGCGTGGTGCTGCACGAATTCGTCGATGCGCAGTACGCATGCTGGAACGACAAACTGCTGCCCGCCCTGCGCGCGGAGAACATCCGCCTGCTGAATTGGCGCGATCTCGACGAAGCTCAGCGTGCGTATGCGCTCAAGTTTTACGAGGATGAGGTCGACCCGCTGCTGACGCCGGTCACGATCGACCCGTCGCATCCCTTTCCGCGAGTGCTGAACAAAGCGCTGTGCATCGCCCTTCTGCTGCGCTCGAAGCGTAGCGGCAAGTTGACGCCCAGGCCCGCTGCCGTGCTTGGCGTGGTCACCGTGCCGCGCGCGCTGCCGCGGCTGGTGCCGCTTCCGAGCGCCGCAGGACGCTGCGACTTCATCATGCTGCACAAGCTGATCGAGTCGCAGGTGGAGCGCATGTTCCGCGGATATGAGTTGCTCGCGCGTGCGCCGTTCCGAGTGACGCGCAACAGCAACCTGTATCTGCAGGAGGAGGAGTCGCGCAGCGTGCTGGAGAGCGTGCGCGCCGAGTTGCACAACCGGCGCAAGGGCGACGCGGTGCGCATGGAGATTGAGAACAGCGCCGCCGAGGAGATCGTCGAGCGGCTGCGCACGAACTTCGAACTCGATGAGGTGCAGGTCTTCCGCACCAAGGGGCCCGTGAACCTGCTGCGCCTGATGCATCTCTACGGTGGAGTTGCGCGGCCAGAGCTGAAGTTCGAGGGCTTCCAGGGCCGGAAGGTTCATCTCTCGCCCAAGTCGGCGAACCTGTTCGATGAGTTGCGGACGAGAGACATTCTGCTGCACCACCCGTTCGACTCCTACGCAACGGTGGAGGACTTTGTGGAGGCGGCAGTGGCGGACCCGGCGGTGGTCTCGATGGAGCAGACGCTCTATCGCACCAGTGAGGCGTCCCCGCTGTTCACGGCGCTTACCGAGGCCGCGCAGACGAAGGAAGTGACCGTGGTCGTCGAGCTGATGGCGCGCTTCGACGAGGCCTCGAATATTCGCTGGGCGCGCGAGATGGAAGACGCGGGCGTAGGCGTCTTTCACGGCATTCTCGGGTTGAAGACGCATTGCAAGCTGGCGTTAATGGTGCGCCGCGATCCCGACGGTGTGGTGCGGCGATACGCGCATCTGGGCACGGGCAACTACAACTCGGTGACGGCGCGCTTCTACACCGACGTCAGCCTGCTGACGGCTCGTCCTGAGATCACGTCGGCGGTGCAGAATGTCTTTCGTTATCTGACCGCTAAGGCTGACTCCGAGGATTACTCCCCGCTGCTGGTCGCGCCGCTTACGCTCGCGCCGGCGCTGCTGAAGCTGATTGCGCGCGAGGCCGAGCATGCAAGGGCGGGCAAGCCGGCGGCAATTGTGGCCAAGATGAATGCGCTGCTCGACCGGCCGACGATGGAGGCCCTCTACGCGGCGTCGAACGCAGGCGTGGAGATCGACCTGATCGTGCGCGGCATTTGCGCGCTGCGGCCGGGCTTGAAGGGCCTGAGTGAACGCATCCGAGTGCGCTCGATCGTGGGCCGCTACCTCGAGCATAGCCGCATCTTCAGCTTTGCCAATGGCGGGCAGCCCGAAGTCTTCTGCGGCAGCGCGGACTGGATGGCGCGCAACCTGTTCGAACGCTGCGAGGTGCAGTTTCCGGTGGACGCCCCGGCGCTGTCTGCGCGTCTGCGCGAGGAGATACTGGGGGCGTATCTCAAGGACAACGTCAAGGCGCGCTTGCTCCAGCCGGATGGCCGGTACGTGCGTGCGCCCAAGGATGGCGCGCCCTTCAGTGCGCAGGATCATCTGATGGCGATAGCCGCGGCCGAGCGCGTCGATCCGCAATAGACGCTTCTCGTGACACACAAGAAAGCGCCGGCCGCAGAAGGATAAGCGGCCAGCGCTTTGCGTGGGTCCGCACTAGTTGATTATGTACGACACTGTGGTGCTATTCTTCAGCACCGTGCCGGTCGAACTGGTGTACGTTCCGATGATGTTTACGACGTAAACCCCCACATACGGGTTGGTATTGGTGGTGGTCGTTGGTGGCCCGGCCTGACTGCTTGCGCCGCACCCGGTCGCGCCGCCGATTATTGCGATCGACAATGCAAGTACGAGCAAGCCGCCCAATCGGCGACGGCGCGGCAGCATCAGCAGAAGCAGCGACGCGATGGTCACTCCCGAGCCCGCGGCGTACCAGGGCGTTCTGCCGGCGCTGTGCCGCGCCAGCATCGTGCCGGAGTCAATCTGTCCGGGCAAGTTCGGCATCCGCAGGTTTGCGGTGATGCCGGAGAACGTGAGCGTAGTCGTTTGCGACACTGTGTTGTTAGTGGCGTTGAAGATGATCGATGCGGGGTTGAAGCTCAAGCTGGGGAGGTAGCCGCTGGTGGTAGTGGACGAGGCAGTGAAGGTCACGGTTCCGACGAAGCCATTGAGTGGGGCCACGGTGATCGGTGCAGCCGGTATGGTGCCGCCGGAGGCGACGGTGAAGGACGACGTCGTGGGGGTGAGCGTGTAATAGGGGCACGTTCCCGCCGAGACGCTAACGATCACCGGCGACGTCACGACCGATCCGTTGGAGGATATCCCCGCGCCCGTGCTCGTGCCGGCTTCACCCGAGGCC
>PKWK01000356.1 GCA_003133205.1 Granulicella sp. | reverse complement strand
CCGGGTCCAACCGGCGCGCCCGACGTGTCGATCGTCATTGCGGATACGGCACCGGACCAGAAGAATAAGCCCGTGCTTCTGCATATCCATGGAGGAGGGTATTTGGTGGGAGCTGCCGTGGCGTTCCTCCCGGGTGTGCTCCTCTACTCGAAGCCGACAGGATGCGTTGTGGTCTCGGTCGACTATCGCTTGGCTCCCCAGACGAAGTTCCCCGGCTCACTGAACGACAACTATGCCGCGCTGACTTGGGTCTACCACCACGCGGATGAGTTGGGCGCGGACCGCAAGCGTATCGCCATAGCCGGTGAAAGCGCGGGCGGCGGGCATGCGGCTGCGCTCGCGATCCATGCGCGCGACCGCGCCGAGATACCGGTTGTTTTTCAATTGCTGATCTATCCCATGCTGGACGACCGCACCGGATCGACCCGCGCGGTGCCGCCGCCGATCGGGCAGATCGCGTGGGGCGCGGCCAGCAACAAGTATGCATGGACCTGTCTGTTGGGAGTTCCTGCGGGCTCAGCGCAGGTACCGTACGGCGCGGTACCTGCGCGCATCCAAAATCTGACGGGCTTGCCACCGGCGTTTATCGGGGTAGGTGCCATCGATCTCTTTGTCGATGAAGACGTGGAGTACGCCAGAAGGTTGATCGACGCGGCTGTGCCTACCGAATTGCTGGTGGTGCCTGGGGCATATCATGCCTTCGACCTGTCGGTGCCGGATGCACGAGCTTCCAGGGTTTTCAGGGAGTCGATCACGGCCGCGCTCCAGCGCGCTTTTGCGACGTAAGGGCTGAAGGGCAAAGAGATGACCACGGACCTAATTGTATCTTTCGTTGGCGGGCAGGCGCTGCTTCTGCTCTGGACCCGGTTGTCCAGGGCATCCCTGAGAACCTCTTCCGATCGGTTCAGTGCTCTGGCCACCTATGTTGTCGATGTGCCGCGGAAAATGCGACTATACTTTGTGCAAACGTATGATGTATACCTCCTGCGAGGCGGGAAAACCGATTTGCCCCCCTGTTCTCCGAGAGGATTGACCATGCCCCGCAGCAAATCTGTTCCGCCCCCTCAGGTCGTCATAGGCAGCCACCGACTTCTTACGAATGTCCTGGCTCTGTCCATCGCATTCCTATGCGCAAGCCTCCCGGCGCGGCTTTCAAGTCAGGAAGTGCATACTTCTGCAGCGGATCCGCAGAAAGTGCTTTCGGTCGTTCCGTCGGACAAGAATGTCCTGATGGCTGCCGATGCCAGGCTGGAGGGTCCACTAAAGGTGCAATGGCCGGATCAGGCAGCGCGCTTTTGGGTTTGGAACTGGACCAGCGACGATGAGTCGATCACATGGAAGGTGAGTGTTCCTCAAGCTGGAAATTACTCTGTTGCGCTCCTTACCGAGAACTGCGGGCAAGTCCTGATCGATTGCAAGCTGCCCTCACCGCCGCCGGTGAAGGTGGAGCTCGCGAGCAAGCTCGGCAAGCTGACGTACACCATCGACTACCGCAAGGCCTCTGTCACCAATCTCTGGATGCGCAACAATCTCTCTGGCACCCTGAGGCTTCCTGCCGGCGAGAGCGAGATCACCCTGCGCGCACTTGCGCCTGCTGGACAAGCCTTCAATCTTGCCCTGTTCTCCATGGAGTTGGTAAAGCCCGGCGAGGCCAAGGCCTTGTCTGCCGAGGCCACGACTCTACGCTCATCGACCAAGTGGATGGTCGACGCTAGGTATGGCCTCATGTTCACCTGGACGGCCGCCTCCTTTCCCCGCACGGGACCTAAGAAGTCTTACGAAGAAGCCACCCGCGACTTCGACGTCAATGCCTTTGCCGATATGGTCGCCAACACCGGTGCAGGCTTTGTCGTCTTCGCCACGAGCTGGTCTACTTACTACTTCCCGGCGCCCATCCAGTCGTGGGAGCGCATTACTCCTGGCCACACCACCCGCCGGGACCTCATCGCCGACCTTGCCGACGCTCTCGCCAAGCGCCACATCAAGCTCATGCTCTACTACCACGCTGGACGCAGCGAGGATAATTGGTGGAGCGGAACCCTCGTACGTACGATGAACCGTGATGCCTACTTCAAGGAGTGGGAAGACCAGATCCGCGAGATAGGCCTTCGCTACGGTGACAAGCTCGCTGGCTGGTGGTTCGACGATGGCACGACTTTCTACTACACGCTCCAGGCACCTTGGAAGGCCATGACGGAAGCAGCCAAGGCAGGCTTTCCCGGGCGCGTCGTCGGTTACAACTCCTGGATTCTGCCAAAAGCCACCGACCTCCAGGACTACGCCTGCGGAGAAGGGGACTTCCCTGATCGGCTCACTCCAGAAAACGACTCCGAGCTGCCGGTCGGAGGCTCCGGGATCTTCCTGAGCGGCCCACAAAAAGGCCTGTCGGCAACCCTCACCCTAACCAATGAGGGAGGAGACTGGGGCCACGTCAAACAGGACGCAGACATTCCCGCGCCCCGTTACTCAAACGCACAGATGATCGACTTCATCCGGCAGGCCATGGCGCGCAAGGACGTTCCCGTCATTAACCTCGAAGTCTACCAGGACGGCAGTGCGTCCCAGCAGACCATCGACGAGTTTAAGGCGATCAAGGCTGCCATCCAGAAACCTGCACAGTAGTTCGACCTCCGCTACTCGAACTTTCGATTACCCACAATTATGGAGGTGTTGGCCGATGTTATCCAGCCTCAATGCAGGCAACTCCAGAGAGGAAGCGAGGAGCTACGGACATGGCGGAGCTTTTGCACGTACCTCAGCCTTCGGAGACTGGTGCTCGGTGGATCGAGAAAGAGGTCGCCGGATGTGAGTTTCCCGATGCCCGTCATGGCAAGCGATTGAAGAAGTTGCTGGAACTCATTTCCATCGGCCAGGGTTCCAGTATGCCCTGAGCCTGCCTGGACTGGGCGAACACCAAGGCCGCCTAGCGCTTCTTTGCCAACCGCCGTGTGGATGAGTCGACGATCTTGAGTGGGCACTTCAAGGCAACTCCGTCACGGGTTGAGGCCGCGAGAGACGCCGAACCGGTTCTGGTTTTTGCATGACACGACCGAGTTCTTCTATCGGCGAGAGAAGACCGCTAGAGCCCGCAGCCTGCGACTCTGAATGCTGCCCTCTTATTGCTTGCCAGGCTTGGTGGGTATCTTGCGCGCGCTCATGACCCGCCGCCAGGCAACCTGATCTTGTGGCGCGGCATCGCACGCCTCACCGACATGAACTTCCGCCTTCTCATCGCGCAGGAAATTGAGGGTAAATGAAAGCTACTCAACCGGTATGAGAATAGGTTTCGTCAGCGAGATCTTGCCCTCCAGCTGTGGGTCTGCCGAAGACCTGCTCACGCGGATGGTGAACGTTCCGGAGTCTGCATGCCATGCTTTGGCTGACACGTCGTACCACGCGAACGACCGCGCATCCAGCGGCACCGTCATGTGTTTGGTCTCACCAGGCGTGAGTTCGATGCGCGCAAACCCTTTCAGTTCCTGAGGTGGGCGTGGAACCTTCGGCTGGTCTTCCGAAACGTAGATTTGGGCCACGTCGGCACTCTCGCGCTTACCGCTATTCGTTACGTCGAACCCTACGGTATACGTCCCGGTCTGTGCATCTGTATCTGGATGTATTTCAAGATTCGAATACTTGAAACTCGTATAAGAGAGCCCAAATCCGAAAGGAAATAGCGGCTGTGTGTGGTTGTGCTCGTAGCCACGATACCCGACGAAGATGTCGTCGCCATAGCTGATGACATCGTTTCCCGGGGATGTGTAGTAGTACCCGGCCGAGGGATTGTCTGTCAGGGTGCGCTCCCAGGAGATCGGCAAACGTCCGGACGGGCCGTCATCTCCAAACAGAATCCTGCCGAGTGCGATTCCGCCTTCTTCGCCCGCATACCAGATGTCGAGGAGCGCGGACACTTGGTTTAGCCAAGGCTTTGTGTCCACGCTTCCACCGGCATTCAGCACCACGACCGTGCGCGGATTGACAGCCGCTACCTGCTCGATCAGTTCATTCTGTCCGGGCAGCAGTTGAAACTCTCGGTCCGCTCCTTCGCCTTCGGTCTCGATGTCGAACCCGACGGACAGCACGACCACATCCGCTCGCTTCGCCAACTCCAGTGCCGCAGGATGCACCACAGCGTCCGCCTTCACAATGCCCAGCCGTGTGATGCCGTTGCCGAACTTCGGCACACCCAGGTCTTCCAGCACGACCCTGTGGACGCCGGGGGCAAGTGTCGTCCGCACCTGTTCCACCATCGGAGCGTTGATATCCGCATGATCGATCAGTGTCTTGCCATCGACCAGCAAGCGGTACTTGCCTGGGTGTTCCACAAACGCGATGTGCTCGCCTGCGTTGTCCACGTGATAGTAACCGGTCCATCGCACGTACTGTGTTGGCGCACGCAGCGTGCCTTCGATTGAAGTCCGCATCGCCTCCTTCATCCCGGTCACCGCGATGCTGAGTCCGATGTTGGGCTCGTCCGACGCGGTGGTCGGCAATTGTGCATACGGACCACCGTTGATCGATACTTCATGCCGCGTCATGGTGGGCTTGCCGCGGAAGTCAGGCGTTGGGAACGTCTCCGCCAGGACGCCCGGCGTTGCGCCATCTGACGTCTCGGTCAGTCCGGTTTGCTGAGCCAGC
>PKWK01000312.1 GCA_003133205.1 Granulicella sp. | reverse complement strand
AGCGCATGTAGTTGCACATCATACGCGCGCCGGTGAGCGCTTCGAAGAGGTCGAGGATCTTTTCGCGTTCGCGGAAGGCGTACATCAGCGGGGTGCCGCTGGCGCCCATGTCCTGCAACAGGAACCCGAGCAGGCTCGCGTGGTTCTGTAGCCGGGTCAGTTCGCCGGTGATGACGCGGAGGTATTCGGCGCGTTCCGGAACCTGGATGCCGGCGAGTTTTTCGACCGCGAGGGCGTAGCCCCAGTTGTTGGTGATGGAGCAGATATAGTCGAGGCGATCGGTGTACGGCATCGAGCCGAGATAGGTCTCGTTCTCGGCGATCTTTTCGTGGTTGCGATGCAGGTAGCCGAAGACCGGCTTCAGCTTGACCACGCGTTCGCCGTCCAGCACGACGTTCATGCGAAAGACGCCGTGCGTAGAGGGATGTTGCGGCCCCATCGAAATCTCCAGCAACTGTTCTTCGCCGCTGTCGTTCGTAGGTTCCAGCAAGGACTGGGCCGAGGGGTAGGTGGAGGTGCTCATCTCCCTCCCGCTTCGGCAAGGTGTTGGTTCGCCCGCTGCAACACTTGATCGTGCGCCGTCGGCTCGTATTCGAAATCATCCGGATCGACGTAATCTCTGCGCATCGGATGGTCCACAAATCCGTCCCACATCAGGATGCGGCGCAGGTCGGGGTGTCCGTCGAAGATGACTCCGTAGAGGTCGAAAATCTCTCGTTCCTGAAACTCGGCGCTGCGCCAGATTGGCGTGAACGAGGGAAGATGAACGGCGTCATCGCGGTCCTGGGTGCGCATTCGCAGCGGAAGCGGGCCGTACTTCTTCTCCTGCGAGAAGAGGTGATAGACGACTTCGAGGTATCCGGGGATTGTGGTCTTGTGGACTTCTTCGATTTCTTTCTCTACTCCATCCACGAGTTGCTTAACTTTCACCTTCTCGGATGTTTCTTTGGGCAGCCAATCGATGCCGGTGACGTTCGAGCAATAGTCGAAGCGCAGGTCGGAGGCATCGCGCAGAAACCGGGCTACGGCGAAGGCATGTTCGCCATCGACCAGGAGGGAGTGCTGGGCCGACGGGCTGGCGTTCGTCACCAGCTCCAGACGGCAGCCGGGGACGTTGGCTTCGAGTTCGGATTTAATCGTTTCGATGTTCATCCGTGCCTGCCTGCGTAATTTGGACCAGCGGCGCTTTCCATACGGCCGGGTTCTGGGTTGGTTCTAGATCATGCGCGCCAAAGCTAGGGACGATGAACTCGCTGGCCTCGCTGGCGTTCAGATGGCGGGGCCTGGTCTCCCCGGTTAGCTGTTGTTCGTCGATCTTCTTCTGCAACATCATGAATGCGTCGATCAGGGCCTCCGGGCGCGGTGGGCAGCCGGGAATGTAGACGTCCACGGGGATGTAGCGGTCAATCCCTTTCAGGACGTTGTAGCCCTGCTTGAATGGGCCGCCGGAGATGGCACACGCGCCCATGGAGATGACGTACTTTGGCTCCGGCATCTGGTTATAGAGGCGGACGACCTGGGGAGCCATTTTCTTGGTCACGGTGCCGGCGACGATCATCAGGTCAGCTTGCCGCGGAGAGGGGCGGAAGACTTCGGCGCCGAATCGCGCCAGGTCGTAGCGCGCCATGGTGGTGGCAATCATCTCGATGGCGCAGCAGGCCAGGCCGAAGTTTAGCGGCCACAGAGAGCTCTTGCGGCCCCAGTTGTAGAGATCCTGTAGGGTCGTCGCAAAGATGCCCTGCTTGCTCAACTCGGCCTTTAGTTTTTCATCCACCCCAAAATCCTTGATTCCGAATTGGTTGAGAGCGTTGGTGCAAGAGGAGCCGGCACTTCCAGGGGGCTATGTCCAGACCAATACGTTCTTCTGATAGGCCCAGACCAATCCTTCGATCAGCAAGAGCAGGAACACGAGCATGGCGATGGATTCTCCGGCGGAGAAGCCCGTAAACGCCACCGCAAACGGCAAAACAAAGACAGCTTCTACATCGAAAACGAGAAAAATGATCGCATACAGGTAATAGCCCGGCTTGAACTGGATCCAAGCATCGCCTTCGGATTCGAGCCCGCACTCGTAGACGGCGTTCTTGCTTGGGCCGGGCTTGTGCGGAGAAAACTTTTTTGCCCAAATCCATGCCAGCAACAGCGGGGTCAGGGCGAACGCGACCGCCGCCAGGAGCAGTACAATGACGGGCAGATAAAGGCCGTTGGTCATAGCTGGCTCTACTGTAGCAGACCTCCAAGCCGAGACTTGTGACCACGCTCACATCTTTCCCGCGTCCCCCGACCGCAGAATGGGAAGGGTCTTTTGAAGGGGAAAAATGACAGAACAGCAAACGGTGATTCTTGACGGGAATGAAGCGTGTGCTTCCGTAGCTTACCGACTGGCGCAAGTAATCACGATTTATCCGATTACACCGTCTTCCACGATGGCGGAGTGGGCCGATCAGTGGAAGGAAGAGGGGCGGAAGAACATCTGGGGCACGATCCCGGTTGTCGTCGAGATGCAGAGCGAAGGCGGGGCGGCTGGTGCGATGCACGGCGCCCTGCAGGCGGGAGCCACGAGCACCACGTTCACCTGCTCTCAAGGCCTGCTGCTGATGATTCCGAACATGTACAAGATCGCTGGAGAGCTTACCTCCAACGTGATTCACGTGACCGCGCGCGCCCTGGCTACGCATGCACTCTCGATCTTTGGCGACCAGTCTGACGTGATGGCCTGCCGGTCGACGGGATATGCCATTCTGGCGTCGGACTCCGTGCAGGAGGCTGCCGACCTGGCTCTGATCGCCCACATCTCCACGATGGGTTCGCGCGTCCCGTTCCTCCATTTCTTTGACGGCTTCCGCACGTCGCACGAGATTAACAAGGCGTTCGCGATCTCCGACGAGACGATTCGAGCCTTGCTGGACGAAGAATTTGTGTTGGGCCATCGCTCGCGGGCCCTCACTCCTGACAACCCGATCCTCCGGGGCACGGCGCAGAACCCGGACGTGTTCTTCCAGGCCCGCGAGGCCGCAAATCCCTATTACCTGGCCTGCCCCACGATCGTTCAGAACGCGATGGACGCTTTCGCCAAACAGACCGGCAGGGCCTACCATCTGTTCGATTACGTTGGCGCTCCCGATGCAGACCGCGTGATTGTTCTGATGGGTTCGGGTGCCGGCGCTGTCGAAGAGACGATCAAGTATCTCAACGCGCAAGGCGAGAAGCTTGGCTTGCTCAAGGTCCGGCTGTACCGGCCCTTTGCCTCCGAGGCCTTCCTTGCGGCTTTGCCGGCCACAGTCAAGTCGATAGCGGTGCTGGACCGCACAAAAGATTCAGCCGCGCTTGGCGAACCGCTGTACCAGGATGTGATTACGGCCTTCAGCGAGGCGTTTTCCAGTGGCACCGCGCCCTTTGCTCAGCAGCCCCGGATTATCGGCGGACGCTACGGCCTTTCGTCCAAGGAATTCACCCCAGCCATGGCAAAAGGGGTGTTCGACGAGTTGAAGCAGCCGCGTCCGAAGAACCACTTCACCATCGGCATTCACGACGATGTGACCCATACCAGCCTCGCCTTCGATCCGGAGTTTTCGACCGAAGACCCGCGTACGGTGCGCGCTCTGTTCTACGGGCTAGGTTCCGATGGAACGGTTGGGGCGAATAAGAATTCCATCAAGATCATCGGTTCGGAGACCCCGGGCTACGCGCAGGGCTACTTTGTCTACGACTCGAAGAAATCCGGGTCGGTCACGACGTCGCATCTGCGGTTCGGCCCAGACCCGATCCTCTCGACCTACCTCATCACCAAGGCCAACTTTGTCGCATGCCACCAGTTCCAGTTCCTGGAGCGGATGGACATTCTTGCCGCGGCTGCTCCCGGGGCGGTTTTCCTGCTCAACGCCCCTTACGGGCCAGATGAGATATGGAACCACCTGCCGCGAACGACGCAGGAGACCATCCTCAAGAAGAAACTCCAGCTCTATGTCATTGATGGCAATACGGTGGCGCGGGAGACAGGGATGGGCAACCGGCTCAACACCATCATGCAGACCTGCTTCTTTGCGATCAGCGGAGTGCTGCCGCCTGATGAAGCCATTGCGCAAATCAAGAAGTCAATCAAGAAGACCTATGGCAAACGTGGGGATGCGGTGGTGCAGCAGAATTTTGCTGCGGTCGATGCTGCGGTTGCCAGCCTGCATAAGGTGAATCTGCCGGACAAGATCACCGCATCGTTTGACATTCTTCCCACGCTGCCTCGGGAGGCGCCAGCGTTCGTTTACAACGTTCTAGGCGAGATGGCCGCAGGTCGCGGCGACTTGCTTCCTGTAAGCGCGTTGCCGCCTGGGGGCACGTTCCCCACCGGGACCTCGAAGTGGGAGAAGCGCAATATCGCGCAGATGATTCCGGTCTGGGATGAAGAGCTCTGCATCCAGTGCGGCAAGTGCGTAATGGTCTGTCCTCACGCCGTCATCCGCGCCAAGGTGTACGACACGGCGCTGCTGGCAAACGCTCCCGAGACCTTCAAGAGCGCCAAGCCGAAGTGGAAGAACATGGAGCAGGAGCTCTACACGCTGCAGGTGGCTCCGGAGGATTGCACCGGATGCTCGCTGTGCGTCGAGATCTGCCCGGTGAAGAGTAAGAGCGAGGCCAAGCACAAGGCCATCAACATGCAGATGCAGGCCCCCTTGCGCGAGGCAGAAGCGAAGAACTGGAGCTTCTTCGAGTCTCTGCCAACGGTGGGTCGCGGCCGTCTCTCGCACACGCAGGTCAAGGATATTCAGCTTCTCGATCCGCTCTTTGAGTTCTCGGGCGCGTGCGCTGGATGTGGTGAAACGCCTTACCTGAAGCTGCTCACGCAGCTCTTCGGCGATCGGCTTTACATCGCGAACGCCACTGGCTGTTCGTCGATCTATGGCGGCAATCTGCCCACTACGCCTTACACCATCAACGATCGCGGACGCGGCCCAACCTGGTCGAACTCGCTGTTTGAAGACAATGCCGAGTTTGGTCTGGGCATGAGGCTCGCTCTCGACCAGCAGAAAGGGTATGCCGAGAATCTTCTGGGGCGACTTGCGCCGACCCTCGGTGACGATCTGGTGACCTCTATCCTGACCGCCAGTCAGTCCAAGGAAAGCGACATCGATGCACAGCGGGAGCGAGTGCGCCTGGTCCGCGAAAAGCTGGCAGGGGTGAACTCCGCGGAAGCCCGCGCCATGCTGACCGTCGCCGACTCCCTGGTGCGCAAGAGCGTCTGGATTGTGGGCGGCGACGGCTGGGCGTACGACATTGGCTTTGGCGGGCTCGACCACGTGCTTGGGTCGGGTCAAAACGTCAAGGTATTGGTGCTCGACACGGAGACCTACTCGAATACCGGCGGACAAATGTCAAAGGCAACACCTCGGGGCGCCGTGGCGAAATTTGCTGAAGGAGGCAAGCCGAACAGCAAGAAGGATCTGGCGATGGAAGCCGTCAGCTATGGCTCGGTCTACGTCGCGCGCGTCGCGATGGGCGGCAGCGACATGCAGACGGTCAAGGCGTTCCAGGAGGCGGAGGCCTACAACGGCCCGGCGATCATCATCGCCTATAGCCACTGCATCGCGCATGGGTATGACCTCACCTACGGGATGGAACAGCAGAAGAATGCGGTTATCTCCGGCTATTGGCCGCTGATGCGCTACAATCCAGCGTTGCGTGCAGAGGGCAAGAATCCCTTCCAGCTCGACTCGAAGGCGCCTTCGATCCCGCTCAAGCAGTACAGCTATCACGAGGCCCGTTACACCATGCTTGCGCGCAGCCATCCGGACGTTGCGAAGAAGCTGCTGCAGGAAGCACAGGACGATGTGGAGCGCTCGTGGAGGGTTTACTCCGGCCGTGCGGCCATGCCCGGCCGTTCTGAATCTCCCCATATTGCGCCTCCCGAACCAGAGGGGAAGATTGCGCCTCTCGGAACTGGTGGTCACTAAATGATGGATCTCACAACTGCGTATCTCGGACTCAAACTAAAAAATCCGCTTGTGGCTTCTTCCTCGCCGCTGACTGAATCGCTGGAGAACATTCAGCGCCTGGAAGAGGCCGGGACGGCAGCCGTGGTACTTCCTTCGATATTTGAAGAGCAACTCACACTGGAGAGTAATGCGCTGGACCAGGACCTCTCCCGCGGTACGGAATCCTTCGCGGAATCGCTTAGCTATTTTCCGGCGTACGAAGACTTCCGCCATGGGCAGGATGTCTACCTCAGCCAGATTCGCCGCGCCAAGAGCGCTTGCAGTATTCCCATCCTGGCCAGCCTGAACGGGGCTACAGCCAGCGGATGGGTGCGGTTCGCGAAAGAGATCGAACAGGCAGGAGCGGACGCGATCGAATTGAACACCTATTCACTGGCCACCGGATATAGCGACACCAGCGCCACGATTGAAAAGGGAATCGTCACACTGGTGCGCCAGGTAAAGGAAGCCACGAAAATCCCGATTGCGGTAAAGCTCTCTCCGCAGTACACGAGCATTCCGCACCTGGCGATGGAACTCGATCGTGTCGGTGCCGACGGACTTGTGCTGTTCAACCGCTTCTATCAGCCGGATTTCGATATCGACAACCTTGTAGTGAGCCCGAAGCTCACGCTGAGTCGTCAAGAAGAATTGTTGCTCAGGCTGCATTGGGTCGCGATTCTCTACGGAGATGTGCGCGCAGATCTGGCAGTCACCGGCGGCGTTCACACCGCGGAAGGCGTTTTGAAGTCCATCATGGCCGGGGCCCAGGTAGCCATGACGGCGTCGGCCCTGCTGTCCAAGGGCATCTCGCATATAACAACGATGCAGAACGATCTTGTTCGCTGGATGGAGGAGCATGAGTACGAGTCGATACGGCAGATGCGCGGTAGCCTCAGTCGCCGGGCGGTTCCGGATCCCTCCGCATTTGAACGGGGCAATTACATCAAGACTCTGAGCAGCTACACCCTGCGTCAGACAGCGTTGCAATAACGATTGAGAAAGGGAATGCTCTGCGGGACTGTCTTTGACGTTGAGGTGGCGGAGACTTGTGACCCAAACCTACGTGCGATGGCACACGCAACTTCTGTGTCATCCGCACTTGATTCTCGGTCGCTTGCATAAAACGTTATTTTTCAACATTTTACGGAAGATCAACGGACTCGTGCAACATAGCTGGAATCGAAATCTACACCTGTCACCGGGCCTGGCTGGAATACAATAAAAAACAGGTGGAAGCTGCCGAGATACCGATAGGCGCACGACTAGGGACCATACTCTAGGGTGCGAGGGCAAGGCAGCTTGGATATGAGAGTGGTGATCGTATGCTTGCCTGGAGTCTGCGATTGAAAGGCATCTACACATGGAAGGGATTCGTTCTTAAATGACTACCAGTCAAGTTTTGACACAGGCCGAGCCAACATCGGAGCCTGTGGGTGATGTAAAACCGATCGTCAACGATTTTTCAATTCAGATTGCAACGGTCAATGGCTCCGGTTCGCAGTCCGCTAACAGCGTTCTCCTGCGCAGCATCTTCCGCATGGGCGTNNCCCACCTGGTACACCATTCGCGTCAGCAAGAACGGTTGGGTCGCGCGCAAGACCGACATCGATGTTCTGATTGCGATGAACGCGGAGACCGCGCGCGAAGACGTTCTTTCGCTCGGTGCCGGCGGCGCAGTGATCTATGACGAGTCGC
>PKWK01000136.1 GCA_003133205.1 Granulicella sp. | reverse complement strand
ACCACTATCTACAGCTGTAGTATTAGAGCAGCAGCATGCAATCGCCATAGGAGTAGAAGCGATAGCCCGCGCGAATCGCGTGTTCGTAAGCCGCGAGCATCGTCCGCACCCCTCGCTCCGGCTCGCACTCTTGCGCCGCAAACGCACTTACCAGCATCAGCAGCGTCGATTCAGGCAAATGGAAGTTCGTCAGCAGCCCGCTCACGATCCGAAACCGATGACCCGGGCTCAGAAAAATCGAAGTCGACCCCGAATGCGCCTCGATCTGCCCTTGCGCCGCGATATGTTCCAACGTCCGCGTAGTCGTCGTCCCCACCGCAATCACCCTCCGCCGTTCCGCCATCGCCCGGTTCAGCGCGTCGGCAGTCGCCGCAGGCAGCGCGTAGCGCTCAGCGTGCAGCCGAATATCCTCCAGCCGCTCCACCCGCACCGGCTGAAAAGTCCCCAGTCCAACGTGCAGCGTCACGTACTCAATCTCAACGCCCCGCGCACGCAGCGCCGCCAGAATCTCCGGCGTAAAGTGAAGCCCAGCCGTGGGAGCAGCAGCCGAGCCCGGCTGGTGCGAGTAAACCGTCTGATAGCGCTCACGATCTTCCGCGCTGTCCGGCCCGGCCGCCTGATCGCGATGGATGTAAGGCGGCAGAGGCATGTGGCCGATGCGACCAATGCGCTCGTAAAAGTCCTCCACCGGCGCAAACCGCAGCGTGCGCTCGCCAAACTCGCCAGCGGCAACAACCTCGGCACTCAACACCAGCTCGCCGCTCCCTCCATGAAACTGCAGCGTCTCGCCGGGCGGCACCTTCCGCGCAGGCTTCACCAGCGCCCGCCAAAGGTTCTCGCCGGATTGCGCTGAATCGTCCATCTGCTCGGTAAGCAGCACCTCGATCACCCCGCTAGGCTGGGGCGAGTTGGCCTGCGTACTGAGCCCCCCGCGAGTAGCAAAGAGTCGCGCCGGCAGCACCCGCGAATCGTTGAGGATCAGCAGATCGCCCGGCTCAAGCAGCCGCGGCAGACTCTCGAACATCTCGTCCGCAAGCGCGCCCGTCCGCCGATCCAGCACCAGCATCCGGCTCGACCCCCGCGTCGCAGGCGGATGCTGCGCAATCAGTTCTTCAGGCAAATCGAAGTGGAAGTCGGAGACACGCACAGTTTTCCAGTTTATCGCCCGCGATTTCTCGACACGGAGAAGGATAGCCGAGTCGACCAAAATGATTTTCTTTTAATGGATATTTTGTACGGAAGTGATTTTGATTCAATAGTTTAGCGTGTTGGTGTGTCGGTAAAATACTTCATTCATTGGGGTTACTGCTAAATTCCTCATTGGATTAGGGTTTGGGGTGAGTTTAAGGGGTCGGAGTGATATGCCGGGCCTCCGGAGGAAGGCGCCTGGCTGGCTGAAAGGGTGCCCCAGGGGCTAAAGCGCGGTGACTTTTCGGCCGTGATCGGCATCGGTTCGAATTTGCTCAGGACAGGCTCTGAAGCCGTGCTCTTAAGCAGAACGTTTTGGGGCGTGGCGTCTTTCGGATGGGTGGCGCCTTTTTGATGCGTGGCCCGTTCCGGTGGGGCCGTTGGCGCGACTGTTGGTGCTGACGCTGGTGCGGATGGGTTGTCGTCGGGAGCGGCGAGGGCGTGGCCGTGGGCGGTGCGGACGATGCGGGTGGGTTGGGAGCTGGAGTCGGCGTCCAACTTGAGCGCGGCGGCCAGGGCGCGCTGATTGATGCAGGCGATCTTGAGCGTGTAGAGGAGCATGCGGGCGCGCTTGAAGTGGATGCTTCCGGTGGCGATGGCCTGGAAGAGCATGGAGGTGGCGAGTTGGACGGAAACGGCATCTTCGAGGGGCGGGAAGTTGATGTCGTTCTGCTGTGGGTACCAGCGAGATGAACTTCAACTTCAAGGGAAATAAAAAGAAGATTAGACGCGCAACTGTGGGGATAAGGAAATGACGGATCAAGAGCGATTCGACCGCGCAATGAAGAAGATATTAAGCGTGTCGAAGGCCGAGTTGCAACGGGCGACTGGAAGCGGAGAAGAAGGCTGAATCTTCTCACAAATGATCTATCGAGAATTTCTACGCGACAGAAGGGCCTCAGATTTCTGAGTCCGCTCTTTTTTCTGCTGGTATTTTGAGTAGAAGAATACGCTTACCAAACCACCAAGGCTTGTAATGATGGCTACGAGTCCTTCTGTGCTCTTGCCGTGAGCAATCAGCCATACTCCACCAAGGATGGCGACCAAGCTAATGGTGAAGCCGAAGTACGATCCTCGCGTTTGATTGGATACATTTCCATCCACAACGCGCTTTTCCAAATATTCCCGATGGGCACTCTGCTTCTCGGCCATTGCGAGGATACGTTCTGCGCCGTTCGGGATTATTTCGTTGTATTTTTCTAGCAGCGCGGGTGGAGGGATAGGGCCAGAAAACGAAGACGACGCTTGAATTAATAGCTCGCGTTGGGTCGCTTGATGGGGCATTTGCTGGTGGGGAATTTGAATTCCAATGCCCTTACCTTTATTTCTACCCACGGCGCTTTACGCCGCTTCACATTCTGAAGCGCACTGTTCCGCGGCGTCGGAAATGTCCTGACCCACGACTGCCCAATCCGCAAATATCGCGTTTGCATCCGCTTCTGCCGGAGTCTCGCTCTGATTGTATTCCGCCATCTGACCCCACAAGTCAAGGGTGCTCCCAACGCCAGAAGCGAACGAAGGCTGTGCGAACAAGAAGTCTGTTTGAATTTTTCCCATACTTATACAGCCTCTTTCGGCTGACAACATCCACTCCATTAGATGGAGAAAGCATCCCAGAAGCTGCAACTTCCGGGGTGCAACGCTGTAAGTAGCCTAGATTAGCATGGTTACGAAGTCAAGGAAAGCGGGTCATACTGCATCCTTTGTGCTACTTGCGACTCTGCCCGATATTATTACCCAAGATTTTTTGAGGCTAGCGATCCTAGTGGGCGGCCGGCTCGGCGGCCATTTGCACCGCCCGGTCGAGCGCAGCCTGCACACTAGCCGTAGTCACTTCGCCGGCGGGGATATGCGCGGGCCACGTGAGCACCACCCGCGAGAACGGCTTGGGGATCAGGAAGCGGTCCCACGAACGAAGCTCCCACGCGCGGTCGGGCAGGGCGTAAAAGCAGCCCACCCAGGTTCCGGTCGGCTCCGCGATCGTTGACAAACTCGCGGCTGGCCTCGCGCCCACGGCGTTGGCGAGTTGGGCGGCGCCGGGTTTGGCGACGAAAACCGGACCGAGCGGGCCGTCCGCGGTGAAGGCGCAGGGGTGGCCGGCGGCATAAGCAAGCTGCATGTTGCGCAGGCCCGCCGCTCCACCGCGCGAACTGGACCCGCGAATCGCCCGGAAGCCCAACAGCTCCACCGTGCGCGCGATCAGTTCGCCGTCGAAGCTGCCGCTGATCAGGATGGCAATGTCCAGATTGCGAAAGCGGTGCGCACACGCCAGCAGCGAGCGGTGCCAGAAGGCGAAGACCGTGGGCCCTGGAATCGCGTAGCCGGGCGTCACGCCCGGTTCGGCGCGGTCTTCGTAGCGCAGCGTCAGGCCGAGCAGCCGGATCACCAGCGCGGCAAGTGGTGGGACAACAGTAAGGACGACGCGTTGGGAGGGTCGCAACTTCAGCGTGGTATCGAAGGGCACCGAACTAGTGTAGAGGGTTTGCGAAGCCAACCCGCGCCGGCGGACCCGCGATGGCCGAAACGCCCCATAAACCGGCGTGACTTGTGCGACAATAATCTTTGCAGCCGGGTGTTTTCCGCACGCCCAATCCTGCAAGGAGACCTTACTATGGGCGATCTATTCCAACCGATGCATCTTCTCGTTCTGGGCATCATCGTGCTCGTGCTCTTCGGCGGCAAGAAACTGCCGGAACTCGGCAAAGGGCTGGGCGAAGGTCTGCGCGGCTTCAAAGAAGGCGTGAAGGGCTTCGGCGACGACGACGCGGCGGACCAGAAGAAGAAGGAAGAGCTCGAAGCCAAGGCGTACCAGGAAGCAAAGGCAGCAGCCGAAGCCAAGATCGCTGCCGAAGCCAAGGTTGCCGCTGAGATGAAGGCCGCGCGCGAGAACGAAGTCGTCATCAAGTAACCCAGCACTGCCCACCGCTTTCGGACGGCCGTGAATTCATCCGGCCCGTCCCGTTTTCCGCGCCGCACGATTACTCCTCATGGCCGCGAAGCGAATCACAGAGACCACAGAGCAAGAAAGAGAACACAGAGATTGCTTGTGCTCTCCATGATTTTGAGTCGCCGCGACGCGGAGAGGGCCCAAGGCTAAAGCGATAGCCGCAAAGGGCATGTCCCGGGGGCTAAAGCCCATAATGCTTGGCAGCCGTTATGCCGGGACTAAAGTCCCGGCCTATCTCAGAAACAAGTTTTTCCGCATCCTAAGAAGCCCGCTGCTACTCCGAAAGGCAAATACGGTGGCTTTTTCCGCACCTCCCGGATCGAGCTACAAAGCAATCAGCGCGACGGCAACCACCGCCGTAACCATTCCCAGCGCCTGCCGCCGAGTGGGCAATTCGCCCAGCGCGAGCGCCGCCAGCAGAATCGTCGACGCCGGATACAGCGAGGCCAGCACCGCCGCAACGTCCAGCCGACCCGCGCGCGTCGCCGCCAGAAACAGCAGATTCCCAGACGTGTCGAGCAGCGCCGTCGCCAGCGCCCAGCCCACCGCCTTGCGGCCGAGCCGAACCGGCGCCGCAACGCCCTTCGGTCGAAACCACAGACCGAGCAACATGACCGAGCAGACCACGAGGCTGCCGATTCTCGCTGTCGCCATTGGCCAGATGACACCCGCGGGACCGGCCATCTTCAACGCCACAAAGTAGAAGCCGAAGCCCACGCCCGCGATCATCGCAAGGATCAGCGTGCTTCGCTGCGCGCCCTGGGTTGACTGAAGATCCTCCGGAGACTGCGCTGGCCCAGCCGCGATCAGCCAGATCGCCGCCCCCGCCACGGCGAAGCCGAGCAGCGGGAGCACGCCCGGCGATCCGTCCTGCCACAACGTCAGGGCCGCAGGAATCGCTGCCGCCAGAAGCCCGCTCAGCGCCGCCGAAGCGCCCATCGCGCCCCGCGACAGCGCAATGTAGAAGCACGTCAGCGCCCCGCCGCCGAACACTCCGGCCGCGACGCCCCACGCCAGCAGCGCGCCCTGCGGAAACACATCGCCCCGCAGCCGCGCGATCACAACCAGCACGACGAAGCTTGTAATGTGGCTCAACAGCACCACGCGCAACGCAGCGCGAACACTGCCGCCCGCGGCCTTGACGCCCATGCCTCCGGAGAAGTCGCCGCCGCCCCACAGCGCCGCCGCAGCCAGCGCGAAGAGCGCGTTGCCGCGCAGCAGACTATTCATCGCATCCAATCATCGTTGCGGCAGTCTACGGTGTCGCCGAGGCTGGCGGCCCCGGCCTGACTTCCATCGCCCATGGCCAGTAGCCTGGCTTCGCAATTACAGTCAGGTCGGGTCGCAACACCTTGACCTCGAGCTTGCGGTACTTGCCGTCGAGGAACGGCTCATTCGTGTAGTAGCCCAGCGTGTAGCGATACCGCGCCTCTCCGGCGATCTTGGTGAAGCTCTTCTCGATCGACGCCGTACGGAACTCGGAGTCGAAGTTTCCGCCGGTCGCCTTCGCATACGCCGGCAAAATGTTGTCCCGCATCATCAGCGGGAGGTGCATGCGGTCAATAACGCCAAGACCCCATAAAGCCGTATCTCCCACCAGCGACCCGTCAACTTCGATCCGGTTCGTCTGCAGATATTTGATCACCTGCGATTGCTTCGCCGCGCTCCCGTACTCCTTGCCGTCCGAGATGATGTAGATCACACGCCGGCGACCGATCGGCTTGGTGCTAAGAGACGTCGCTGCCGCCAGGATCGCGTCGTTCAGCGGATGTATTTCTTTCGGAACATCCAGCGACATGCCGGTATGATTCCGCACCGCGGCTGTGTTCGGATCGACGTTCTGATCGTTGATCACGGTGGTCTGCGCCATCGGCCCACTCAGGCTGCCCGCCATCAAGGTGTCGCGCCCCGCTCCCTTCGACCGCTCGATGGTCTGCGTGAGACGTGGGCTCTGCGCACCGGTGAAGTCCGTCATCATCTTCGGGCTCTTGTTGTAGGTAAAGACCGCAACCTCGTCGTATTGCGTAAACGCATCCGGCAGCGCGCCCAGGGCGGCGTTCACCCGCTCCATCCCGTCCTTGGTCATGCTCTGGTCGATCACCAGCGCCACAGACATTGGATACGCGTCGGAGGTGAAGAACTTAACCGGGTGCTGCACCCCGTTCTCATAGACCTGAACATCGCGGAGCATCAGACCCGGCACCAGGCGTCCCTTGGAGTCCTTCACGGTAAAGTCCACATCGACGTAATTCACCACCACGTGCAGGGTAGTGTTGACGTTGACGCCCTGGCCTGCCAGCGGCTCATAGACCGGGCTCAGGTCAGTGCCCGGCCGCGTGAGCGCTTCGGGCGGTGGGGGAGTGGTGATCACGGGAGCGGCAGGCGGCTGAGTGCCCGTCGAGCTAGCCGATGGCGCTTCGCCGCTCGAGGTTGAGGTTGTTCCCTTGCCCGGGGCCACCGAATTCAAGTTAGGCAGCGTCGCCTGCGGCTTCGGAGCATCTGGAATTGCCTGCTGCGCGACGTTCTGCCCTGCCTGAGGCCGCGCCTGCGCGCCCAGCATCACCAACGCCAGAGATCCTGCCAATACGCCAATTTTCAACTCGAAAACCCCCGTTCGGTACCCTTATGAGACTACCAGCGCCGCACGTAACCCGTCATCTCGGCGGCTCGGCCCATTTACTGTTAGACGCCGGAAGACGGGCCAGCGTCACGGCTTCCGACCCGCCGCGAGCGCCGCAAACGGGCATCCGCGACGAAAAATCGCGCACCAACAAACTTTTTGGCCGTCTATTCCTTTTTGGCCGTCTATTCGTCGTCTAATACGATATGCGCTCCGATTTCCTCGTTGCAGCCCTGCTCTCGCTCACTCTGCTCCCGGCGGCCTTCGCCCAGGAAGCGCCCTCGCCCGGCGGCCCGCCACCGGCAACCGGCGCGCCCGCCGTGCCGCAGAACGACACCGACGCCCCGACCCTGAACGTCAACGTCAACCTGGTGAACCTCTACTTCTCCGCGCGCGACAAGGACGGCTTCATCACCAACCTGGTCAAGAACGACTGCATGCTCGCCGAGGACAAGGTCCCGCAGACCATCAAGAACTTCACCCAGGAGAAGAACCTGCCGCTCACCATCGGCATCCTGCTCGACACCTCCGGCAGCCAGATGAACGTCCTGCCGCTGGAGCAGCAGTCCGGCGCGACCTTCCTGCGCAACGTCCTCACGCCCAAGGACGAGGCCTTCCTCATCTCGTTCGACATCAATGTCGACCTGCTGGCCGACTACACCAACCGCGCCAGCGAGATCAAGCGCGCCCTGGACAAAGCGACCATCAACACCGGGGCCGGCACAGGCTCCGTCACCGGCAACGGCGATCCGCGCGGCACGCTGCTCTACGACGCCGTCTACCTGGCCGCCAATGACAAGCTGCGCATGGAAGCCGGCCGCAAGATCCTCGTCATGCTCACCGACGGCGGCGACCAGGGCTCGCAGGAGACGCTGAAGTCCGCGACCGAGGCCGCGCAGAAGGCCAACGCCATCGTCTACGTCATCCTCATCGCCGACCACGAGTTCTATAGCGGAGGCTTCGGCATCAACCTCGCCGACACCGGCGCGCGCGACATGCAGCAGCTTGCCAAGGACACCGGCGGCCGCGTCATCAACGTGGGCAACAGCGGCAAGAAGCTGGAAGACGCCTTCAACCAGATCCAGGACGAGCTCCGCACCCAGTACCTCGCCAGCTACACGCCCATCAACGCGAAGGCCGACGGCACCTTCCGCAAGATCGACCTCGCCTGCGGCAAGAACCTGAAGATCCAGACGCGCAAAGGCTACTACGCCATCTCCAGCACCGACCAGCAGTAGCCAGCCGTCGAGTCAGCATTCCGCTGAACGCGCCGTACAGGCCGCTCATTTGCAGGTGAGCGTGGCCGTTGCGGTCGTTCCGGCCGGAGAGATCGAAATGGTGACCGGAACCGTGGTCGCGCCCACGCAAGTGGCCACGCCAGCCGTCGCGGCGGCATTACTGATCGGCGCATTCACCGGGTCGGACGACACCCATGTGAAATTAGCCGGGTTGTATACAACCGTTGGGACCGCGCAGCCCGGGGGGAAGGGGCCGACGAAGCCCACGTTGAACGCAACCTGATCCCCTGGAGCCGCGGCCGTATGGTCGGCCACAGCCGGTGTTGGGAGCACGCCCACCTTCAACGAGCAGTTGTTGACTGTAGCCGTCGGTGTCACCGCGCATCCAGCCAACAACCCGCCTGCCAAAGGGACCGCAACACCCAACACAAACAGCCCCGACAAGAGCTTGATTACTGCAACTCTGCAACTCACGGCGTCTCCTTTCGGAAACACCGGAAGTATAGCTCCAAATGGCTGCGATTCAACAAAGATCAACTGAGCCCAAGCACCGGGTGAGGCACATACGGCTCTTCGAGCGCCTTCACCTCCTCGGCCGTCAGCTTCAGCGAGACCGCCGCCACCGCGTCCTCCAAATGATGGAGCTTGGTCGCGCCCACGATCGGCGATGTGATCGCCGGCTTGCTCAGCAGCCACGCCAGCGCCACCTGTGCCATCGGAACGCCGCGAGCCGCCGCCACCTCGCCCAGCCGGTCCGCCACGAGCTTGTCCGCCTCCATCGTCTTCGCGTACAGGTTCTTCGCATACCCGTCCGACTCCGAACGCTTGGTTGTCTCCGCATCCCACGGCCGCGCCAGACGCCCGCGCGCCAGCGGACTCCACGGCAGCACGCCGATGCCCTGGTCGAGACACAGCTTCAGCATCTCGCGCTCTTC
>PKWK01000127.1 GCA_003133205.1 Granulicella sp. | reverse complement strand
CGTGGGTGGGGTCGTCGTTGCGCGTGGAGAGGGCCTTCATGGCGGCGAACCCTCCGACGCCCATGGGGGTGATTGCGGCCTCAGTACCGCCTGCGATCATCGCGTCGGCGTCGCCTCGTTCGATGATGCGGAAGGCATCGCCGATGGAGTGTGCCGAGGAGGTGCAGGCGGTCGCGGTGGCCTCGTTGGGGCCGCGCGCGCCGAAGCGGATGGAGACGTGGCCGGCTGCAAGGTTGACGATGGAGCCGGGGATGAAGAACGGTGAGATCTTGCGCGGACCGCCTGCCAGCATGGCCGAGTGTTCGCGCTCTATGACGTCGAAGCCGCCAATGCCCGAGCCGATGTGCACGCCCACGCGATCGCGGTTCGACTCATCGACCTTGAGGCCCGAGCGATCCATGGCCTCCTGGGCAGCGGCAATCGCAAAATGGATGAAACGCCCCATTTTGCGGGCCTCTTTCTTGTCGATAAAGAGGAGCGGGTCGAAGTCCTTCACCTCTGCGGCGAAGCGCACGGGATGGCCGGTGAGATCGAATGCCTTGATCTCGGCCATGCCGCTGCGTCCGGCAAGCAGACCTTCCCAGACTTCGCTTACAGTTCTACCGACTCCGCAGACGAGGCCCAAGCCGGTGACGACGACTCGGCGGCGTCGTGGTTGTTGCTCCATCGCTTCCCTTGCGTCCATTGTTACTTGGCCGCCTTCTGTGTCTTTTCGATGTAGTCGACGGCGTCCTTGACGGTCTTGATCTTCTCGGCGTCTTCGTCGGGGATCTGAATGTCGAATGCCTCTTCGAACTGCATGACCAGCTCTACGACATCGAGCGAGTCTGCGCCGAGGTCCTCCTGAAAGCTAGCGCCGGGCGTGACTTCGGCCTCATCCACCTGAAGCTGCTCGACGATAATCTGTTTTACCTTTTCATCTACTGCTGCCATTTCGTTCTCCTGTTTGTCTACTGGTTCAAAAATCTGATGCGGGCCGGGCCGGTTGGTGCAGAGAAGCGCCGGACTGTATGCGCAAGCCTCTAGGATACCGAGCGCCTAGGTGAGTGTAAAGCAAAGCGAGGGAAAACGTGTGTGGACGGGGGTAGGCAATTTCAATCTTCGACGCTGCCGGCGGCGAGTGACGGAGCAATTCCCGCGACCTCGTCGAAGGCTACCAGGTTCGAGTTTGGAGCACCGGAACCCAGATTTGAGACGTCTTTCAGCGAGCGATTGATGGTGGTTGTCTTCTTCTTGATCTCGCCGAGGGTGTTCTGAACTGTGCCAACCTGCTTCTCTACCTTGTCCATCAGCGTGCCGAAGTTTGTGAACTCATTTTTGGCTTTCGACAGCACCTTCCAGACCTCATCTCCCTTCTTCTGGATGGCGAGGGTGTGAAAGCCCATTTGGAAGCTGGTCAGGATTGCCATGAAAGTGGACGGTCCTGCGACAGTGACTCGATATGTACTCTGGATTTCGGATTGTAGTCCGGGGCGACGGACGACCTCGGCGTACAGCCCTTCGGTGGGGAGGACCATGATGGCATGAGGCATGGTAGTGGGCGGGTCAATGTACTTGTCGCTGATCTTCTTGGCCTGAGTGCGGATCGCGCGTTCGAAGGCCTTACCGGCGGCCGTGATCTCGTCAGCAGTGCCATGTTCCGTGGCGTGTTCGAGCACTTCCCAGTCGGATCTTGGAAACTTGGCGTCGATAGGGAGCAGAACGAAGCTTCCAGTATCTCCATTCGGGAACTTCAGGGCGTAATCCACGGCCTCTGTTGTGTCGGGCTTGATGTTGTACTGTTTCACATACTGCTCAGGGGAAAACATCTGTTCGAGCTGCTGTCCAACCAGAAACTCTCCGACGCCGCCGCGCGATTTGACGTTTGAAAACATTTTTTTCAGGTCGCCCACGCCGGTGGCCAGTTCCTTCATCTCTCCCAGCCCCTTCTGCACTTCGCCAAGGTGAGTTGTGACCTGACCAAACGACTCTGTCAGCCGCGACTGCAGCGTCGCATTCAGCTTCTCATCCACCGTCGCTCGCATCTCATCCAGCTTTGCCGCATTCGTTTCGTTCAGTTTGGCGAGTCGCTCTTCAACCGAGGCGCGCAACTTATCCTGATGCTGCGCATTGCTGCTCATCAACTCGATCAGTTTGCGGTTCAGAGACTCCTCAAGCGCCATGTGCCTCTGACCTGTCTCACTCTTGAAGTCGGAGAAACCCTGCGAGATGGCGCGCATCTTCTGTTCGACATCGTTGCGAAGTTTGTCGGCGGAGGCGGTGTTGTCCTCACGGAAGTTCTTCAGATCGTCCTTGAGGCCCTGACCGAGGGTCACGATGCTGCCGATGACTTCGTTGCGCAGGGCAGCGGCTGAGGCGGTATTATCCTCGCGGGTACGGCGCGCTTCGTCCGTGACCAGGCGGGTGAGTTGGTCGGGCAATTGGGCTAGGCGAGGGTCGGGCTCGGCAGCCATAGGCTTGCGAAGGAAAAGCGCGAGGATGGCGAGAAAAACAATGGATTGGAGGACTAAAAGCGCAATGAGCATTCGACTTTCCTTCGCCCCTCAGAATAGCACCGATGGGAATGTTCGCAGGGTCGTTTCAGGATAGAGGCAAATCGTCGGATGCTGCTTGGAGGATGCGGTCCGCGATGGCGGCGACCTGGTGGGCGGAGCGGACGTCGTGGACGCGGAGGATGTGGGCTCCGGCGAGGATGGCGGCGGTGTTGGCAGCGGTGGTAGGGAGTTCGCGGCTCGAATCCCACATCTCAGAAGCGANNCCCACATCTCAGACGCGAGATGTGGGGCACCCGGCTGTATCTCAGAGGCGAAACCCTTCGGCAGGTTCAGGGCAGGTTGTGGTGGGGCACCCAGGTTTGTTGCGGCGAGGGTACGGGTGAGGAAGCTCTTGCGGGAGACGCCGGCGAGGATGGGGAAGCCCAGAGTGTGGAGTTGGTCCAGGTGGGCGAGCAGCGGGTAGTTCTCGTCGAAGGCCTTGCCGAAGCCAAATCCCGGATCGAGCACGATGGCCTCGCGGGCGATTCCGGCGGCAAGCGCCTGGTGCGCGCGGGATTCGAGGTCGCGGAGGACGAGTGGGAGCACTTCGCCGGGCGCGAGGGCCGCCAGCGTGCGCCATTCGTGTGGGCGGCCGCGGGTGTGCATCAGGATGGCTCCGCACCCGAGCGCGGCGCAGGTTGCGGACATGGTGGGGTCCCAGAGGTGGCCGCTGACGTCGTTGACGATCTCGGCGCCGGACTCGACGGCCAGGCGGGCGGTTTCGGCGTGGAAGGTGTCGATGGAGAGGATGGCTTCGGGGCGGGCGGAGAGGATCGCGCGGAGTACGGGCAGCACGCGGGCCTGCTCCGCGGCCGGGGTGACCGGGATGGCGCTGGGCCGTGTCGATTCACCGCCGATATCGAGGATGTCCGCACCGTCGTCGAGCATTTCGAGCGCGTGTTGGAGGGCGGGCTCGGTCGAGAGGAACTGGCCTCCGTCGGAGAAGGAGTCAGGCGTGACATTGAGGATGCCCATGAGGAGTGTCCGCGGGCCGAGCGAGAGGGTGCGGGTGCGAAGGCGCCAGTTGAAGCGGGGGCGAACGGCAAAAGGCATGGGAACTCCTGGGGTTGGACAAGTCGCTAAAGCTAAGATATAGCTCTTCCTAAGGGCCATCCGCCAAAGCGATGCGATCTGTGTGGTGGAGCATACATAGTTGTCGCAATTTAGTGTTTTTTTTGTTTGTGGCTAGGGCGCAATAGGGGATAATCTTTGGAGACTTGCCCGTGAGTGGAAAATTAGCTAACCTAGCCGACCTGAGATCGCCATAGAGCAACCAGGGCCGGAGGCACCATGAATATTGCATTTCTTCCCGATCTTTTTGCCTTGACGCTGCTGATCATCATCCTTGCGATGGTGCGCCGCCGCCACTCGGACGCACGCGCGGACGCATGGCTGCTGGGCCTCTCCTTTACGCTGATCGAGTCTTTGGCGCACACGTTCTATGCGCCTACCGGCGTGCCGGCCAAGATGCTGCATGTCATCGTTCTGGACTGCTACGTGCTTGCCGGACTGGTGTTCAACTGGGCGGCCGGAGACCAGTCGATGGAGCACCGCAGACGGCTGGCCTACCTCTCGGTGAATGGGCTGGCGCTGCTGGCGCTGACAACAACCTATGGCTTGAACCTCCGGTATTCCGGCGTTTACGTGCCGGCGGTTGTGGTTGGTGGGGTCATCGGTGTGGCCAGTTCGATCTTTCTGCGCCGCAAGTGGCTCTATGCAGTCTGCTATGCCTTTGGCTGGACTGCGATTGGCGTGTTGGTTGCCCAGCAAAACTTCCGCTCCGCAGTCTACTGGAGCCTGGGCTGTGTGTACGCAATTGCGGCACTGAACTTCCAGCGGCGACTCGAACGCCACAGCACGGGCAAACTGGCGATCGTGGTCGGATTCTCAATCTGGGCGTTGTTCTTTTTCACCCATCCCTGGATTATCGACTACCACCCGCTCCGTGCCGACGTTGCCTCGCACGTGTGGAACATGCAGAAGTCGCTGATCTCCATCGGCATGATCCTGATGATGTTGGAAGAGCAGGTGTCGAACAACAAGTGGTTGGCGCTGCACGATGAACTGACCGGCCTGCCCAACCGCCGCCTGTTTGCGGCCAGACTGACCACCGCCATCGAACACTCGGACCGGTGGAGCAGCAGCCTTGCGTTGGTGGTGCTCGATCTGAACGACTTCAAGAAGATCAACGATACGATGGGGCATGTTGCGGGGGACCAGGTGCTGCGCGAGGTCTCGGCCAAGCTGCGCAAGAGCATTCGCGCATCCGACACGGTGGCTCGACTGGGCGGCGATGAGTTCATCATCGTGGCCACGGACATGCCGAACGCGAACGCCGTAGAGCGCTTCACAGACTCGCTGCGCAGCGCCATCGCGCACCCCATCATGGTCAACGACCAGCCGATGGTGGTGAACGCGAGCTTCGGATTCGCGATGTATCCCAACGACGCGAAGGACGCGATGAAGTTGTTGCGACTCGCGGATCAGCGGATGTATTTCCTCAAGAAGAGGCCAGTGCATCCGGCGCAGATCGGGGCCGTGACGGCGGCGGTGAACGAGGCGTAGAGGGATTTTCGCTTAGAGAAGAGCCATGGTTGCGGGGTCGGGCTTGCCGGCGAAGAACTTTTCCAGCGCAACCTGGAAGGCTTGTTCGTTGGGATCGACGCTCGCAAACAGCGTGACCGATGAGCGGAACTTGAGGTTGTCGGGATAGCCGAAGATCTCCTCGAGGGTGCGCCCGGCAACCTGGTTCACCAACTCCGTACACTGACGCAGGCGCGGGCCGAGAAGCTCATGCTGCAGGTAGGTTTCGGCCTCTTTGCGCCCGGAGATGGCGTAGTGCTGCGCTATCGGACTTGATCCGAGACCCGCGATCTGCGGAAAGATGAACCACATCCAGTGGCTGCGCTTGCGGCCATCGCGTAGCTCGGCGAGCACATGGTCAATGACAGGCTCTTGCGCGTCGACGAAGCGCTGGAGGTTGAAAGGGTCAGGTGGGTGCTGGTCCATTTTGTGTCTCCCCGGCAAGTTTAGGCGAAGATGACGGTTTTGTTCGCGTAGGTGAGGACGCGATGGTCGAGATGCCATTGCACGGCGCGCGAGAGCACCATGCGCTCCAGGTCGCGGCCTTTTTGGATGAGGCTGGGTAGCTGGTCGTTCTGCGAGATGCGGGCGACGTCCTGCTCGATGATGGGGCCTTCGTCGAGGGTTTCGGTGACGTAGTGGCTGGTTGCGCCGATCAGCTTGACGCCGCGCGCGAAGGCCGCGTGATACGGCCGCGCTCCGGTAAATGCGGGCAGGAACGAGTGGTGGACGTTGATGATGCGCCGCGGATAGGCGTCGACAAACTGCGGCGAGAGCACCTGCATGTAGCGGGCGAGGATGATGAGGTCGATCTTGTGTTCGGCGAGCAGGGCTAGCTGTCGGGCTTCGACTGCGGGCTTAGTTGCGAGCGTGACGGGCATGTAGTGGAACGGGACTCTGTGGAACTCCGCCAAGGCGCGGGCGTCTTCGTGGTTGCTGATGATCAGGGCCAGATTGCAGCGGAACTCGCTGGCCTGGTGACGATGCAGCAGGTCGGCGAGGCAGTGGAGGTATTGCGAGACGAAGAGTGCGACGTTCTGCGCGGCGTCGGCGAATTCGATGCGCCAGTTCATGCGGAACTCGCGGGCGATGGGCTCGAAGGCGGCGCGGAGGGTGGGCTCGTCGAAGTTGGGGGCGTCGGTGGCGAACTCGACGCGCATGAAGAAGAGGGCGGCCTCGACGTCCTGGTGCTGGTCGGCGTTGAGGATATTGACGTCGTACCGCTGCACGAGGAAGTTGATGATGGTGACGACGATGCCCTTGCGGTCGGGGCAGTCGATGAGGAGGATGGCGGTCTTGCTCATAGGCATGCGATGGGCTGTCTTCTTACCAGATATGAACGCGGTCGGCGGGCGGGAGGTAGAGCTTGTCGCCCGGTTTGACGTCGAAGGCGGCATACCACGCGTCCAGATTGCGGACGGTGCTGGCGCGGAACAGGCCGGGGGAGTGGGGATCGGTGAGCACCCGGGAGCGCAAAGCGGCTTCGCGGTACACGCTGGCGTAGTACTGGGCGAAGGCGATGAAGAACTGCTGGTCGCCTGTGTAGCCTTCGACGACGGGCGCCGGCTGGCCGTGGAGCGAGGCGTGGTAACCGTCCAACGCGGCGGTGATGCCCGCAACGTCTGCGATGTTCTCTCCGAGCGTCTGGCGGCCGTTGACCGCGAGGTCGGGGAACGGCTTGTAGGTGTCGTACTGGGCGGCCAGCGCGGCGGTGGATGCGTTGAAGTGGGTGAGGTCCGCTGGCGTCCACCAATTGCGGACGCGGCCCCTGGAGTCGAAGGCAGCGCCCTCGGAGTCGAAGGTGTGGCTGATCTCGTGCCCAATGACGGCTCCGATCGCCCCATAGTTCGCGGCGGCGGCCGCCTCGGGATCGAAGAACGGCGGCTGCAGAATCGCGGCCGGAAAGTTGAGGCCGTTGTGCAGCGGAAGGTTGACGGCGTTGACGGTCTGGGGCTCCATGCACCACTCTTTGCGGTCCACGGGAACGCCGATGCGGCCGAGCTGGTAGTGATACTCGAAGAGGCCACCGCGCCAGACATTGCCGAAGAGATCTCCGGGCTTGATCTCGAGGCCGGCGTAGCTGCGCCAGTGGTCGGGGTAGCCGACACTGACGTTGAGGGTGCCGAGTTTGGCGAGCGCCTCTGCTTTGGTGGCAGGGGCCATCCACGGCAGGGCCGCGAGACGGACGCGGAAGGCAGCCATGATGTTGTCTACCATCGCCTGGGCTTGGGCTTTGGCTTCGGGCGGGAAGTAGCGTTGCACGTACAACTGGCCGACTGCGTCGCCGAGCAGACCGTTTACCAGGGCGACGCCGCGTTGATCGCGGGGACGCATCTGGAGAGCACCAGTGAGGGTCTTGCCGAACATTGCGAAGCGCTCGTCGGCGAACGTCTTAGGCAGATCGTCGGCGTAGGCCACGATGAGGTGGTAAGAGAGATAGTCCTTCCAGACGTCGACGGGGATGGATGCTACGAGGGCAGATTCGGCGGTGAATGCGGAGGGCTGCCAGACGATGAAGGAGGGTTGCTTCTCCAGGCCGGCGGCGCGGAAGTAGGCGGTCCAGTCCAGGCCGGGCGCCTTGGCGGTGAAGTCGGAGAGCTTCCAGGTGTTGTTCGCCTTCTCGATGTTCTCGCTGTCAGCGAGAGAGATATGACCATCGGCGATGGAGCGCTCGAGTTGGAGGATGGCGGTGGTGCGGGCATCAGCGTTGTCGAAGCCGGCGAGTTTGAGCATGGCCGCGATATGGGTCTGGTAAGCCGCCCTGATGGACTTCATGCGGTCGCTGGTTTCGAGGTAGTAATCGCGGTTGGGCAGTTCGAGTCCGCCCTGCAGAAGATACGGAGCGTAGTGGTCGGGATCGTTGAAGCTGGGGGCGACCCAGACGCCGAAGAGGTTGTCGGTATGGAAGTTTGTATTGTTGAGGGGGTCGACGTCAGCGCGCAGGGTTTCGCCGAGCGCGCGTGCGAGTTCGGTGCGCGTGTGGATGGCAGCAATTGCGGCGAGATGGAGCTTCAGCGATTCNNCTCGATGGCGGCTTCGTCCATGTAGGAGGCGTAGAGGTCGGCGGTCTTGCGCGCGTCGGAGCCGGGCGCGGGGTTGGACTTGACGGCGTTCTCGATGATGGATGCAGTGCGCTTATCGCTGCGGTCGGCGAGCAGAGAGAAGATGGTGACGCTGGCGCGGTCGGCGGGGATTTCGGTGCGCTTGATCCAGGCACCATCGGCGAAGTGGAAGAAGTCGTCGCCCGGCTTGACGGAGGTGTCCATCCAGGTGAGGTCGATGCCGTGATGGTCGGCGGGGGCGGCCTGCTGGGAGATTGCGGAAGAGGAGAGGAGGGCGAGGACGAGGAGCGAAAGGATGTTGCGGGGCATACGGCGGGTTTCCTGACTTCGGTGCGGACCGGAATTGCGTTAGGGAAAGCTTACTTGATGTCGCGCCAGTTGGGGCCGGGTTAGAGTTCGTCGCCGGGGTCGGGCGGGCGGTCGCCGCGGATCAGGTCGAGTATTTCGCCGAGTGCTTTCGGAGGTGCGCCTTGCGCGTGGCGACGCCAGACCCGGTCGCTGAGTTCGTCATTACGGATGCGCTCCTCGACGACGGAGGCGATCCAGTCGGCGACGGACATGCCGTCCTTTTCGGCGCGTTGGGTTGCTCCGTAGATCACTGGCTCCGGAAGCTCGACTGGAGAGGTTGCATGACCTTCGAGATTGAGGCGCTTGGCGGCGGCAACCGCTTCCCGCTGCGTCTCATGGAGACTGACGACGCGTTGGTCGTTCCAACCTCGAACGGCGAATCCGCCGTCTGGACCTACCTCAAGGGTATAGAACTCCGCGGAACTGCTGACAGCTCTGCTCATGACCTAAACCTCCCATCAATGATACCGTTGCCCCAAAGCCCAGGTCTCAGGATCGAGACCTGGGGCACCCGCTTCGGTGGGGACGATGAGATGTGGGCCACCCGCCAGATCATATGAACAACACACGATTACCCTAAACCCAGTTGCTAATGGAAATGTCCATCTTCGAAGCATCTCTGAAGCAGAGTTTCATGCGCTCATTGCGATGCATTGATTACTCGAATAAGCTGGTCGAGCAAAAGCCCTTTCTCATCTGGTTCCTCTATCCTTTTGCTAGGAGGCCTTTTCGCTGTTTCGTTATCCAAGGCTTCCTTAAGAACCTCTGAAGGTGATTTTGGACGCACATTCATGACCGGCTCCTTTCTGAAGCTGCCAGGCAGAGTAACACATCGTCATTCTTGTCTCCGATTCTCAAATTATGCGAAGTTCCGCGGCTACTTGATGTCGCGCCAGTTGGGGCCGAGGCCTACTTCGGCGACTATGGGGACGCTGAATTCGGCGACGTGTTCCATCTCGTGCTGGACTAAAGTGCGGAGTTCGTCGGCTTCGGCGGGGATGACGTCGAAGAGGAGTTCGTCGTGGACTTGCAGGGTCATGCGCGAGCGCAGGTTGCGCGCGGTGATTTCGGCGTCGATGCGGAGCATGGCGAGCTTGATGAGGTCGGCGGCGGTGCCTTGCAATGGCGTGTTGATGGCTGTGCGTTCGGCGAATCCGCGCATGTTGGGGTTGCGCGACTGGATGTCCGGGATGGGGCGGACGCGGCCGAACCAGGTGCGGACGGCTTGCTCGCGGCGGACAGTTTCGAGGGTCTCGTCGATGAAGCGGCGGACGCCGGCGTAGCGCTCGAAGTAGGTCTCGATGTAGGTCTTGGCGACCTTCTGCTCGATGTTAAGTTGCGCCGCGAGTCCAAAGGGCGAAATGCCGTAGACGATGCCGAAGTTGACGGCCTTGGCGCGGTTGCGCGTCTCCTTGTCGAGCTGGTCGACGGGGATGCCGAAGACCTCGGACGCGGTGAGGGTGTGGATGTCCTGGCCGGTGCGGTAGGCGTTGAGCAGCAGCGGATCCTGCGAGAAGTGGGCCATCAGGCGGAGCTCGATCTGCGAGTAGTCGGCGGACATGAGCAGGTTGCCGGGCGCGGGGATGAAGGCGGCGCGAATCTCGCGGCCGAGGGCGGTGCGGACGGGGATGTTCTGCAGATTGGGGTTGGTGGACGAAAGGCGGCCGGTGGCGGTGCCGACCTGGTTGAAGGTGGTGTGCACGCGGCCTTCGGCATCGACGAGGTTAGGCAGCGAGTCGAGATAGGTGGAGCGCAGCTTGGCGAGTTGGCGATATTCGAGGACCAGCGCGGGGACGGGGTGATGCTCGGCGAGCTCTTCGAGGACGTCCTGCGCGGTGGAGATGACCTTGCCCTTGCCGT
>PKWK01000155.1 GCA_003133205.1 Granulicella sp. | reverse complement strand
CGTCGATCTTGCCGGCGGCGTGCGAGCCCATGCCTTCGAAGACGTTGAGGATGGTGATGTCCTTGGAGGAGCCGTCGGGCTGCTTGAGGTGGCCGGGCGCGATGCTGCCGCCGTAGAGCATCATGCCGGGGATGTCGAGGCGGGCGAGGGCCATGATAGAGCCGGGCATGTTCTTGTCGCAGCCGGCGATGCAGACGATGCCGTCGAAGAGGTTGCCGCGGGCGACGAGTTCGATGCTGTCGGCGATGACTTCGCGGGAGATGAGCGAGGCCTTCATGCCCTCGGTGCCCATGGTGATGCCGTCGGAGATGGTGATGGTGTTGAACTCCATGGGCGTGCCGCCTGCGTCGCGGATGCCTTGCTTGACGGCGGCGGCGACGTCGCGGAGATGGAAGTTGCAGGTGCCGATCTCGGTCCAGGTGTTGGCTACTCCGATGATGGGCTTGTGGAGGTCTTCTTTGGAGAAGCCGACTCCGCGCAGGTAGGAGCGGGCGGCGGCGCGGTTGGGGCCTTCGGTGAGGGGGATGCTGTATTTCTTTGGATCAGGCATTAGGGTCCTTTATTTCTTTCCTTCGTTGGAGAGACGAGTCTTCTTGGGCGAGGTTGCTGGGTTGACGGCGGAGGTCTGGCTGAGGAGCTTGAAGTCGGCATAGAGCTGAAGAATGGCCGAGTCCAGGTTCTTGTTTCGATTCGATTGAAAGACGGCGTTGTTCTCAACCTCGGTGAGGTTCCACAGGATGGTGTGGGTGTGTGGGTCGATCATGACCAGGCGGAACTGGCGCGCGAACGATGTATCAACCGCGCTATGGGGTCCGGTGATGCCACCGGGGCGGACCTCGTAATGCAGTTCGAGAACCAGGTCGGCGGCGGCGGGGTCGAGGACGAGCTGATAATGCGGGTCGCTCTGCAGGCCGGCATAGAACTCGTTGTATGCGCGCAGGCAGTCCTGGTTGTCGGTGTCGCCGGCGTTGCCGAGGAAGATCTTTTGGGCGCTGGTTATGGCTGTGGGTAGCGGAGCAGATGGAGGATTCGATTGCGCGTGGATGGGCAGGACGATGAGCAGAAGGATTGCCATTCCTAAAGGCGTTTTGCAGTATCTCGTCGAATTGGGATTGTTCGTGCTCACTGGAAGTCGCCCTCAGGGGCTAAAGCCCCGCTTGCGGTGGTGGTTCGATGTCCGGGCTAAAGCCCGGACCTATCTCAGAAACAAGTGCAAGAACGAGAACAAGCAACAACAAAGCCAATGCGGGGATTCTTCGCTGCGCTCAGAATGACAAGCGGGTTATGCGGTTGCGGTTGCGGCAACGGGCCTGGGTTTGAGCCAGAATTCGTTGTCGTGTTGGGTTTCGTAGGTGTCGAGTTCGGCGGCGTGGCGGAGGGTTAGTCCGATGTCGTCGAGGCCATTGAGGAGGCAGTACTTTCTGAAGGCGTCGATTTCGAAGGATGCGCTGAAGCCTTGATCGTCCGTAATGGTCTGGGCTTCGAGGTTGATGGTGATTTTGTGCGCGGGGTTCTGTGCGCTGCGGTGGGTGAGGAGTTCGACGTCGGCTTCGGGAAGGCGGACGAGGACCATGCCGTTCTTGCCGGCGTTGGAGAAGAAGATGTCGGCGAAGCTGGGTGCGATGACGACGAGGAAGCCGTATTGGGCGAGAGCCCAGGGAGCATGCTCGCGGGAGCTGCCGCAGCCGAAGTTCTTGCCGGCGATGAGGATCTCGGAGCCGGCGTAGCGGGGGTCGTTAAGGATGAAGGTTGGGTCGGGCTTGCCGGCGTCGGGGCCTTCCTGGATGCGGCGCCAGTCGTAGAAGAGGAACTCGCCGTAGCCGGTGCGCTCGATGCGCTTGAGGAACTGCTTGGGGATGATCTGGTCCGTGTCGATGTTGGAGATTTCGAGAGGGACGGCGGTGGAGGTGATGGTGTTGATGGCGATCATGGGGTTCCTTTGGAACAGTGGTAAGTGGTCAGTGGTAAGTGGTCAGTAAAGGCATCGGCAGAGGAAGAAGCAGATTCCCTTCGGGAATGACAAACAAAGGGCGTCATGAAACAAAAGGGCGTCATGACTTGTCCTTGAACTTCCAGTTGCGGATGTCGGTGAAGTGGCCGGCGATGGCTGCGGCTGCGGCCATCTGGGGGCTGACTAGGTGGGTGCGGCCTCCGCGGCCCTGGCGGCCTTCGAAGTTGCGGTTGGAGGTGGATGCGCAGCGCTCGCCGGGGGAGAGGATGTCGGGGTTCATGGCGAGGCACATGGAGCAGCCGGGCTCGCGCCAGTCGAAGCCGGCTTCCTTGAAGATGCTGTCGAGACCTTCCTGTTCGGCTTGCGCCTTGACGGCCTGCGAGCCGGGGACGACCATCGCGCGGACCGTGGTAGCGACGTGATAGCCGCGGACAACCTGGGCGGCTGCACGGAGATCCTCGATGCGGCCGTTGGTGCAGGAGCCGAGGAAGACACAGTCGACATTGATCTGTTCGATCGGCGTACCAGCCTTCAGATCCATGTATTCGAGGGCGCGTTCGAAGTTTTTGCGATCGGCTTCGCTGGCGTTGGGATCGGCGAGCGGCACGGTGGACTTGACGCCGGTGACCATGCCGGGCGAGGTGCCCCAGGAGACGGTGGGCGTGATGTCGGCGGCGGCGAGGTTGAGTTCGCGGTCGAACTTTGCGCCGGGATCGCTGGCGAGCGTGGACCAGTGGGCGACGGCCTCGTCCCACGCTGCGGGCTTTCCATTCTGGCTCAAGGCTGAGGGCGAGTAGCGGCGGCCCTTGAGGTAGGCGAAGGTGGTGGCGTCGGGGGCGATCATTCCGGCGCGTGCTCCGGCCTCGATGGACATGTTGCAGATGGTCATGCGGCCTTCCATGGAGAGGGCGCGGATGGCCGAGCCGGCGTATTCGACGACGTAGCCGGTGGCGCCGGCGGTGCCGATCTCGCCGATGATGTGCAGGACGATGTCCTTGGCGGTGACGCCGACGGGCAGGTCGCCTTCGACGTTGATGCGGAAGGTTTTTGCCTTGGCCTGCGGGAGGGTCTGCGTGGCCATGACGTGCTCGACTTCGCTGGTGCCGATGCCGAATGCGAGCGCTCCGAAGGCTCCGTGGGTGGAGGTGTGCGAGTCGCCGCAGACGATGGTCATGCCGGGCTTGGTGAAGCCGAGTTCGGGGCCGATGATGTGGACGATGCCCTGGTTGGGGGATTGGACGTCGTAGAACTCGACGCCGAAGTCGGCGCAGTTCTTGCGCAGGGCCTCGATCTGGCGCGAGGAAATCTGGTCAACGATGTGCAGGCGGTCGGCGACGCTGGTGGTGGGGACGTTGTGGTCCACCGTGGCGAGCGTGCGGTCGGGCCGGCGAAGCTTGCGGCCGGTCATGCGCAGGCCGTCGAAGGCTTGCGGGCTGGTGACCTCGTGGATGAGGTGGAGATCGATGTAGAGCAGCGAGGGCTCGCCCTCGGGTTCGGCGACGAGGTGCTGGTGCCAGACTTTTTCGAAGAGGGTGCGGGGAGTGGTGGTCGGTGTCGTCATAGGTTTGGGTCTCGGTCTACTCTCTTGGCTTCAGTGGGGCTGCGTCTGTGTCGGTTTGGCTTGCCGGTGGGGCGACGCCGAGGGTTGAGGGCGCTACTTCGTGGGGCGTGCCGTCGGGATCGACGAGGATGGCGTGGGTGATGTTCTGGATGATGCCGCGGCCGGGGAGCGGCTCGGCGGTCCAGCGCGCGATGGCTTTGGTGAGTGCGGCGGGCGGGTGCTGTGCTCCAACTGAGGCTAGGGTCAAAGGCTGGCTGGGGAAGAGCCAGAGGGTGTATTCGGCGCCGGGATCGCTGGCGGGGCGATTTTCTTTGATCCAGTCGATGGCGGCGAAGACTACGAGGTGATGGGAGCCGTTGAGGTCGACCCAGAGCAGGCCGCGCGCGGGGCAGAAGTGGATGACGCAGCCGGTGATGGAGACGTAGCGGTTCTCGTCGGCGAGGACCTTGCCGGGAACGCTGAGGTGATCGAGCGCGGTGTTGGCGAGCGAGCGGTAGCGGCCGTCGATGGGCGTGCCCCAGAAGGTCTGAGGCGCCGTCAGGAACTGCTCGAGGAATGGACGGAAGTGAGGGTCCTGAATCAGGTCGTTCTCGCGGCCGTCCTTGTCGGGAGGCGCGGGGGTGTACTGCCAGATCCATTCAACGTCTTCGCGCTGCGGCTTCTCTTTTTTGTTGACCTGCGGCGAGTGGAACTGCGCCGGCGCGAGCGTGGTCGTGAGGAGGAGAGCGGTGGCGAGTTGGAGGAGGCGATTCATACCGTTAAGACGAGTCCCGGGGGCTAAAACCCCTTCCCTTTAGAGCCCTGTGATTGTCCGGGCTAAAGCCCGGACCTATCTCAGAAACAACAGCAACAGCGAGAAACAACAGCAACAGAAGAAGCAGATTCCCTTCGGGAATGACAAACAAAGGGAATGACAAACAAAAATCAGACGGCGTGCATGGCTTGGCGGCGGTCGATGGATTCGGCGAGCGCCTGGTGGACGAGTTTGCCCATCTCGGTGGTGGAGACGAGGTGTTGGCCTTTGGCGTTGCCGTGGGCGATGTCTGCGGTGCGATGGCCGGCGGCGAGGACTTTGCCGACGGCGGATTCGATGGCGGCGGCATCCTGTTCGAGGTTGGCCGAGTGGCGCAGCACCATGGCGGAGGTGAGGATCGCGCCGAGTGGGTTGGCCTTGCCGGTACCGGCGATGTCGGGTGCGGAGCCGTGCACGGGCTCGTATAAATTGACCGCGCCGCCGATGGTGGCCGAGGGCAGCATGCCGAGCGAGCCGGTAATGACGGCGGCCTCGTCCGAGAGGATGTCGCCGAAGAGATTTTCGGTGAGTACGACGTCGAAGTTGCGTGGGATGTTCATGAGGTGCATGGCCATCGAGTCGACGAGCTGGTGCTCGAGCGTGACCGTGGGGTAGTCCTTGGCGACCTCGGTGACGGCGTCTCGCCAGAGCTGCGAGACTTCGAGCACGTTGGCCTTGTCGACGGAGGTGACTTTCTTGCGGCGCTTGGCGGCGAGTTCGAAGGCGACGCGCGCGACGCGGACGACTTCAGCCTTGGTGTAGCGCATGGTGTTGATGGACTCGTTGGTCTCGCGGTTCCACCAGCGCGGCGAGCCGAAGTAGAGGCCGCCGAGCAGTTCGCGGACGAAGAGGATGTCGGCGCCTTCGGTGACTTCGGGGCGGAGCGGCGAGTTGGCCGAGAGCGCGGGGTACGCGATCGAGGGGCGCAGGTTGGCGAAACCGCCGAGGGCCTGGCGGATCTGGAGCAGGCCGGCTTCGGGGCGCTTGTCCGGCGTGAGGGAGTTGAACTTGTTGTCACCAACCGCGCCCATCAGGACGGCGTCGCACTCGAGCGAGGCTTCGAGGGTCGCGGTGGGGAGCGGCGAGCCGGTGGCTGTGATGGCGACTCCGCCGACCAGCAGCGGGACGAAGGTGAAGTCGTGGCCGCCGAACTCGGCGACGGCTTTGAGGATGTTGACGGCTTCGTTGGTGACTTCGGGACCGATGCCGTCGCCGGCGAGGATGGCTATCTTCAAACGCATTGACTAACTCCTAAAACAGACAACTGCAGGGCAAAGGCTGAACACGGATCAACACCGATGGAACTGATTTAAGAACAAGCAACAACGAAATACGGGGGTTCTTCACTTCGTTCAGAATGACAACCACAGCTTTCATGCGAGGACGGAGACGTTGGGTTCGGGTTTGAGCAGGCTTAGGAGATCCTGGTCGTAGATGGTTTTCTTGCGGTCGGCCAACTCGGTGAAGCGGGTGTAGACGGCGTTCAACTGTTCGCGGGTGAGCGGTTGGCCGAGTTCGACGTAGCGCTGTTCGAGGGCGCGGCGACCGCTGTGCTTTCCGAGGACGAGCGAGTTGTGGGGTACGCCGACGGATTCGGGCGTCATGATCTCGTAGGTCAGCGGGTTCACCATCACGCCGTGCTGGTGGATGCCGGCGGCGTGTGCGAAGGCGTTGGCTCCGACGATGGCCTTGTTGGGCGCGGCGCCGAAGGTGATGCATTCCGTCAGCATCTGGCTGGTGGGGTAGAGCTTGCTCATGACGATGTTGTGCTTGTAGGGCAGCTTGTCACGGCGCGTGACGAAGATGGCGGCGAGCTCTTCGAGAGAGGCGTTACCGGCGCGTTCGCCGATGCCGTTGATGGCGCACTCGACCTGGCGGACGCCGGCCTCGACGGAGGCGACGGTGTTCGCGACGGCGAGGCCGAGGTCGTCGTGGCAGTGCGCGGAGAGGATGATGTTGTCGGTGTCGATTCTGGGGATGCGGGCGCGGACATCGAGGAACATCTGCGCGTAGTCCTGCGGAATGCAGTAGCCGACGGTGTCGGGGAGGTTGAGCGTGGTTGCGCCGGCCTGGATGGCGACCTCGCAGACCTTGATGAGGAAGTCGCGGTCGGTGCGGGTGGCGTCTTCGGGGGAGAACTCGACGTCCTCGGCGTAGCTGCGGGCGAGAGCGACCATCTCGGCGATCTGGTCGAGCGCCTGCTCGCGGGTGATCTTCAGCTTGGCGGCAAGATGCAGGTCGGAGGTGGACAGGAAAGTGTGGATGCGGGCGCGGGCGGCGGGTTCGATGCTGCGGGCGGCGGCTTCGATGTCCTCGCGCTTGGCGCGGGCGAGCGAGGCGATGATGGGGCCACGAACTTCGCGCGCGATGGTGCGGATGGATTCGGAGTCGCCCTCGGAGGCGATGGCGAAGCCTGCCTCGAGGATGTCGACGCCGAGGGAGGCGATCTGATGCGCCATGCGCAGCTTTTCTCCGCTGTGCATGGTGCATCCGGGCGACTGCTCGCCGTCGCGGAGGGTGGTGTCGAAGAAGTAGACGCGGGGGCCTTGCAACGGCTCTTGCTGGGTGCTCGGGGGATCTGTCACGGGCATGGGATGCGACCTCGACTCCTTGTTCCTTAGAATAACGCAGGCTTATAGTATTTAGCACACATATTACTAATTCTAATTGATATATTCGAAGTTGAGCGAGGTTGCGCTCGGGAAGGCGGCTAGTCCGTGGACCTGTTTCAACTGGAGACATTTCTTGCGGTTGCGGAGGAGCGCAGCTTCTCGCGCGCGGCCACGCGGCTCCACCGAACCCAGCCGGCCGTGAGCCAGGCCATCGCCAAGCTCGAAGCCGAGTTGGGCGAGGTGCTGCTGGAGCGGTCGTCGCGCGATGGCACGCTGACCGACGCGGGCGAGGTGCTGCGCGAGTACGCGGTGAAGCTGCTGAACCTGCGTACTGAGGCGGCGGGCGCGTTGAGTGAGTTGCGGGAGTTGCATCGCGGGCGGCTGAACCTGGCGGCGAATGAGTATACGTGCCTCTATCTGTTGCCGCTGCTGGACGAGTTTCGGCGGCTGAATCCGCGCATCAAGGTCACGGTGCAACGGGCACTGGCGAGCCGCATCTCGGATGATGTGCTGATGCATTCGGTGGAGATCGGGGTGTTGAGCTTCCGTCCGGACGATGCTCAGATACGTTCCGTGGTGGTGTATCGGGACGAACTGGACTTTGTCGTCAATCCGAACCACGCGCTGGCACAGGCGGAAGAGGTGTCGATCCGGCAGCTTGGGGCGCAGAATTTTATTGCGCACAATATCTCATCTCCGCAGCGGCAGAAGGTGATTGAGACCTTCCGGCGGTACAAGACACCGCTGCGGATGGGCGTGGAGCTGCCGTCGCTGGAGGCCATCAAGCGCTTTGTGGAGATGGGCAATGGGGTTGCCCTGGTGCCGGGGCTGACGGTTCGGACGGAGCTGGCGAGCGGCGCGCTGGTGCGGGTGCGGGTGAAGGAATTGCAACTCGAACGCAAGCTTCGGCTGGTCTATCGGCGGCAGGCGAGCCTGTCACACGTCGCGGTGGCCTTCCTGAAAGTGGTGGAGGCGTACGCTGCCGCACACGGCGATCCCTATTGTTTTCACCCTGAGCGGGGCGTTTGAGCCAAGGTGAGAATGATGGTGAGTCGGTCGCGGTTTAGCGCGGCGTGGGCGAGGCTGCGAGGGGCTGCCGAATTCCCACGGTGAAATTTGTTTTCATTTGCTCAAACTCTTATGGCGGGTTGTCCGTCTGTAACGGTAGACTTGTCCGCCGGAGAAACTATGCCGGCATCGACACTGGAGAACAGCTAATGAATATGATGACGTTTCGTAGATATGCCTCGCGCATGGGCGCGGTGGCAATGTGTACTGCCGCGCTATGCTCGGTGCCGATGATGGCGCAGGGCGGCGGCGGCGGTGGTCGTATGCAGATGACCTCAGACCAGCGAGTGGCCGCAGTCGACAAGGCCGTGACGCTGACGGATGACCAGAAGGTTAAGATCAAGGCGATCTATGAAGCCGACATGAAGAAGATGGCTGATATGCGGGCGGCGCAGGATCCGGACATGCGCACCAAGATGACTGCGATGCGCGCGGACGAGAATACACAGATCAAGGCGCTGCTGACAGACGACCAGAAGCCGAAGTTTGACGCGTACCTCGCCTCGCTGCCACAGGGCCGCGGTCCTGGCGGCGGTGGCCCACCACCAGCTGCACCCCCACAGTAATTATTGTCAAGGATCGTAAAAAGGCCGGGGAGATGTTTGAATCCCCGGCCTTCTTGCGTGGCGGGACGCCCCACGAGAGCCGGGGTACGGGTACAATGATTGGAGTAACCGCGCCTTTGCCTGAGAGTCCGGGGACGAGTTTGCGAAGGAACAAGAAGGGGTAGAAACGAAGAATGAAGAAGACGATGTTGTTGGGCGTGCTGATGCTTTCGGCCGCTGCAGGGTATGCGCAGGAGAGCCGGCAAGATGTAAGCTTCAGCGGCACCGGAATCTTCGGTCCCACGGTCCATGGCGCTGCGAACGTGGATGAGAAAATGACCGGCGCTTTGGGGTTGCTGATGAGCTACCGGTATATGCTGACCCCGAAGAGCGCTTTGGAAGTGAACTACAGCTTTGCGCAGGACTCGCGGAAATATCACGTGAGTTTCGATCCGAATGCCCGCATTCACGCGCGGCAGCAGGAGATCAGCGCGGCCTACGTTTACAGTCTCAATTTCAAGAGATTCAGTCCCTTTGCCCAGGTTGGAGTCGGCACGCTGATCTTTACGCCTATTCTGGACCAGGGGACCAACGAGTTGGGCAGCAAATCCAGCAAAGGCATCGCCGGCCTCTTCGGGGGCGGTGTAGCGTATGAACTGAGCCCGAGCTTTGATATTCGCGCCGAGTATCGCGGCCTTTTGACCAAGACGCCGAACTTCGGATTTGACAGGTTTTCCACGAACCGCTACGAGATCATTTCGGTGCCGACGATCGGCGTGGCGTATCACTTCTAGAGAAGTTTTGGGGCCCGGCTAAGCGGGGTTCCACCGGATTTGCTGTCTTCATGCCCCACGTCTGATCGTTGAGATCGAGATGTGGGGCATTGGAGTTATTGGGTCTATTGACGCCCGGCCCCGGTGGATTACTTGTATTGTGCTTTGCCGCCAAAGTGATATGCGGCGCCAACGGTCACAATCTGAGGCGTCAGACCACCGTTCGGGAAACTGGACCATTTCTGGAACTCGTATTCGCCGCGAATGCGAAGATAGGGCCCCAGCTTGAAGTCAGCGCCAACTCCACCCGCGAACATGTTGTAGGCGAGTTCGGCTTCGCCAAACGGATAGTTGAAGTCGCCCCGCCCGATCATCGCTTTGACATATGGAACCAGCGGGCCGTAGGTGCGGAGATAGCGCCCGCCAATCTCATACGTTCTTTCGAAGCTCAGGTCGCCGTTTGTGCTGTAGACCTGGTGGAACTCCGCTTCCACGCCGAGATGCGGCCTGAAGTCGAAGTCGCCGTATGCGGTGAACCCCTGGAAGGTCTGCTGGACGTAGTCTGGCCTGGCCATGCTGTAGCCGACGCCGATCTGGGCATCTCCTGCGCGTGAGGCGGTTGGGATGGCCTGGCCGGAAAGTATGGATGCTCCCCCGAGAAGGAACGATAGTGCAAGTCGTCCGATCAAGAGGGGCCTCTCCGCGTGGGGCAGGTTAACGACAACGAGAGCGATTATATCGCTCTCGTTTCGGTGCAGCCTGCTTTCGGCAAATCGAGATGTTAGCGGAATCGATAGGCTGCGCCCACGGTGAACACGGTTGGAGTGAGACCGTTGCCGAGGTTAGGCCAGCGCTGAAACTCCACATCCATTGCGCGAATGACGATGTGGTGAGGGACGAGTATGTCGAGCCCCCCGCCAAAGCTGTACATGAAATAGGTGCCGCTGTACCTGCCCGGGTTGTCCTCCGTCTCCTGAATGACGAGGTCGCCCAAGCCTCCCATGACCTTGGCGTAAGGGGCAAACCGTCCCTTGCGGTAGACGTATCTCGGGCCGATCTCGTAGGTGTTCTCAGCGAGGTCGGTGGGCGTAATCAGTGCGACGTAATGGATGTCCGCTTCGACCCCGATATGAGGGGTAAAGTCGAGGTCGCCGAACGCGGAAATTCCCTTGATGTTCTTTTGGCCGTAGTCAGGCATGGCCAGGCTAAACCCGCCTCCAGCCTGTAGAGAGCCGTGACCGGTGGCGGTCGGCAACGCCTGGGCATGCCCGATGGAAGTAAGGGAAAGCACACCAGCAAGGGATCCGATAGTCATCAACGTCTTCAGCATTCCATCTCCTGGCAAGAACAGCAGTGCTCCGCGTGGTGCAGATACTTCAGGTAGGTGCCTCTCCTGGCAGGATGCAAGTCTCTGCATCGCTGCCGTCGAGCAGGGTTATTCATCGTGGCGCACTGGCCGCCGGCGAAGCTTGCTGGGCCCCAGTATCCGCGGCTGCGGTAGGGCTAGCGTCGCTGGCTGGCGTCGCGGCTGCTGGCGCGTTCGCTGCGGGCGCAGCGGAGGGTGCTGCTGTCGGGGCCGCGGGCGGGGCAAAATAGGTGAGCTTCAAATAGACGGGTTCAACCTCGAACGGCATCTTGTCGCGGGGGTTGAGAATTGGCTCGAAGCTGGTGTGCATCTGCACGACTTGATCGGTCCAGGGATCGAACCGCAGGAAGCTCGCCAAGGGCATAGCTGCCTGCTGCTTGAGATCCTTCATGTCGAGTTTGATGCCTTTTGGAACCATGGCGGCCATCCAGAAGGTAGAGTCTTTGTCGCTCTTGATCAGGGCGTCGCCGATCATTGGCGTATTCAGTGCGGGCAGCTCTTTCAACCGCAGCTGCAACTGCTGCAGGTAGAGGCCGAAGTACTGCTGTCCGCCGGCGAGTTCCTTCGCGCTCAAAAGATCCAATGCCTTCTTGGCAGCCTCCGTGTTGTCCGCGTCGGTGTGGTGCATCGGGATGCGTTGAAACACCGAGGTGGAGGGGAAGAGCAGGCGGTCGCTGAACGCGTACTTGGTATCGAGGCGGTGGCCCAGAATGATATGCGCCAACTGGAATGCGAGGATCGCATTCAGGTTACCCATCTGCTGCGCGCCATCGGCGGTGACCACGCTGGTGGTGTCGATGAGGCTCTTGGAGAGGATGATGGTGTTGCCGACCGCGAGCGACTCGAGCGGCTCCGTCAGCAAAGTGCGGACGCGGATCGGCCGGCTGACCTGAATATTGTTGTAGACGAGGATGTTGTTTGCCAGCGCTTCGAGGGTCTTATCGAACTCGCTCGGGGCATCGAGCAGACCGGCCTGGAAGAGCCGTTCGATCACGTTGTCCTCAGCCTGCTGCACCCACTCCCTCTGCGCTCCGAGTGGGCTCAGGTCGGGAGCATCGTTCGAGACATCCTGGGCGTTTACAACCTCCAAGTTCGTGTTTTCGGCATTATTGCTCGGGACCTTTAGAACATAGCCCCAAACATAGTTGATGGCCTTAAACGCCAGCGTGCTGCTTGGGCTCTTGGGGTCGCTCTCTTCGACATAGAAGGAGGTGGGGAGCCACAGGCCGGGCTGGACGTTCGTGCGCCAACTATCGAAGTGGTAGAACTCCTTCATGGTCTGAATGGAGCCGGCGAAGTCTCCGTTGAAGCGGACGACGTTGCCTTCGCGGGTCTCGACCCAGATGCGTCCGAAGAAGCGTCCGTATTCGCGCTTGCCGCTGATTGGCTGGACGTCAAAGACGGCCGTGGGGATGTTGCCAAGAAAGTCGTTGCGGATGAAGGTAAAGGTGTAGTGCTCGCGATCGAAGCTGTTCGAGTCCATGAGGATCATCTGGACGAAGCCGGACTCGTGGAAGGTGAGGCGAAGGCTGCTGGAGATTCCGCCGAGTGCCCCGAAGGAGTCCTTGAAGAAGGCGAACTTGCTCTTCTTGGCGGCGAAGTTGCCCTTGTTGTCCTTATACAGGTCGTCGTTGATGACCTTGCTGAAGTCGACCCGGGCCAGGTGATGCTCGTCCGAGACGGGGACCTGCAGCAACACCGGGTCGGGCTTCATGTTCTGGATGTAGGTCTCGACCAGGGGAGCGCGTTCCTTGACGACCTTGATCACTTCCTTCTCGCGGACGATGGCTTTGTCGATGAGGGCATTCTGCGCCGGGGTCAGCTTTCGGCCTGGCATGGTGTCCTGTTCGACCTTCTTCTTGCCGAAGATGATGGATGCTCCAGCGAATGCGGGAAAGGTTGCCGCGAGGAGAAGCGCCAGCAGCGTAACACCAGCGGTGGATCTTGAACGAGAAATCATGATTTGCGGCTCCCTATGGTGACCTCGCGGCCACCTTCGTAAGTAAAGTCAGCGTGTTCGTAAAGCGGTTGCAGCAAAAGTAAGTTCACACAAGAAAAATGTTGCTTCGCCAACCAGCAGCCGACATAGCTGCTACCCGGCGAGTTGGAAAGTGACATTGACAAGGCCATCCCAGGCGATCGGATTCCCTGACGCATCGGTCGCGGGCTCGAACCTTGTGGCCATGATGGCGCGCCTGGCAGAATCGTCGAGACCATAGCCAAGGGGCTTGATCACTCCCAGAACTTCGACTGACCCATTCGGCGACACCCGGATGTGGATGGTGACGACGCCCTCGATGTGCATCTGGCGAGCCTCGGCCGTGTACTCGGGTTTGGGCTTCGAGATAACCTTGAGCGTTTTACCGGGTGCCGTTGAAGCGAGGGCCGCCGCCTTGGCCGCTGGCGGTGGTGTTGCCTGGCCGAGATTGACCTGCTGACCAGTTGGAACCTTACCGGTACCGGTGCCTCCGGGAACGCCATGCGGGAGTCCGACCGCGGCGATTACACCGTTGCCCTTGATGGTGGTGCTCTCGGGACTGCCATTGCCGAGAATGACCTTGGTGGCTGGTGGTCCGTTGCCGGTGTTCGCGGCGTTCATTCCGGGCATGCCTCGCGCGAGATTGACGGGGGCGACCGATGGACCCTTGAGGTTGCTGATGGGGCTATCCGGCGTTCCCAGGCGGACCGCGGAAGGATGCGCGTCATTGTTCACGACCGACGCGGCCTGCGGATGCGCCAGGCTCACCGCCACCGGAGCCGCCATTGCAATGATCCGCTTTGGTGCAGCCGGAATGAGAATCGGCTTAGGCTGGTCCATCTTGACGACGGGCTGCTTCGGCAACTCCGGCATCTTCACCTTGGGGATGACAATTTTGGGTTCCTCGACTTTGGCGAGTTCGGGAAGCGGCTTCGGCTTGGGCGGAGCAATCTTCGGCTTGACCGGCTCAGGCTTCTTTTGGACGACCGGTTCGGTCAGCATGGTGAGGCTCTTCGTAGTCTCGAGGATCTGTTTGTGAGCCAAGCTGAGCACGATGACCACAAACGCGATGGCCACGTTGATTAGCAACGAGGTGACCGTCGAAGCCTTGCTTTGGGCTCCGGCATCGAGGACGCCAAAATGAGCAAACTGCATGCTCTTCGGTGGTCCGGGAATTGCGCTGCGAAGTGGCGCTAGCATGGTCGGTAAGGTTTCCTTGTGTCGGTCGCCCTGCTACGGAGCGGCGGGATTAGTAATAAGTATGACGCAATCTGAGACGCCAAGGTAACAAACTGGGTTTACAATCGACCCTTATTAGACCACCTTTTTAAAGCGACTGGCCCATCGAATCATCTACAAACCCCTGAAAAACTAACAATGTGGAGACCCTCCCAACGCACCGGGGATACTCGTTTGGAGCGGTTACCAATGTCATATGATGCTTGGATCCGCCGAATTGAACCGAGCATACCACTGTTGCATTGCGGTGAGACTCCAAGCCGCGAAAAACGGGTGCCATCGATGCCACCTAATTCCCGCGTTTCCTCCGGTATGTGCCGCTCTGTCATCTTCAATTAACCCGAGCTTTGGGGAAATCACTCTTTTGAGATGAAATCCCTATACTTTGGTTGTAGTGCGAATCGTTCGCGCGCGGAGACATGATGAGAATTCTGGTTACAGGCGGCGCCGGTTATATTGGCGGCACCGTGGCACGATGTTTGTTGGCCGGCGGGCACGCCGTGACCATCTATGACAACCTGTGCCACAGCAAGCCGTCCGCGGTGGCGCCCGGTGCCGATTTTGTCGAGGGTGATCTCGCAGATCGGACGCTGCTTGTGGAAACGCTTGAGTTGGGGCGTTTTCAAGGAGTTATGCACTTCGCTGCGCTGATTGAAGCAGGCGAGAGCATGCATCGGCCGGAGATCTATTTCCGCAATAACACGGCGGGGACGCTCTCGCTGCTCGAGGCTATGTTAGCCACCGGACATGACCGTCTGGTGTTCAGCTCGACTGCGGCCTGCTATGGTGAGCCCGTCCGAACTCCCATCCTCGAAGACGCCAAGCTTGAGCCCACCAACGCGTATGGCGAGAGCAAGTTGCTGGTCGAACACATGCTGCGCTGGTTCAATCGCATCCACGGATTCCGCTATGCGAGCCTCCGCTACTTCAACGTCGCCGGCGCAATTGAGGGGTACGGCGAAGCGCATGAGCCGGAATCACACTTGATACCGCTTGTTCTCGATGTTGCGCTTGGCCGCCGGCAGAGCATCAAGATCTTCGGGTCGGACTACCCCACCCACGACGGCACCTGCATTCGCGACTACATCCATGTGCGCGACCTGGCCGATGCACATCTTCTCGCGCTTGCGGCGCTGGAAAACAAGGACCGCGTGATCTACAACATCGGCAACGGGCAGGGTTTTACGGTGCGCGAGGTAATCGCCTCCGTGAGGCGGGTGACTGGGAGGCCGATCCCGGTGGAAGAGTGCCCGCGCCGTGAGGGCGATCCGGCGGTGCTGGTGGCGGGCTCGGAAAAGATCAAGCAGGAGCTTGGCTGGCAGCCGCGGTTTGCGGATCTTGACGCCATCGTCGCCAGCGCCTGGGAGTGGCACCAGAAACGCTACGCATGAAGCGAACGGGAGGAAGTCTGAATGCTCGACAGCATGTTTCATCTGCCACTGCCGTGGCTCGAAAAGATCATCCGGCCGATCGTTGTTTATCTCTTCCTAGTCGTCTTTCTGCGGTTGTTCGGCAAACGCGAGTTGGCGCAGTTGAACCCCTTCGACCTGGTCGTTTTGCTCAGTCTCTCCAACACGGTGCAGAACGCGATCATCGGGAACGACAACTCGGTGACGGGGGGCATGATTGGCGCGTTTTCGCTGCTGACGATCAACTGGCTGCTGACGCGGGTGCTGTTCAAAGCGCCTAAATTGGAGCAAGTGCTGGAAGGCACTAAGACGGAGTTCATTCGCCACGGCGTAGTTGATCCGAAGGCGCTGCAGAAGGAGACGATGACCGAATTGGAACTTCTCTCCGTGATTCACAAGCAAGGGCTAAACGACTTCTCCGAGGTCGAAGTCTGTGCCCTGGAGCCGAACGGATCGTTCTACGTGGAGGCGATGAAGCCCACGGCGGACGAGGCGCACATCGCCGCGCTCAAGGACGCACTCGACGTGCTGACCAACGAGGTGAGAGGGATGCGTGCGCAACTGGCGAGCCGATAGCGGCGGGATCTGCCGGGTGAATTCCGGTGCTTAGCGGGAGAGCTTGGCGAGTTCTTTGACCAGGCGCTCGGGCGGCGGGTCAATCTGCGAGTCCTTCACCGCGGCACGGTATCCACCCAGGTAGATCGAATACATTACCGCCAGCGCGCAGCCTACGCCGAAGACGAAGCCGAGGAAGCAGCCGATGGCGGACCATTCAAGGAAGGTCATGAGGCCAAGTCTAGCAGTGACCACGATTTGGGGCGCTAAAGTTTGCCCATCACAGCGGGCTTAGCGTACCTTCTTTTTTGCGGATCAAGATCAAGCGAGATCAGGTCAGTTACGACAACGGGGGATGTGCGTGCAAACGTCAGACGGTACGAACATGGAATCGCTGCTGCGGGAGAACCGCGTATTTCAGCCGCCGGCGGAGTTCTCCGCCAAGGCGCGCATCTCGAGCCTTGAACAGTACGAAGCGTTGTACCGGCGCAGCATCGAGCAGCCGGAGGCGTTCTGGGCGGCGGCGGCCGGCGAGTTGGAGTGGTTCGCACCGTGGGACAAAGTGCAGACCGGCGACATTGCGCGCGCAAAGTGGTTTACCGGCGGCAAGCTGAATCTGAGCCACAACTGTGTCGATCGGCACGCCAATGGCGCGCGGCGGGACAAGGTCGCGCTGCTGTGGGAGGGCGAACCGGGCGAGGTGCGGCGCATCACCTATGGCGAGTTGCTCGCACAGGTCCAGCGATTCGCCAACGTACTCAAAGACCTGGGAATCAAGCGCGGCGACCGCGTCGCGATCTACATGGGAATGTGCCCTGAACTGGCGATTGCGATGCTTGCCTGTGCGCGAATCGGCGCTGTGCATTCGGTGATCTTCGGCGGCTTCGCGGCGCAGGCGATCGTGGACCGAGTCAACGATTCGGCGTGCGTTGCGGTGCTGACGCAGGATGTGAGCTACCGGCGCGGCACCGAGGTGAGGCTGAAGGAGATTGTGGATGAGGCGATGGATCGCTGTCCGACTGTCCGCAAGGTCGTCGTCTACCGGCGCGCCGAGGCGTGGGAGCAAACGGCGGCTATGAGGCCTGGCCGCGACCTCTGGTGGCACGAGCTGATGAATGAGGCGGAGGCTGTCTGCCCCGCGGAGTGGATGGACTCCGAGGACCTTCTCTACATCCTGTACACCTCCGGCACCACGGGCAAGCCGAAGGGGCTTGTGCACACCACGGGTGGCTACTCGGTACAGAGCTATCTGACGAGCAAATACGTCTTCGATCTGCGCGAGGACGATGTCTTCTGGTGTACGGCGGATATCGGCTGGGTTACGGGGCACTCATACGTTGTGTATGGGCCGCTGCAAAACGGCGCGACCGTGGTGATGTACGAAGGCGCGCCGAACTTTCCGGCAAACGACCGCTTCTGGAAGATCATCGACGACCACAAGGTGAGTATCTTCTACACCGCGCCGACGGCGATTCGCGCGTTCATCAAGTGGGGCGACGAGTGGGTGCATAAGCATTCGCTCGCCTCGCTGCGGCTGCTGGGAACAGTCGGCGAGCCGATCAATCCCGAGGCGTGGATGTGGTACCACCGCGAGATCGGCAAGGAGCGCTGTCCAATCGTCGATACATGGTGGCAGACGGAGACGGGCACAATCATGATCTCTCCGATACCTGGAGCAGTGGCGACCAAGCCGGGTTCAGCCACGCGGCCGTTTTTCGGGATCGTTCCCGAAGTGGTTACGAAGGAAGGCGCGCCGGTGCCGCTGGGGCAAGGCGGGTTGCTGGTGGTGCGCAAGCCCTGGCCTTCGATGGCGCGGACGATCTGGGGTGATGCGGAGCGGTATCAAGAGGCGTACTTCTCGGAGATTCCGGGCAGCTACTTTACCGGCGACGGCGCGCGCTGGGATGCGGACGGCTACTACTGGCTGATGGGCCGCGTGGACGACGTCATCAACGTGAGCGGGCACCGGCTGGGCACGATGGAGATCGAGTCGGCGCTGGTGGCGCATCCGAAGGTGGCCGAGGCAGCGGTGGTTGGACGGCCGGACGACATGAAGGGGCAGGCAATCGCTGCGTTCGTGACCCTCGACGAAGGGTACGAGCCGAGCGATGCCCTGCGCCAGGAGCTGCGCAAGTGGGTCGCGAAGGAGATTGGCGCGCTGGCCAGGCCCGACGACCTGCGTTTCACGCAGACGCTGCCCAAGACGCGCTCGGGCAAGATCATGCGCCGGTTGCTGCGCGAACTGGCGACCACAGGCGAGGTGAAAGGCGATACCACGACGCTTGAGGACTTCGGGGTGCTGGCCAAACTGCGCGAAGGCGATGAGTAGGGCGGGGCTAGGCGTTCGTCAGTGACGTGCCTACGCCGTTGAGCGTTCCCAATGGTGTTGGTGAGACCTGTCAGTGCGGCGACCGAGCCAAGTGCGATCAGTGCAGCCACCAATGCATAATTCAATGAGATACTGACCGGAATCGTCGGTCAGCAAGGTTGCGGCATAGTGCTTCATAGAAGTACTCCTGCTCGTTCGGATGGGCCCGGCGTTCAAGGATTGGCAAATGCAAGCTTGGCAGCCGATGCTGCCTTACGTACTAGCGGTATATATCAAATGGTATATACTTTGGGTGAGGTGAGGCAATGGCGGAGACACTGGAGAAACGGGCGAAGCTGTTCAAGAACGGGCGGAGCCAGGCGGTACGGCTGCCGAAGGAGTTCCGGTTTGAGGGGACGGAAGTCCGGATTCGGAGGCAGGGAGGGGGAGTTCTGCTGGAGCCGGTGGGGCCGCAGGTGGGTGCCGGCGACCTGGATCGGGTGCGGAAGGTGCTGAAGACGCTGGGTCCGCTGGACCCTGGCTTTGCTGCGATGGTGGATGTCGCGATGCAGAAGCTGGAAGAGGATGGCGGGGCGAAGTGAGGAGACACCCGCGTGGCGCGAACCCCGTTTCCGCATAGCGCGCGAAAAGATGGGTCTCCCAGACTTTGTGTTTAGCCGGAGTTTCTGGCCGTCTCTTCCTCAACGCTCGCAACGAGGGATTCAGGCGGCGCCTGTTCGTACTGACTTCATATGGTGTTTTCTGCGACCGATGACGGATGGGGATTCCGGCTCGGAGATGATCGCCAGGGGACAGAGTGGTTCGGGGACTTTTTCTTTACAACCACTCGCGTCCCAGCGGACGAGCTTGCATCCGCGCTGCACGCAACCCAGCCTGGTGGAGAGCGTTTCCTGCATGCGACGCTTTTCCGCCTCGCTATAGATGAGCAATGCGTGGGCGTCGTTCATCTGTTTGTGGGTCATGTGGTGGCCGTCGTCCCACAGAATGGTTTTGTCGGGTTGGACAGTGCCGAGTGTTCCGTTGGCTATCCACACAACTCGGGTACCGGGACCCAGGCTATCGACAAGTTTGCGAATGCAGCGGGGGTTGGACGGGGATTCCATGAGCGGTCCCTCCGGCTTGAACGGATCGCAATCATAGCTCGGTTCCATTGTCGGTGTCATCAAGAAACTCATCGGCCAGGGCGGAATCCGCTCGCCGATCATGGGGCAGCCAACGGTTGGGTCTGTACAATTGCGGCGTTGTCCAATCCAACTCGAAAGAACGATCGATGGCGCTGACACGACGCGGTTTTCTGGCTGGTTCCTCCTTGGCTGGTGCGGGGCTTTTGGTCACGGGGAGTGGTTTAGGGCAACTGATTGCATCGGTGACGGGGGAGGCAACCGAGTTTGCCACGCCCGGCGAGTTCAAGGTCCAGTATTTCGGCCGCTTCTCAGAGCTGCCTGTGGGAGCGGTCAAGGCGCGCGGCTGGATCGAAGGCTGGCTTGGCCGCCAGCTTGACGGGCTCACCGGCCACCCGGAGAACATGGGTTACCCGTACGACACATGCATGCTGGCGGGGAAGATTCCTCCTCCGACAGTGAAGCATGGGGCGGACTGGTGGCCTTATGAACAGTCCAGCTACTTCTTCGACGGGTCGGTCCGGCTGGGGCTGTTGCTGGACACTCCCGCGGCGCAGAAGATTCCTTCCGACCTGATGGAGTACGTTCTGGGCCATAGCGGGCCGGAGAAGATCGGCGAATCGACCTGGGGCTGGCCGAATGTCGTCGCGGGGCGGGCGCTGATGGCCGAATACACCGGCACGGGCGATCCGGCTGCGGTGGAATTGCTGAGGAGCTATTCGCTGGGCGCACGTGTGGGTGGCGGCCGGGATGGATTTCTTGCTGAGGAGGCGCTGTATCTTTACGGGCTTACGGGGGATGAACGCCTGCGCGACATTGCCGACGCCTCCTACGATCGCTACTTCTTCAGCGACTCCAAATCGTTTTCGCACGAGGGCAAGATTCGCGGCAGCGCGCCTTTGCGCGAACACGGCGTCACCGCGGCCGAGCAGTTGAAGCTGCTTCCGTTGATGTATTCGTACACGGGGAACGCTGGGGCGCTGGAGTTGGCGAGGCTTGCATATGGGAAGGTCCTGGCGGACAGCCTGATGCCGGACGGCGGGATCGTGAGTTCGGAGAACATGGGAACGGCGGCGTTCGACTCGCTGCATGAGACCTGCGATATCACCGACTGGTCGTGGAGTTTCGGCTACATGTTGATGGCGAGCGGCGAGGGCAGTTGGGGCGATCGCATTGAGCGGGCCACCTTCAACGCGTTGCCGGGCGCGGTGACCAAGGACTTCAAGCAACTCCAGTATTTTTCGAGCGCGAACCAGGTGCTTGCGTCGAGCACTGTCTGCCCGCGCTTCGCGATGACGCGCATGTCGTACCGGGCCGCGCATGATACGGAATGCTGCGCGGGCAACGTGAACCGCGCGATGCCGAACTATGTGACGCGGATGTGGATGCGCTCGGAGGATGGGTTGGCGGCTGTGCTGTATGGGCCATGCGAGGTGAATACAAAGATCAATGGACAGGCGGTGCGCATTACGGAGACGACGGACTACCCGTTTCGCGACACGGTGACGTTCAAGGTAAAGCTGGCGCGGCCGCAGGAGTTTATGCTGCATCTGCGGATTCCGGAGTGGTGCGATGGAGCGACGATCCGGGTGAATGGCAGGGCAAGCGCCGTGCATGCGGCGGCGGGTACATTTGCGGAGTTGAAGCGGGAGTTTCGCGATGGGGATGTGATCGCTCTGCGACTGCCGATGAAGGTGGCCGTGGAGAAGTGGTTTGAGGGCAGCGCTGCGGTGATTCGACGCGGGCCGCTGGTGTATTCGCTGAAGATCGACGAGAAGCGGGTTGAGAGCGTGGAGGAATCGGAGGCGATCCAGCGCGTACTGAGAGGGAATAACGTCGAAGGGTTTCCGGTCGTTGAATTCTTTCCGCAGAGCGAATGGCGCTACGGCCTGGATGCGGCGCTGGAGGCAAGTCTGGCCAAGGTTCAGGTGAAGGAGTCACCGGTGCCGGAGAATCCATTCCTCGCGGAATCGACGCCGGTACGGCTCACGGCGCCGTTGCGTGGCTTTCCTGGGTGGGCAGCCGACTGGAAGCCAATCCTGGAGCCGGCGCCCGATGACCTGAAGCAGGCTCCGAAGAATCCGGCTGATTTGCCAAGTGATGCGGAACTGCAGTCGCGAGGCGAGGTTACGAGGATGACGCTGGTTCCGTATGGTGCCACGCATCTGCGCGTGACGACGTTTCCGGTGATTCGCTAGTAAGGCCATCGCGTGCGTCACATTGGTATCTACTTTTTGTAGATATCAGGCTGGAGGTGTGCCGTGGCAACGACTGCAAAGCTATTTCGCAATGGGCGGAGTCAGGCTGTCCGGCTACCGAAGGAGTTCCGCTTCGAGGGGGGTGAAGTGCGGATCCGGCGGGTTGGGAATGGGGTTCTGCTTGAGCCGAAGGTGATGGACGTAAAGGAGTGGCTGCGCAAGCTGGATTCGTTTCGTAGTGAGCCGTTTATGCCGGAGGGGCGAAATCAGCCCGAGATGCAGGTCCGTGAGGCGTTCGACTGATGTTGCTCGATACTAATGTTTGCATCGAGATCATGAACGGAAGACCTCGGTTGGTGGGCGAGCGGTTCGAGCATGCTTTGGCTGCCGAAAGGAAGCTCTTCGTCTCCACCATTTCGAGCTTTGAGGTCTGGTACGGCGCAGACTGGAGCGGGCGTCCGGCGTTCAACAGAGAGAGGCTTGAACATTTCCTGACGGGCCGAGTACAAGAGCTTCCGTTCGACGAAGAAGATGCGATACGTGCGCGCGAGGGGCGTGCAGCGCTGGAGAGACAAGGCACGCCATAGGCGGTTTTGATACGTTGATCGCGGGGCAGGCGCTGGCGCGGGGGATGGTGCTGGTGACGCACAATGTTCGGGAGTTTGGGCGGGTGCCGGGGCTGAAGGTGGAAGACTGGCAGGTTTAGCGCTGGATGACGCTTCGGCGCATCGACTAGAGCAGGTTGCTGGCGGGGCGGGTGGGTAGGGTGAAGTGGAAGGTTGAGCCCTTGCCGACCGTGCTGGTGGCCCAGATGCGACCTCCATGCTGGTTGACGATCGAGCGACAGATGGCCAGGCCGAGGCCGGTGCCGCCCATGGTGCGAGAGTCGGACGCATCGACCTGGTGGAAGCGCTCGAAGATCCTTTCGAGCTTGTCTTCGGGGATGCCGCGGCCCTGATCGCGGACCTGGATCTCGGCCTCGTTGGCGTCGATGCGGCGCGAGCGGAGGTGGATCTCGGTACCGGGCGGCGAGAACTTGATGGCGTTGGAGATGAGGTTGGTGAGGGTCTGGAGGACGCGGTCGGGGTCTGCCCAGACGTTGACTCCCTGCGAGTTGAAGGTGATGCGAAGCTGGGCCTTGGAGGCGCCGGTCTGCTGCAGGCCGGCGGCGCGGCGGAAGAGATCGTCGGCGGAGCACATGGTGTAGTGAAGCTCGGCCTTGCCGGAGCCGATGCGCTCGAGTTCGAGGATGTCGTTGACCAGGCGGACCAGGCGATCAGTGTTGCCGGTGGCGATGTCGAGCATCTGGCGAAGCTTTTCCGGGCGTGCGGCGAGGGAGCCTCCGGTGATGAGGCCGAGCGCGGCGCGCAGCGAGGTGAGCGGGGTGCGAAGCTCGTGCGAGACGGTGGAGATGAACTCGTCCTTCATGCGGTCGAGGGCGCGGCGCTCGGTAGTGTCGGTGAATGCGACGACGACGCCGACCGCCTTGCCAGGTCGGGCTTCTTCGGAGAGGGAGCCGGACTGCGGCTGGAGTTGGATTCCGAGCTGGGAGCCGGACTGGATTTGGGGCTCGATTCCAGACTGGATTTCGATTTGCGGCCGGGCGACGTACTCCACCGGGAAGCTGGTTCCGTCCTTGCGCCAAAAGACCTCGTTCGCGACGCGTACCGTGTCGAGATCGTTGATCGTGTTCTGGATGGGGCACTCCGCTGCGGGGTAGGGAGTGCCGTCGGCGTGGCTGTGGTGGATGAGGTCGTGCATGTTGCGGCCGAGGATCTCCTCGGGCTTGAAGCCGAGCATCTGTGAGGCCGCCGGGTTGACGACGGTGCAGTTCCCATCGAGATCGATGCCGTAGATGCCGTCGCCGACGGACTCCAGGATGGAGTTGGATTGGCGGCTCAGGGCGCGGAGCTGGTCTTTGGCGCGGAGCTGTTCGCTGATGTCGACGCCAAAGCCGAGGACGTAGGGATCGCGCCCGGGGACTTCGATGAGCTTGTTTCTGTAGGCGACGACGCGCACTTCGCCGTTGATGTGGCGCAGGCGGAGCAGCCCCTGGACTTCGCCCCTGCGGACGATATCGCTGAGGTATTTGTCGAAGCTGATGCTGCGTTCGTCGGGCATGAACTCGGAGAGCCGATGGCCGGTCATGTCTTCGCGAGTGCGGCCGATGCTCTGCGCACCGTGGGTGTTGACGGAGAGCACGACGCCGTGGAGATCGTGGGTGCAGACCATGCCGAGCGAGCCTTCGACGAGTTGGCGATAGCGCGCTTCGCTCTCGCGCAGGGTGTCTTCCGCGGCGCGCTGGACGGTGACGTCGATGCCGGTGGCGATGATGAAGTTGATGTGGCCCTGGTCGTCGAGCAGCGGCGAGGCCGACCATGCGATGCGGCGCAGGCTTCCGTCCCGGTGCAGCCACTGGTTCTCGAATGCGGCGGGGATGCCGTCGGCGCGGAGGCGCTCGAAGTTCTGAATGGCGGCGGGGATGTCGGAGTGGGGGATGAGCTTGTCCCAAAGATAGCGTCCGACGAGCGTGGGGAAGTCGTATCCAGAGGCGGCTTCGCAGGCGCGGTTGAAGCGGACGATGCGGCCGGCAGTGTCGAAGACGGCGACCAAGGCATCGACGGTGTCGAGCACGGTGGAGACGAAATTGCGCTCGACTGTGAGGGCGGATTCGATGCGCTGGCGGGAGCGGGCGACGCTCTCCATCTGGCGGAGGGCGTAGTTGAGCTCGATCGAGGTCATCGCCTGGCGACCGAGCACGGTGAGGGTCTGCATTTGAAAGGGCGTGAGCCTGCGCGAGGTCAGGTCGAGGACGAAGAGCGCGCCAATGCGCACACCGGACTGGGTAATGAGCGGAGCGGCGGCATAGAAGCCGAAGGCGCGGCCGGAGAGGAAGATCCCACTGGGGGCGAAGGCGGGGTGGATTCTGGTGTCGGGGATTTCATGCACGTTCTGGGTGCGGAATGGGGGCTCGCCAGGCAGAGTGCCGAGTGGCAGTTCGGTCTCCGGGATGCCGTAACGGCCGTGGATGCAGATGCGATCGGCCGTGGCGAAGGCTACCCCGGCGACCGGAGCGCTGCAGATCTTCGCCGCGAGCTCCGCCAGGTCGTCGATCGCTGGGTCGGGCGCCGCGTCGAGGATCTGATATAGATCGAGAGTCTCGAGACGCAGGGCTTCACTGCGTGTAGCTTCGCTTTTTGCCAAGGTGCCGTTCATCGTACCTGATCTATCGTAGAGCTTGCATCTGCCTGAGGCACTGGTACTTTCGGGGAACGCGATGTAACTTCAGGGGTTTTGCGAAACTGCGGGACGAGCGGGGCCCGATCCGCACGAAAGCGGGCTTGGCCCACAGATTGGTATACTTGGAGGCTGTACCTTCTGCGCGAGCGGAGGTGCCTATGAAAGTGGCGAGGCTCGAACAGGCGAGAGCATGGAAGAATTGTTGAGCAAAATCGAGTCTCCGGCGGATGTGAAGCGGCTTTCCATTCCGCAACTGACTCAACTTGCCGAAGAGATTCGCGAGCGGCTGATTCTCGGTGTGTCCAAGACCGGCGGTCACATTGGCCCGAATCTGGGCGTGGTGGAGCTGACGCTGGCGATGCACTACGTTTTCGACACCCCGCGCGACAGCTTCGTCTTCGACGTGAGCCACCAGGCGTACGTGCACAAGCTGCTGACCGGCCGCAACCGCCGGTTCGAGACGATTCGCCAGCCGGGCGGGCTGAACGGCTTCATGCTGCGGACGGAGAGTGAGCACGACAGCTATGGCGCCGGGCACGCTGGCACAGCGCTGAGCGCGGCGCTGGGTATGGCCGTGGCGAGGGACATGTCGGGCGGCAAGGAACATATTGTGGCGCTGTGCGGGGATGCAGCGTTCACCAACGGCATTTCGTTTGAGGCGCTGAATAATATCGCCGCGCAGACCAGGCGGCTGATTGTGGTGCTGAACGATAATGCGTGGTCGATCGACAAGAACGTCGGGGCCATCGCGGAATACTTCCACAAGATCGTGACCAATCCGACGATCGCCGGGCTGCACGACCGCGCCGCCGGTTTGCTGGAGCGGTTCGGCGGCAAGACTGTGCTCCATGTGGCACGCAAGGCGGAAGAGGCGGCCAAGGGGCTGATCGGGCCGGGCATGCTGTTCGAGGAGTTTGGCCTGAGCTACTACGGGCCGGTGGACGGGCACAACCTGCCGCTGCTGATCGAGACATTCAAGTTCCTGAAGCAGCAGAACAAGCCAGTCGTGCTGCACGCGATCACGCAGAAGGGACGCGGGTTCCAGCCGGCATTGGAGAAGCAGAAGAAGTTTCATGGGCTGGGGCCGTACGATCCGGAGACAGGTGAGACGAAGTCGGCCGGGCAGAAGACCTATTCGGAGATATTTGCCGAGACGCTGTCGAAGCTGGCGGACGGCAATGACAAGGTTGTGGCGATTACGGCGGCGATGCCGAACGGCACGGCGCTCGACCTGTTCCGTCCACACCACCCGACGCGCTACTTCGATGTGGGCATCGCGGAAGAGCATGCGGTAATCTTCGCCGCGGGCATGGCGACCAAGGGATACAAGCCATTCTGCGCGATCTATTCGACGTTCCTGCAGCGTGCGTTCGACCAGGTGGTGCATGACGTGTGCCTGCAGAATTTGCCGGTGGTGTTCTGCATGGACCGCGGGGGGCTCTCGGGCGACGACGGGCCGACGCACCATGGGCTGTTCGACATCAGCTATCTGCGCAGCGTGCCCAATATCATCCACATGGTTCCGAAGGACGAGGACGAGCTCGCCGACATGCTGTACACGGCGATGCTGCACGATGGGCCGTCGGCGATACGCTACCCGCGTGGCGTGGGGCCGGGGGCGCCAGTGAAGGCGCAGCCTCGGGCACTTGCGATTGGCGTGGCTGAAGTGGTGAAGGACGGGCACGACGTCGCGATCTTCGGGCTGGGCGCAATGCTTCCGGAGGCGATGCGGTTGGCGGCGATGCTGGAGCGCGAGGGCTTCTCGGCTGCAGTGATCAATCCGCGGTTTGCCAAGCCGATCGACCGCGAGTGCGTGGCCGAGTATGGGCGGCATTGCGGACTGCTGGTGACGCTGGAAGACCACGTGCTGGCGGGTGGGTTCGGCTCGGCGGTGCTGGAGACGCTGAGTGAGTTGGAGCTACCGGTGCCGGTAGTACGCGTGGGCTGGCCGGACTCGTTCATCGAGCATGGCAAGGTGGAGGCTCTGCGCGAGAAGTATGGCTTGACGGCGGAGGCGGCGCTGGAGAAAGCGCGGCCGTACCTGGCGGCGATGGAGAGCCGGCGGATGGCGCTGCGGTAGGTAGCTCTGCGCAGATGGTTACCGAGCAGGCGGAGCAGGGGTGACGGGCGTTTCTTCGTCGATCGCCTCGACCGTGCTGTCGTCGGTTGTGGGGCGGCCATCGCGGACACTCTCCGCACCGACGGAGTTTTCGCTGCCGGCTGGCGCGGTGGGATCTATTTTGACCGGGTGGGGATCAGACTCGGTGGCCGCTGTTGCATTGCTGCCGATGGTCCTGGTTGATTCTTCCTGCGTTGCAGCCATGATGCACCCTCCTCGTCCTGCCTGAAGGCTAAGATGCAGGATGTTGGAGGCGGGATGTGGTGGAGGCCCGATCTTCGGCGAAAGGTCGAAGCTTCGCGTCGGTGCATTCGGGGCGGAGATGATAACTCTGTGCAGGATGGTATGCTTGCGGCCATGCCGACATCGCATGCTGGGCTGAGGTTCGGGGAATTCCTGCGGGGCAACGCTCTGTGGTGGGTTGCGCTGGCGGCGGGGCTGCTGTTGCGGCTTTGGTTCCTCCAGCATCCTATGACGCCCGACGACGATACGGATGTGTATGCGGAGTTGGCGAAGAACCTCTTTCACCACGCGACCTATGGGATCGCAACGGATGGGGCCATCATTCCGACGCTGATCCGGCTGCCTGGGTATCCGCTGTTTCTCGGCTCGATCTTCGCGCTGTTTGGTGAGGGGAATTTCACTGCGGTGCTGTCGACGCAGATCGGCATCGACTTGCTGGGTTGCTGGCTGATTGCGAGCTTTGTCCGCGAGCAGGTGTCGAACCGGGCGGGCACGGCCGCGCTGTTTCTGGCGGCGCTCTGCCCATTCACTGCGGCGTATTCGACGATTGCACTTACCGAGTGCCTCAGCGTCTTTGCGGTGTCACTGGCGTTGTGGTCTACGGGGCGGCTGTTGCTGGCGCAGGCGGCGTGCGTGAGGGACCGCGGGGCGATGTTGTTCGTGTCGCTCGCCGTGGCGATGGCGATGCTGCTGCGGCCGGATGGTGTGTTGCTTGCCGTGGCGGTAACGGCGGCCATTGTCTGGTATGCGTGGATGCAGGGCCGGCTGCTGCTGGGGATGAAGACTGCGCTGCTTTGTGGAGTGCTGGCGGTGCTGCCGCTGGCTCCGTGGGCGATGCGTAACTGGCGGACCTTCCATGTTATCGAGCCACTCGCGCCGCGGCGGGTGAACGATCCGGACGAGTATGTGACCTACGGCTTCTACCGCTGGATGAGTACGTGGTCGGCGGACATCGTGTCCACCGGCAATGTCTTCTGGAAGGTGGGGACGGACACGATCGACGTCAACGATCTACCCTCGCGCGCGTTCGATTCACCGGCACAACGCGCGCAGACGGCGGAGTTGCTGGCCGAGTACAACACACAGAGATCGGTGACCCCGGAACTTGACGTGAAGTTTGCCGCGTTGGCGCAGGAGCGTGTGAAGGCGCATCCGGTGCTGTGCCTGGTGTGGGTGCCGGTGCTGCGGGTCGCGGACATGACGCTGCGTCCGCGCACCGAGACGCTTGGACTGGACGCGGACTGGTGGCGCTACGACGAGCACCATGTCGAGTCGGTGGAGGCTGTTGGGCTCGGGCTATTGAATCTGGCGCTGGTTGTGGCGGCGCTCGTGAGCGTGGCGCGGGGACGCGTGCCAGGGGTCGCGACGGCGGTGGTGTATGTGGCGTTGCGATGCGTGTTGCTGAGCACGATGGAGAACTCCGAGCCGCGCTACACGCTGGAAGCGATGCCGATCCTGATGGCGTGCGCGGCGTGCGCATTCGCGGGGACGCGCGTCAGGAGGCAGCAGACTGGTCCGGCTGCGATTCAGGAGATCGCGACGTGACACTCGCGAGAATCTTTTCGAGGTGGCTTTGGCGGTAGGCGAAGGCGCGTTCAATTTTCCCGCGCAGGAAGAGACGATGCGCTAGCCTGCCTGCGACGCCGAAAGGCACTTCGTATTCAATGTCGTCCGCGACGAGGGTGACATTGACGCCGCGCCAGCTCGCGGGCCGTACGTAGTGGCAGTGCTTCCAGGAGGCGAAGGGGCCGCGGAGCTGGCGATCGCAGAAGTGATGGTTCCAGGAGAAATCGGTGATCTCCGACTCCCAGCGAACGCGCACAGGCGAAAAGGGGAAGGGACGGAAGCTGAGCGTGAGCCGCGTGCCCACTCCTGCCGCGGTGGCGACCGAGTTTGAGCTGACTGCGCGGTTGGGTGGTGGAAGAATGGAGACTTCCTCGATGCGCGACCTCTGCCATGGAGGCATGAGCAAGGGAAGATTGTCCGGGTTGGCGAAGAAATCGAAGACCCGCTCGACGGGATAGGGCAGCCACTGTTCGGTGTGGTACGAGAATCGCATAGCGTCCTGACAATTTTACTTGGGTTGACGCACCGGACGAAAGAAGCGGCTGGGCGTCTTCGAATGAGACGCCCAGCCGCACAGTCATGGGGAGGAAGTTCAGCTAGCTCGGCATCAACACGGTGTCGATGACATCGATGACGCCGTTCGATTGAAATACGTTCGACGTGGTGATGGTTGCCATGCCGCCCTTTTCATCGGTCAGCATGATCTTCTTGCCGGACATGGTGGCGGTGAGCTTGCCCCCTTCAACGGTGGTCATCTCGTATTTGCCGCCGCCTGCCTTGATGCCAGCCGCGATGTCCTTCGCGCTGAGCTTGCCCGGTACGACATGGTAGGTGAGGATCTTGGTGAGGGTCGCCTTGTTCTCAGGCTTCACCAGTGTGTCGACGGTGCCGGCGGGAAGCTTGGCGAAGGCGTCGTTGGTAGGCGCGAAGACAGTGAAGGGGCCGGGTGAGTTGAGCGTGTCGACCAGGCCGGCGGCCTTTACGGCAGCCACGAGCGTGGTGTGAATCGGCGAGTTGACTGCGTTCTCGACGATGGTCTTGGAGGGTACATCGCGGCGCCGCCAACCATGGGGTCCTTCATGTCCATCTGGGCAGTTGCGCTGAATGTCGTGATAGCCAAGGCCGCTGCGGCCATGGATGCGAGGAATGTCTTCTTCATGATGTTCGTCCCTTTCAATTTGCCTGGAGTTCTATTGATGTTCAGAGCGCTCACTATCATCTATGTGCGTTTGTCAGGACTGGATTGCCAGCTTGTGATCGGATGCGGGAAAAAACTTCCAGCACCGGGTCATCGGAGGCAGGTGTGGGCAGGATCGAAGGCTACAAGTGGTTTTATTGACAAGATCAATGTGCCGTTGCGAAGGGGGGTGACGTTGACAATCGCGCGCAGCCCTCGTCAACTGGAATGAGTAGTCATTCCAGGGAAGCCGGGATGCAGGTGTCATGGGGAGCGGGATCGAGATGGAAGAGATCGGCACGGCGAGGGAACACGACCACGCCGTCAAGCATCATGATCGGGGCCTGTTGGCCATCGGCCTGCTGAAGCTGTTTGAGGCGATCTTCTTTTTTCTCGTCGGCGTGGGCGCGATTCACTTCCTTCACCGCGACCTGGGAGAAGCAGCAACGCGTCTGGCTGAACGTTTGAAGTTCGATCTCGACGGCCGCATGATGACGTGGGTGATGGATCATCTGGATGACATCACGGCGCATCGCCTGAAGCAGATTGGCGTGGCGACATTTCTCTATGCGGGCCTGCGGATTGCGGAGGGCGTCGGGCTGGTAATGGAGAAGGTCTGGGCCGAACACCTGACTGTGGGGGTGACGACGGCGTTTCTGCCGTGGGAGCTGTATGAGATTGTGCGGCGACCGGACTGGATCCGGGTGTGCCTGTTGCTTGCGAATCTTGTCGTGCTTGCTTATCTGTTGTGGTCGCTACGTCGCGCCCGGCTGGGGAAGATGGCCGCAGAGTGATTCGAGTCAGGGCTAAGCCTGGATATCTTCGCTTTTATTTCGCCTACCAGAACTTTCCCGGGTCCGCAAGAAGCAGGATGCGCTTGAACCTTCGAACAAAACACTACATATAGCGGTAATGGTCTGATTGTCTCTACCGGTAGCGTTTTCCACATCCATCCACAAAAAACTTGGGACTTTTCCCAATTTAGGGCTTGCCAACCCTGGTTCCCTAAGTCAAGATGACGTTGTGGAACAAAGTGGCATAAAGTAGAGTGCAGCGGAATAGATTGCTCGCCATGAGGCTACTTTACTCCCAATTGTGTCATTTCCGGGCTGGCAAGAGTGGTTCCGGCTGCTGAGGTTGGAATGTTTCGAGGCAATCACCAGACGCGAGTGGACGAGAAGTTCCGGCTGAAACTGCCGGCAGAGTTCAAGCGCCGTGTGGACGAGGTATACGGGCCCCTCTTTTACATCACCAGCGTGGACGGCAAGCGGGCGCAGTTGTACCCGATGAAGGAGTGGGAGGCAATCGAGTCGAAGATCGTGCAGCTTGAACCGACGGACCCCGACCGCGAGGACTTTCTGAACGTGACCAGCTACTACGGACAGACGGTGGAGATGGATTCGCAGGGGCGGCTGCTGCTTCCCCAGGTGATCCGGCAGTCGGCGAAGCTTGCAGGCGATGTGAACGTGCTGGGGATGCAGACGATTCTCGAGGTCACCAACCTCGAAATGTTCGAAGCGGAGCGGATCGGCCCGAATGGATTTGTGGAGTTGTCTCGTGCGGGCAGGGCTTCTCTCGCCGAGAAGACCAAGGCGTTGAAGGGGTGACGCCATGGCCTTTGCGGTCGTGCGCTTGTTGCTGTTACGGGTTTGGATGGTGATGGCGTGGTTTGCCAGGTGAATTGAATTGACGGCCCCCAGGGGCAGCACAGAGGCGGAGCATGAATAAACCGCAGCATGTGCCGGTTCTTTTAGACGAAGTTTTGCAATATCTCAATGTGCGGCCCGGTGGCGTGATTGTCGATGCAACGGTTGGGCTTGGCGGGCATTCTTCGCAGATTGCGAAGAGGCTGGGCGAGAAGGGCAGGTTGATCTGCTTCGATCGCGATCCAGAGGCCATGGAACTGGCGAAGGCCCGGATGGAAGAGATCAGGGCTGAGGTCGGAACCGAAATGCCCGAGGTGATCTTTGAGCCGCGGGCGTTCTCGGAGGCAGTCGATGCGATCGAGCCGGGGAGCCTGGACGGTTTGCTGGCGGACTTCGGAGTCAGCAGCCTGCAGTTGGATGAGGCGCACAGAGGATTCAGTTTCCGGTCAGAAGGACCGCTTGATATGCGGATGGATACGCGCAGCGGAGAGACGGCCGGGCAAGTGGTAAATCAGGAAGACGAAAATGAACTCGCCGACCTGATTTACGAATTCGGAGAGGAAAGGAGGTCGCGGAGAATCGCCAGAGCCATTGTGAGGGCCCGGCCGATATCGACAACAGCGGAATTGGCTGCAATCGTATCGGCCGCGGCCCCTTCAATGAAAGGCGACAAGATTCATCCCGCAACAAGAACCTTTCAGGCACTTCGAATTCGAGTGAATAACGAGTTGGAAGAGATCCGGTCGCTGCTCAAAAGCGCGCCATCTCTGTTGAAGCCGGGAGGAAGGCTGGTGTTGATCAGCTTCCACTCGTTGGAGGACCGGCTGGTGAAGGATGCGCTCCGCGAGGCCGGACGCGATGGCATTTATGAGGTTTTGACGAAGAAGCCGGTGGTCGCTGAAGAGCAGGAACAGATGCGGAACCCGCGATCGAGAAGCGCGAAGCTGAGAGCAGCGGAGAAGTTGGGACCAGCGGCCAGGGGCCAGGGATCGACGAGCAAGTACAAGAAATAGGGATCGAGCAGAAGGAGGGGCGATGGCGACGTTACCGATGGCAGGGCAGGGATCGATCTTTGGAATCGGAATGGGAACGGCGACGGGAAGCATGAACAATGCGTCACAGGCGCGCGCGCAGCGCAACCGCGAGTTGTTCGAGCTGCAGCAGCGGGCTCGCCGCGGACCTACGCCGGAAGTCTTCTTCGCCAAGCACATCGACAACAGCCGCATCGTGAAGGCCGACGATCCCGAGCGCAGGCGCGAGATGCGCACCTTTACGGCGACCATGAGCATTCTGTTTCTGCTGGTGATGGTCTATGTGTGGCAGCACTTTTCGGCAATCGAGGTGGGTTACCAGGTTGAGACGCAGAAGCAGCAGGTAGAGCAGATGCGCGAGCAGAACCGGCAATTGCGTCTGACCGAAGCGCAGTTGAGCGATCCCGGACGCATCGACCAGATTGCCAGGCAGCTCGGACTCGACGCACCCAGGCCGGGCCAGATGGTGCGCCCCGATGGATCCGGCGCGAACGCTCCAGTGCTGGCGCAAACGTCCACGCCTTCGCTTCCCGCCAACTAGTTGTCAGTTCTCAGTTGACAGTTGTCAGAAGGGTGCTGAACTTCCACTGAGAATTGAGATCTCGCAACTGGGAACTTCTTCATGAACAGAGCCTCACGCCAGACCTCACGCAGCACATTGACCGCACCCATACGCAAAGTCCGCTTTGCGTGGGTGGCGATCTGCTTCTGCGTGTGGGTTGGACTGATTGGTGGCCGGCTTGTCTGGCTGCAGGTGATCCGTCATTCGGAGTGGGTGGACAAGGCCGAACGTCAGCAGCACAGCACGCTGGAGCTGGCGCCTCAGCGTGGCATACTGTACGACCGCAATCTGCGCGAGCTGGCGATGACGGTGCAGGTCGATTCGATCTTCGCGGATCCCACGGAACTGGGCGACAACAAGGCAAATGCGGCGGAGATGCTCGCCAAGGTGGTGCACACCGACGCCAGCGATGACTCCACCTCGCAGCAAAGGATACTTGCGCGATTCAACGATTCCAGGAACTTCGCGTGGGTGGCGCGGCGGGTGGATGCGGCCACGGCGGAGCGTGTGCGCGAGCTGAACCTCAAGGGTGTCTATTTTCAGAAAGAGTTCAAGCGCTTCTATCCGAACAACGATCTTGCCGCGCAGGTGTTGGGATACGTGGGCACGGACGATACGGGCCTGGGTGGCCTGGAGCAGCAGTTCGACCAGGACATGCACGGCGCGCCTGGGCACATGCTGAAGGCAGTGGATGCCAAGCGCCATGCGATGGCCAGTGTGGAGAATGAGCCGTTGCCCGGTGAGAATCTCGTACTCTCCATCGACGCGAACATACAGTACATGGCCGAGCGTGCGCTGGACGCGCAGATGGCCAAGGTGAAGGCTCTGCATGGCACGGTAGTCGTGCAGGACCCGCACACCGGGCAGATTCTCGCGCTGGCGATTTCGCCGCGCTTCAACCCGAACGACTCGCGGCATATGGAGCCGGGCTCGCTCACCAACCTGGCTGTGAGCGATGTGTATGAGCCGGGTTCGACCTTCAAGCTGGTCACTTACTCGGCTGCGATCGATGCCGCCGGCGTCGAGCCCACCGACATTGTGGACTGCCAGGGCGGGTCGATGACCATGTTCGGGCGGACGCTGCATGACGACAAAACCGACCACTTCGGAGCGGTGACGGTTCAATATGCGCTGGAGCATTCGAGCGACGTAGGGGCTGCGAAGATGGCGCTCAAGATGGGCCCCAACACCTTCTACAAATACATCAAAGCCTACGGCTTCGGCGATCGTTCGGGCATCGAGTTGCCCAGCGAGACCCGCGGGCTTCTGACCAATCCCCGGAAGTGGGGCTCGACCAGCATCCTTTCTCTGGCAATCGGCCAGGAGGTTGGCGTTACGCCGGTGCAGCTTGTAACCATGGTAAGCACAATTGCAAATGGCGGCGTCTACATGCCGCCGCACGTCCTGCTGCAATCGACCGACGAGATGAAGGGCGACCCACGGCTGCAACCTGCGGCCTTCCGGCCCGTGAATCAGCTTCCATCGACACTGCCGGATGGCGCGCACCGCGTGATCAAAGAGTTGACGGCGGCCAAGATGCGCTCGATGATGCAGGGCATTGTGGTGGAAGGCACGGGCAAGGCTGCGCAGTTGAATGGCTACAGCTCGGGTGGCAAGACGGGAACGGCCCAGAAAATCGATCCGGCCACGCACACCTACTCGCACACAAAACTCGTCGCGAGCTTCGCGGGATTCGCGCCGGTCAGCTCGCCAGCGGTCTCGATCGCAGTGGTGATCGACACGCCAACGGTGGGCAGTCTGTACGGTGCGGCGGTTTCGGCGCCGGTCTTCCAGACGGTGGCTCAGCAGGTGCTTGAGTACCTTGGCGTGCCGCACGACCAGCCATTGATGACGCCCAAGGAGCTGCTCGCGTCGGCGGCCCCGGAGACCATGCCGGACGACGCTCCAAGTGAAAATGTGGGCGACCTGAGCGCGATGTTCGATGAGATCAACAGCCTGCCTGCGGACGATCCGCTGCATAGTTCAGTGAGCGCAACTGCCGATCCGAACATAGCCCATGCGACCGCGGCCGCAAACGTGACCAACCCATCTGCTCCGACGCCCTACACCGCAAGCGTAACCAGGACTTCGCGCATTCTAGGCCTTCTGCCGGCAAAGGTGGTGGCCGCATTTGAGGCGAATGGTGGGACGAGTTCGACTATGCCCGATGCCGCGTCCGGGGCGTCTGCTTCGCTCCACACTCCCATCGTCGCGCCGCAGGTCCAGCCGCGCGCGAACGGCTCCGTGGTGGTTGATGCCGGGCAACGCGTGGCTGTGCCGTCGTTCGCAGGCGCCGCATTGCGCAAAGTAGTCGAAACCGCGGCAGGCCTCGGTCTGCGCGTTGAGCTGGTGGGCAGCGGCATTGCGCGCGACCAGGCGCCCGTGGCCGGCACCATGGTTCCGCTTGGCACCGAAGTGGTCGTGCGTTTCGCACGATAGCCAGGCGCGAACTTAAGCCGTGCGGACATAGAATCGAAATCATGCAGTGGGCTGACGCGCTACGAGAAGTGTCGGTGATTGAGAGCGCGAGCGCCGCCGGCGAAATTGCCGGAGTCGAATATGACTCGCGCCGCGTGCGGGCTGGCGCTACCTTCGTCGCCATGCGAGGCGGCACCACCGATGGCAACCGCTATATCGATGCTGCGATTTCTCAAGGCGCGGTGGCCATCGTGACCGACTCGCGTGATGCGTACGAAAAGCTTCGCCGGGAACATCCGGAGATTGCGGCGGCGCACGTGCAGCATGGCCGGCGCGCACTCGCGGAGTTGAGCGCCGCAGTGCTGGGGCATCCGGAACGAAAGCTCGCGGTCAGCGCGGTGACCGGGACGAACGGCAAGACGACGACGGCGTATCTGCTGGAGCAGATGCTACGCAGCGTCGGGCGGACATGCGTGCTGATTGGGACGATTGAGACGCACGTCGGCGATGAGGTGCGCGAGTCGCCGCACACCACGCCTGAGTCGCGCGACATTCTACAAATACTCGCGGACGGCGCGCGTGCGGGGGCGATTGAGGGTGTGCGCCCTGACGCGGCGGAGGCGGTGATGGAGATGAGTTCGCATGCTCTGGATCAGGAGCGGGTGTGGGGTATCCCAGTCGATGTCGCGATCTTCACAAACCTCACGCAGGACCATCTTGACTATCACGGGACAATGGAACGGTATCTTGCGGCGAAGGCAAAGCTCTTTGCGGGTGTGGGGAGTGCGCCGCCGCGCGTTGCTGTAATCAACGCGGACAACCCAGCTTCCGTACTGCTGATGGAGGCGGCCAAGCATTCGCGGCGGATGACCTACGGCATCGGCGGAGCCGCCGATTACCGCGCCGAGAGCATTCGTATGAGCGCAGGCGAGACGAGGTTCACATTCGCAACCATCGGCAGGTCGATTGAGATTCACTCGCCACTGTCTGGGCGGGTCAATGTTTCAAATCTGCTTGCTGCTTCGTGCGCGGCGCTGGCGCGTGGGATGCTGCTGGAACAGATCGCGGCAGCTGTGCCTCGTCTGAAGCAGGTACCGGGACGGTTTCAGGTCGTGCCGGGATCGGCGGAGGCCGGATTCACGGTTGTAGTTGACTATGCGCATACCGACGACGCGCTACGCAACCTGATTGCACTTGCTCGCGAGTTGGCTGGGGAGCGCGGTGGGCGGGTGATCACGCTGTTCGGATGCGGCGGCGACCGGGATCGCACCAAGCGCCCGCGCATGGGCCGCGCTGCGGGCGAGAACAGCGATCTAGTGGTGCTTACCAGCGACAACCCGCGCAGCGAGGAGCCGATGTCGATCATCAACGAGGCGCTGGCAGGAGTTCGCGAGACTACGACCGAGTGCATCGTCGAACCGGATCGCGCCGCAGCTATCGGGCTTGCTATTCGGGCCGCGCGCGAGAGAGATATCGTACTGATTGCGGGCAAAGGCCATGAGAAGGTGCAGATTCTCCGCGACCGGACGATTCCGTTTGACGACGTGGTAGTTGCGGAACGCATTTTGAAGGAGCTTCGGTGAAGACGTATATGCAACAGGAAGAGTTACTAAGATTGGAAGCGGCGAGACTGCCGAATGAGGTACCGCGGTGAAGTTGACCCTTGGCCAGGTGGCCGACTGGATTCACGCGGAGGGCGACTTCCCGACCGACGCCGTGGCGACGGGCTACTCGATCGACTCGCGCACCATTGCGGCGGGCGAACTCTTCTTTGCGGTGCGTGGCGAGCGGTTCGATGGGCACGACTTTGTGGAAGCAGCGCTCGCCAATGGCGCGGTTGCCGCGGTGGTGAGCATGAGGTGGCTGGAGCCGGCGGGGATGGATCTCAGCCGGTTGCTACGCGTACCGGATCATGATGCCGAGGGTGTGCTGATGGCGTTGCAGAAGCTGGCGCTGGCAGTGCGGCGTAGCTGGGGCAAACGTGTGGTCGCGATTACCGGCTCGGCTGGCAAGACGACGACCAAGGATGCGGTGGCGCAGGTACTTAGCGCACGCTTCCACGTGCTGAAGTCGCAAGGCAACCTCAACAATGGCTTCGGCCTTCCGCTGCAACTGCTCCGGCTTGAAGCGAAGCACGAGGTTGCGGTGATCGAGATGGGCATGAACCACGCGGGCGAGATTGCCGCGCTCGCGCGCATCGCCGAGCCCGACTGGGCGGTTGTCTCGAATGTCGCGCCCGTGCATCTGGAGTATTTTGCCGATGGCATCGCGGGCATCGCGCGGGCGAAGTATGAACTCATCGAGGCGCTGCCGCCTGACGGCATTGCCGTGTTGAATTGTGACGACGAGCGCGTGGCGCGCTTTGGTGTCGGCATGGGGGACCGCGCCGTGTTCTACGGAACGGGCGAGCGCGCCGACGTGCGCGCGGTCGGGATTGCGGAGATTGGCGCGGAAGGCGTCGTCTTCACCGTGACCGCGCATGGCGAGCGTGCGAGCGTACAACTACACATGCTCGGCCGGCACAACGTCCACAATGCCCTTGCGGCGATTGCGGTGGGTTTGCGCAGCGGCATGTCGCTTGCGGAGTGCGCGGCGGCGCTGGGCGAACTGCGTGCGGGCGACAAGCGCGGCGAAGTTTCCGAGTGGCGCGGCGCGACCGTGATCAACGATAGTTACAATTCCAATCCGCGCGCGCTGGATGCGATGGTAGACGCGCTGCTGGCGATGCCTGTGGCGAACGAAGGCAGGCACATCGTTGTGGCGGGCGAGATGCTCGAACTCGGGACCGAGGGCGAGGCGCTGCACAGGGCATGCGGGCAGCGCATGGCGGCTCGAGGAGTGGATGTAGTCGTCGGTGTGCGTGGCCTGGCGAAAGGACTGGTTGAGGACGCGGCGCAGGGCGGGGCGAACGCGCTCTTTGTCGCGACACCGGAGGATGCCGGCGTGTGGCTCAAGGCAAACCTGCGGCCCGGCGACGCCGTGCTGCTCAAAGCCTCGCGCGGCGTGCGGCTTGAACGCGCGCTTGCTTCACTTACGGATTGACTTCGGGTGGGCCAGTGAGGTGGTCAGCGTGACGCCTGCGGATTGGTAGGTTAGAGGCATGTCTTCCATGGGTGGGCTTGGATTCACGATCGGTCCAGCATTGATTATCGCCGCGGTGCTGACGCTTATTCCTCTTGTGGCAACGGCGTTCTTTTCTACCGGCGTCGCTGCATGGGTGAAAGGGCTTTGGCTGCCACTGAGGCTCCTGTGCCCGGTTGTTCTCTGCGTGCCCTATGTGCTCGTGACGTGTACGCTCGGCGTATTCCGCTGGGATTGGTTAGCCCTGTACGCGCTATTGCCGGTCGCGGTTGCTGGGCTGCTGTGGCAAGCAGGCGAGGCCGATCGTGCGCAACGCGGCAATTGGCGAGATTTTCTGGTGCTTGCGGCGCTGGGTCTAGCGGTCGATCTGCGCTGGTTTGAGCGAGCGTGGCCAGCGCACCTCGCGGTGTTCAACAAGATGCTACTGGTCGATGGGGGAATCTACGGGTTCATCCTTGTCCGGCAGCTCGATGGCATTGGGTTCGATCTGCGTCTGCGACTGCGCGACGCCTTCACGGGGTTGCGCGAGTTCGCGTGGTACGCGCCGATCGCGATTGTGCTCGGCCTTGCACTGGGTTTTCTGCATCTTCATGCGACATGGCCGCGGCCGCTCGGCCTTGCGGGTGCGTTCCTCTTCACCTTCGCGTTCATCGCGGTGCCGGAAGAGCTGTTCTTCCGGGGATGGATGCAGAATCTTCTGGAGCGGCGGCTGGGACGCACTCCCGCGTTGCTGGTGACGGCGGTGCTCTTCGGTTTGTCCCACTTCAACAAGCGCGCTGCGCACTTCAACTGGCGATACGTCGTGCTGGCTGTGCTGGCGGGAATATTCTATGGCCGTGCATGGCGTCGCGACCGCAGGGTCGGCGCGTCCGCGATCACCCACGCGTGCGTCGACACGATATGGTCTCAGTGGTTGCGCTGATAGCCGTGATGCGAGGAGTAGGTGAGATAGCCGATGCCAACCCGCATGTTCCGGACGACCGGGCCGGGCACCGTCATTGCAACAGTGATTCCCAGAATCATATGCGCGATCGCCAGCGTGTACAGGTTGCGGTAGCGCAGGAAGAACAGGCAGGCCGCCAAACCCCAGACGAACGTGATCACGGTCAGGATTGGGTTGGGCAGGTGCGCGAGCGAGAACATGGCTGCGGCCATGAGTGCGGCTGACCCTGGGCCGCGCATCAGGCGCAGCAGTCGCGGAAGAAAGAAGTCCTGCAACAAGACTTGCTGGATGCAGGCCCCGATGGCGTAGCCCGCGTAGCGCTCGAGGAACATGAGAGGGCCGCCGGGCGGATGCAGGGTGTGCATCCGGAAGGCGACGAGGATGGCGAGGGTGGATGCAAGCAGAGCGACGCCAATCAGCCATAGCGAGCGCACGAAATTATCTATGCAAAGGCCCATCGCCTTCCAACCAGGCCGAGCGATGCAAAGGACGGTTACAAGGAAAGCGGCGGCCGCGCAGTAGCTCAGCCTCTGCCACGGGCGCGGCGTCCAGATCACCACAAGGATCAGCGCGTATCCGACGCAAAGCTCGATGAGGTCGCGCCGCTTGCGGTCCGTCGCGACGGCGCTCTCAGGCTCAAATATCGCAGTGTTCCCGGAAGCCATAGCAGATATTACATCTCCTGTGGCTTTCAAGTCCGCAGAAACTTGCCGGCTAGTGGGTGCGGTCGACGAGGTATTGGGCGAGGGACTTGAGTGGTTCGGCGGCGGGGCCGAAGGGTTCGACGGCGGCGAAGGCGTCCGCGATAAGTTCATCGGCGTCGCGGCGGGACTGTTCGATACCGTAGACGGCGGGCCACGTTGCCTTCACGCTTGCTGTGTCTTTGCCGGCGGTCTTGCCGAGTTCCTCGGATGACTGCGTCATGTCGAGGATGTCGTCGACGATCTGGAAGGCGAGGCCGGCCTTTTCGCCGAAGGTGCGCAGGCGTGCGATGGTGTCGGCTGAGCTGCTGAGGCCGATGCCGTAGATGCCGCCGGAGACGATAGCGGTGGTGATGAGAGCGCCGGTCTTGGCGCGGTGGATGGTCTCGACGAGGTCGGCTGTCGGAGGGACACCCTCGGACTCGACGTCGACGACCTGGCCGCCGATCATACCCGGCGCAAGGCCGGTGTCGATGTTGCCGGATCGGCCGATGCCACTGCCTACAGCAATCGAGACTTCGCGGAGAATTGCGACGACGGTTGCGGGAGGTGCGGGGAGCTGCGCGATGGTCTGGAAAGCGAGCGTCTGCAGCGCGTCGCCGGCGAGGATGGCGATGGCTTCGCCGAACGCGACGTGGCAGGTGGGATGGCCGCGGCGCAGGTCGTCATTGTCGAGCGCGGGCAGATCATCGTGGATCAGCGAGTAGGTGTGCAACATCTCCAGCGCTGCGCCGAGGCTGGTGACGCCGTCGGGTAGCTCGCCATCCCCGGCGACCATGCGCGCGGCTTCCATGCACAGGATCGGGCGCAGCCGTTTGCCGCCCGCGAAGACGCTGTGGCGCATGGCGCGGTGGATGGAATGGGGCAGCGTATCGGGCGAGGGGAGAAGTCGTTCGAGGGCTGCGTCGGTGAGCGTGACGCCAGAGGCGAGTAAGGATCGTACCGGGGAATCCATCGACTTCGATGATAAATGACGCGGGATACGGGCCGTCGTCCCGCTCTCAAAGTTCGGCTAATTGATCTCCCGGAGGCGAGCCACGAGAGTGCCTTGCGCCGCGCCGGCCGATTCGTGCGATGCTATTGGAGGCGCTGTTGCGTCGTGTCTCAGAGAGGTTGAATTTGGCGGATATTGCGGCGTTTCTGGCAGGGTTCGAGCGGTTCCAGGAGAAGTATTTTGCTGGTGACGACAGCATTTTTTCTCGGCTGCGGCAGGGTCAGAGCCCTCGCGCGCTGGTGATCTCGTGCTGCGATTCGCGCGCCGATCCGGGGATGCTGATGGGCGCCGGCCCGGGGGACATCTTCGTGGTGCGCAACGTGGCCAACCTGGTGCCGCCGTACCGCAATGGCGCCGAGATGCCCGGTATCCGCGCCGATATCGAATTCGCGGTGAAGAGCCTGAACGTCGAGCACATCATTATTCTGGGCCATTCGGGTTGCGGCGGCATTCGCGCGTTGATGGACGGCGAGGGCGTCAATACGAGCCAGTATGAGTTCATCGGTGCGTGGGTGAGCATTGCTCGGGCCGCGCGCGAGCGGGTGTTGCGCGAACTTGCGGGCGAGTCTGAGGCGGTGCAAGCGAGGGCGTGCGAAAAGTGGGCGATCTCGTTGTCGCTGGACAATCTGCTGTCGTTTCCCTGGATCCGCGAGCGGGTGGAGGCGGGCACACTCGCGCTGCATGGGTGGTACTTCGACATCGACGCGGGCGAATTGCTGGCGTATTCGTCGCAGACGTCGAGTTTTGCGCTGCTGGTGCCGAAGCCAGCGGCTGCGGTTGGCGATGGTGAAATCGCGCGGGGCTAAGGCGTGCTTCGAGGTCGAGGCCTGTCGCGGAGGGCGAAGAGAAAAAGTGTGAGTGCCAGCAGGGTGATGGCGTCGCCGAGCATTTGGTCGAGAGTGTGGGCGTAGCGAATGTCGATGGTGGAGAAACCGGCGGGGATGGGGATCGCCATGAGGCCGTCTTTTCGACGGACAGTGTGTGGGGTGGGTGCTCCGTTGAGCGAGATGCTCCACGCGGGGTAGTCGCGCAGGTTGAGGATCAAGCGCTCCGCGAGCGGGGCCGTGAGGCTCAGGTGCATGGGTGCAGGGCCACGCTGCGCGGTGATCGGTGGTGGGGCAGTGGGTGAGGTTGCGAGCCAATAGGGCGGGGCGTCCTGCTTGAGAACGTCGTTGTCAGCGGTCGTCGGGGTGTATTCGTCAGTTGGGTCGGTGCCTTCGTCAGAGTGGAAGAGAGCAAGGCGGGCGGGCGCGGTGTCCTCGGGATAGCACGCCTGGCGAAAGAGGTGGTACGCCGGGTGCGTGAGCACAACAGCAAGGATGACCGCCGCGAATGCGGTTGCGGTGAACTTCATTGGGAGACGGCCGAGCGCATCGGCTGCGGCCAGCGCGAAGATGGGCGCGAGAATCGCGAGCAGGCGCCAGGGGAACTGGAGGAAGGCCGCCTCCGGGGTGTGGTTCCAGATGGATGCGCTCAGTGGAGTGAGCAGGAAAGCGATCCCCGCGGTCAGAATAACGAGCGGCAGGGTGGGAAAGGCGGGAGCGGTGGGCCTGGCCTTGCGGCGGATGAGGGTTGCAGCGAGGGCGGCAGCGGTGGCAGCGAGCAAGATGACGACGATCAGCGAGGCGATGTGCAGGACCTGGTCGTGATCCAGTGCGTCGGACGAGACTCCGGTGTGTTCGAAGAGGAAGTTCTGGTCGATGTGCATGCCGGTGATGGTGGCCAGCGCGATCTGCACGAAGTGGCGCTCGTAGGCGGCGGGAACGATGTAAAACGCCGCGAGGCCGAGGCCGAGGGCGGTGCCACCGAGCGCCCTGAGGGCGAGTTGGAGGGCTGCACGGTGGCGCGAAGCCCACCTCTCAGAGGCGAGATGTGGGGCACCCGGCGGCGTGGCGGCGCTTCGATACGTGGCGATGAGACGAATCACGGCGAGCAGCGCAAGCGTGTAGCAGCCCATCACGGCCGCAGGCGCGTTGGTGAGCCACAGCAGAGCCACAGGTAGCGCGATGCGCGGGATCGTGACTCGGTCTCGCAGAATGGCGTGGAAGAGCAGCGGAATCCACGCGGCGGCGAGAAGTTCGCCGTAGGCTGTGCGCTCATACGCCGTGAACAGCATGTATGGATTGGCAAGATAAAGTGTTGCGGCGAGCAGCGCGGTGTTCGGGCCGACGAACGTACGAGCGAGGCGGTAGAAAGTAAGGCCGGACAGGGTGAGGGCGATCCATGTGAAGAGGATCGGCACAGCGCTCCAGCCCGCGGCTTCGCTCACTCCGGGAAGGTGGGTGAGCAGCAGACCGAGCAGTGCGCCGAGTATCCAGGAGAGTGGGGGATAGAAGACGAAGCGTGGCTCGCCGGCGTTGAACGCAGGAGTATAGGCCCAGTGGGGATACAGGTTGCCGTGACTGAACTGCTTGGCCGCTTCGAACCAGTTGACCAGGTGGAAGTCGAAGTCGTGGCCGCAGGAGCACCCGTGGTGGATGAGCGGCATAACAGCGATGAGAGCCGCCAGCGGGATGAGGAACAGTCGGCGACCTGGCGCACGATCATGCGGCATCCGTGTCATCGCGGATTGAGAGTAAGTGTGTGGGTGATGGTGCTCTGCGTGGCGGCAGGAGTGAAGGGCAGCAAGTACGTGGTGCCGTGAAGCCAGTCCTGGAACTGGTCCCTGTACCACTGGCTGGCCGGGTCGCCGGACTGGCCGAGAACGATGTTCAGTGTCGTGCGATCGGGATCGCTCAAGTCGGTGGTGAAGCGCTCCGAAGGACCGAACGCACGCTGTACCTGCTTGACCGTAGTGCCGTCGCCACTCTTCGATTGCGGACCCGTCCCGGTGGGCGCTCCAATCAGCCGCTGGAGGAGCATGGAACGGGAGAAGATGGGGTGCTCAATATCGACCGGGAAGGCTTTGCCCTGCTGCCAGGTGCTGAGGTCACTCGGAGCGTGGGCATCGCGCAGGCCGCGTTGGACCACGGCGGCGAGGAAGTCCTCCCACGTGGCGTAGCCCTGCGGCAGCCAGCGGGCTGGAGTGTGCATCAGCAACTGCTCCTCGACACTGCTGCGCTCGCCCCACGTGTAGACCGCCCAGAGGTTGGCTGTGCGAGCGGTGTCCGCGGGCAGACTCTTGATCTGGGAGAGGTCTGCGCCCTGCGCGAGCTGTGAGGCGAATTGCGGGGCGAGCTTGGGAATCAGCAGCATCGGCCAGAAAGCGTCGCGGGCGGCGTTGACGATGGCGGGCGCGGCCGCGTTGGCGTCGACGCTTCCGTTCCAGTCGCGTAGCAGGTCGGCGGCCTGGTGCAGCGTCTTGTCGTTCTTCAGCGAGCCACTGGCGTGGTCGATCGAATAGGCCAGCCGCTGCGCAATCACCTGGTCGAGTTCCGAGAACACGTCGTTCTGCAGCGCGAGCATGTCGGCCGGAGTGAGCTGGTGGGCGGGCGCGAGGGTCCCCCCGGTATTGCCTTCAAGAGCCTTGCCGGGGCTGGCTTCAAGCACCTTGTAGATGCGCTCGGTGCGGTAGGGCGCCATCCAGTTCAGCGTGATGGGGAAGCGGTAACCGTCGGGAGTGACGCGCGCGTTCGCGGTAGCCAGAACTCCGTCGGCGGGATCGAACGCTTGGGGAAGCTGGTCGAAGGGAATATAGCCGGCCCACTCATGCGACGCTGCGTCGGGCGCGCTAACGTCGGTGGGAACAGGCGCGAGCGGGCTTGGGTTGTTGGCGTCCCCGCGCACTGGGATGCGACCGACTGCGTGGTAGCCAATATGCCCCTGATCGTCGGCGTACATCAGGTTCTGTGCTGGGCCTCCCCAGTCGGCGAACGCACTGAGCATGGAAGTCCAGTCGCTGGCGGAGTCGACGGCGAAGAACGGAGTGGTCAGGTTGGCCGGGTCGTAGATGGACCATCGCAGGCTCAGCGAGCGCCTTTCGTCGGGAAAGAGGCTGGAGATGATGGGCGTATCGGTGTCGCCGTGGCGAGTAAGCGGCACGTTGAGGGTGACGTCGGCGCTGCCGCGGATGTGGATGACCTCGACCTGGTAGCGGACAGCGCGCCACGCGCCCCCGGCAACCTGGTACTCAGCACCGGACGGCGTGCCACGGGTGTGCTCGATATAAAGGTCCTGCACGTCGGCGCCGAGATTGGTGAAGCCCCAGGCCACATGCGCGTTATGGCCGGCGATGACGAAGGGCGTGCCGGGCAGAGTGACGCCGGCGGCGTGGAAGGCGGTGAGCGGGGCCGGGTTATCGGCTTCCAGGTCAGCCTCGTACCACAGGCCCGGGGCTCCGAGCGATAGGTGTATGTCGTTGGAGAGCATCGGCTTTCCAGAGGCTGTGCGAGCGCCGGAAACGGCCCATCCATTCGATCCGGCAACGCAGGCGTCGCAGGGCTGGCGGAAGAGGGCGAGGGTTCGGTTCAGCGCAAGCAGATCTGCCGGCGAGGTAGTGCCAGCGCCCGACTTGGGGGTCGGCCGACGAAGCTTCGATTGCGACTCGTCCAGTGGAACGTCAGGAATCTCGGGCTGGGGTGCGGTGACATCGGGAATGGATTGACCCGGAGGATGGTCGCGCCACGAGCCTGTTGGATAGAGATCGGCGATCAGGTCGGGCGGGAGCTGGGCGGCAAGCTCTTCGCGTCCAAGTTTCTCCGGGAACCCGGTGGTGAGGTCCTGGAACATGGCGAGTTCGACCAGGATGGAATCGCGCGGGGTCCACGGTGCAGGCACGTAGCCAAGCAGGCGGAACTCGATGGGGAGGTGGTCGTGCTGGGCGGCCATGGAGGTGTTTACACCGCGCGCGTAGACGTCGAGCCAGTGCCTCTGGTCGGCGGGCAGGACGGCGAGGGCGCGGTCGGCAGTCACGCGGAGCTGAAGGGTGCGCTGCAGGCGGTCACGCACGAGCATGGAGCGGCCGAGGATCGCGGCAAGCTGGCCGGCGGCGTGGCGGCGCAGCAGATCCATCTGCCACAGGCGGTCCTGTGCGGTGATGTAGCCCTGCGCGAAGACCAGGTCGTTCATGGAACTGGCGTGGATGTGGGGCACGCCGCGGGCGTCGCGCTCGACCGTCACCGGTGCAGACAGGCCGTAGACCGTGAGTGAGCCGTCGAGCTGCGGCAGATTCTCGCGCATCTCCGTGCCGAGGTGCCGGTGCCAGACGAAAAGCGCGGCGGCAGTCACCACAACCAGCAGCGCGAAGACCAGGCCAATAATCCTCAGCCTGCGGCCGGCTCCACGGCGAGTGGGGTGCGTGTCGCCCTCGCCGCTTGAGTTGGCGTTGGTTGAATTGGCGGAAGATTTGGCGTCTTGGTAGTTCGGATCGTTGGGGCTCATGGCTTACGGCAAGTCTAATGCAGCGACGGTTCGGGCGCGCTCGCTGTCTGGTAGCCAAAGTTGGTGCGCGGCAGAGTAAAGAGAATCACGGCAGCGCCGGCCATCATGACCGGCAGCAAAAAGAGACTACCCTCCGGACCCGTGAGACCGCCGGAAAGGTAGGGTCGTCCGACCGGGTGCGTGGCGAAGAGATGGCCCTTGACCATCAGGCCGCTATCCGCAACACCGTAGAGGAACGATTGCGCCCAGTCCCAGGACACGTGGAAGCCGATGGCCCACCACAGCGATCCTGTGCGCCACAGGCTGAGGCAGAAGAGGAAGCCGGCGAGTCCGGCAGACAGCAGCCCAAGCGGAGACTCGCCGGGGTTTGTGCGATGGCCGAAGCCGAAGGCGAACGAGAGCATGGCCGCTGCGGTCCAGAATCCGATGGCGCCGGCATGCGCAGGGCCGAATAGCCAGCCGTAGATTTCGCTGAGGCCGCGGGTCAGCGTGAACTGCAGATAGCCGCGCAGGTACACCTCCTCAGCCAGGGCGACGAACAGGAATCCGGCGAGCCAGACGAATCCGTAACCCAAGATGTTGCGGCCAAACAGCACCCGTGCGTCGAAGACCAGCAGTCCGGTTGCACGCAGGGTGACGATCAGCAGCGAGAGCAGCGCGACGCCCCAGGCAAGACCCGCGCCGAAGTTGCGTAGACGGTGTTGCGGGCCGAAGCCGTACGCCGAGGCCGGACGGCGCTCGATCTTCGCCATCAGCCATGTGGCCCCGATGACGCAAAACAAGCCCGCGCCTTCGAATACAAACAGCGTGCGTGGCCCGATGGATCCACCATCGCTGGACACCGACGGAAAAAGCATTTGAACGAGGGGATACACCGTGTAACGCAGCGCCTCGCGAAGCAGGAGGAAGAGGGCGATTCCCCAAATCGCACGCAGTCCGTCGGGGCCCAAGAAAATGTCGGAGATCGTGAAGGCGTGTTCTGGCGGAGCCGGATCGACGGCAGCGCCACCTGGATCGTTGGTTTGCTCTGGCGTGTCGGAAACATCAGGCTGGGCAGAATTCATCTCACCTTCGAGTGTATCCGGCGGTGGTTGGACGGTCTCCGGCAAGCGATGCAACCCGCCGCCTCGCGGGTAGCTTGACACAAGGGCGTGCACCCGTCAATGCTTAGAGTTTCGTACGTGCGTGGCCGGGCGTTGTGCGTGAATGCGCGTCCGGCTGCGAAGATGGATGTGGATTCGGAGGTCTGCAGCTTGAAGTGCCGAGTGTTTTATCACGATCATTGTTTCGATGGCGCGTGCTCTGCGTCGGTGTTTACGCGCTTTCACCGCGAATGCATCGGAACGGCGCAAGAGTTTTCCTACTTCGGGCTCATGCATCGCGCGGGTTCGCTGTTCGATGAAACGGCGTTCGTCGATGGCGAGAACGCGATTGTGGACTTCAAGTATTCCGCCTCGCCCGAGGTGACGTGGTGGTTCGATCACCACCAGAGCGCCTTCCTCACGCCCGCCGATCAGCAGGATTTTCTTGCGTGGCAGGTGCAGGCAAATGCGCCTGGCCCGATGGTGCATGGCGGCAAGTTCTACGATCCCGCGTATGTCTCCTGTACCAGCCTGATCGCCGACGTGGCCCGCGACAAGTTCGGCTTCGACACCGCGCCGCTTGCCGAACTGATCCGCTGGGCGGACATCGTCGACGGAGCCAGGTATGAGAGCGCGGAGGCAGCGGTTGGAATGGCCGCACCCGCGATGAAGCTGACCATGGTCATCGAGAGCTCCGGCGAAGGCTTCGTGCCGCGCGTCATCCCTCTGCTCACCGAGATGAGCCTGCAGGAGGTGCTCGACCAGCCCTTCATCCAGGCCGAGCTTGGCCCGCTGATGGAGCGCCACGTCGCCGGCATCGAGCTGCTGCGCGAGCGCACCACGCTCGAGCGCGGCGTGGTCACCTTCGACATCACCGACAAGCTGACCGAGGGCTACAACAAGTTCATCCCGTACCACCTGCATCCGGCTGCGACCTACAACGTAGGACTCAGCCGGTCGACCTTCCGCACCAAGGTCGCGGTGGGCACGAATCCGTGGACCAAGGTGCCGGTTTCGGAGCTGGTCAACCTGGCCGCGATCTGCGAGCGCTACGGCGGCGGAGGCCACGCCCGCGTAGGCGCGGTCAGCTTCCCGCCCGACGAGGAAGACGACGCCCGCGCCGCCGCCGCCGAGATCGCCACGGAACTGCGTGCGAAGGCGTAGAGCGGCGGCTGGCGTGGCTCGTTTTTTTTACCTCCCTGGGGGATCCGCAGGCAAGTCTTTTGTTTAGAGAAATATAGAGTGTGCTAGTGTCGCCAAAATCCTCTAAACAAATGACTTACGGCTAAAATATTCCAACCAAATGGTTTACGGGTGAAAATGCACCGAAATCCACAAGGTTCCGGCAAAATCATACAAACAAAAGGCTTACTGGTAAAATACTGCCAACACAAGGGTTACGGCTAAGATTTCAAAGAACAAAACAGAAGCCCGGCTCTTGGCCGGGCTTACGACTTCCTTTACTTATTCACTAATTCCATTATAGCGGTTTAGGGGTAACTCCCATGCCAACTATTTTTATCGCGTAAGTGATTGTGGGGATTCGAGATAATAATTAAATTGTGATCCCTGGGGCTTGACACAATTTGCCCGCAGGTTTTCTGGTGCGCATATCAAATGCGCGGGGATAGCTCTAAGCCCTAAGGCTGAAAGACCAGCCGGGCTCCTCGCTCGGGACTGTTCCAGAGACTCTCCACATCGCGCAGTGCGGCTGTCTTGATGGCAGTTCGAAAAGGATTGGCTGCGGCCGTCGCGAAGAACTCCTTGAGCGCTTGACTAATTTGATCCAGAGACGCGCTGCCGAAGCCGCTGCCGAGCAGCTCAAGCCCTGAGCTGCGCAGCGTAGCCGCGGGCAGCGGAATGGTCGTACCCGCGCTCGACCCGATCTGAACGAAGCGGACGCGCGGCGCCATCTTGCTCAACCCCTTCTGTGAGAGCGCCTCAAGCGCAGCCTGGGCGGGCGACCCCCAGAGATAGTCCAGCACCACGTCCACGCCGCCGGACGCGACGGCATCCCGCAGGCTGGACACTAGGGCGCCGTGCTCCTGATCGAGCGAGATGACCTGGTCCGCGCCCAGCCCTTTCAACTCCTCGAGCGCCTGCGGATTACGGCCTGCTGCGACGACGCGCCGTGCACCGAGACGCTTCGCAATCTGCACCGCGAGTTGGCCGGCCACTCCCGTTGCTCCGAGAACCAGCACACTCTCCCCAGCGACAAACTTCGCCCGAACCGTAAGCGCGACCCACGACGACATGGCGGGATTCGCGATCCCCGCGGCGGTCGCGTCGTCGATGCCATCGGGCAGAGGCAGGCACATGGCTCCGCCCGCCAGCGCCCGCTCTGCAAACGTTCCGAACGGACTGCGCGACACGCCGAAGTAAACCCGTGTGCCGTCCTCGAGGCGTCCCGCGCCATCCACCCCGGCGATGAACGGAAGCTCTCCGCTACTCCCGTAGTGCGTGCCGTTGGCCAGCGCCTTCACAATCGGATGAAGTCCCGCGGCGGTCACGGTCACAAGCCTCTCGCCTTCCACCGGGACAGGCTCCGCGAAGGATGTGTAGCGAGGAGGTGCATCGAAGGAATGGACAACGGCAGCGTTCACGGTGGGTCTCCTTAGCGTCGCTAAGCAGAGGACGGAAGGCGCGGAATTGCCGCCGCTGGCGACCGAAGTTGCAACATGAGTGCGCGGCTTACGTCTTCAGCCTGGCGAAGAATGGCAGCTTGGTGATGTCGTTGAAGATGACCATCGCAGCGAACAGCAGGATGCAGACGAACGCAACCTGGTAGATGCGTTCCTTGATCGGCATGGGAAGATCGCGGCGGAAGACGCTTTCGACCAGCAGGAGAAAGATCATGCCGCCGTCGAGGATCGGGAACGGCAGCAGATTGAACATGCCCAGGTTGATCGAGATCATGGCCATGGTGCCGATCAGCGGCATCCATCCTGGCGCGGACGCTGCGTCATGCACGACCTGGCCGATCCCGATTGGCCCCGACAGGCTCTTGACGGAGATATGCCGCTCGAACATGCCCTTGAGGACGTCTACGACAAGCAGCGAGTTCTTCTTGAAGTACTCCCACGAGGCCGAGAGCGATTTTGAGAAGGAGAGTTGCTCCACCTTCACCGGTGGGTCGACCGCCCGGAAGCCAAGGTGGAAGGCCTGGGTGCCATCCCCCGAATCGCTCATCTCGGGGGTCACTACGAGACTCATGCTATGGCCGTCGCGGACCAAGGCAAGCACGGCGGGCTTACCCTTCTGATCCTGCAGGTACCAAAGCAGCGCGGGGATCGAGCGAATGGTTAGGCCGTCAATGCTGACGATCTGGTCGCCAGGCTTCAGGCCGGCGCGATCGGACGGGCTGCCTGCGACCGGTGACTTGACCCGTAGCGGCGTGTCCTGCATCTTCGGAACCAGCCCCATCGCAAGCGCCGCTTCTACCGAGAACTTGTCGGAACTGCCCTTGAACGCGAGGAAGAAAGTGGTATCCGTGCGCCGCCCATCATGGACGAACGAGAAGGGGATCGTCTGGTTCGCGTTTAGCGAGGCATGGTTCAGAACGTCTTCCCACGTGGGATTCTCGACGTTGTCGAAGTGGACGATGGTGTCGCCGGAGTGGATGCCGGTCTTCGCAATGACCGTCGAGGGAGAGATGTAGTCGGTGACTGCCGGTCCCGAGACGTACTCGTTCACCTCATTGTGCAGCATGTAGACGCAGGTCATCAGCACCAGGGCCAGGATGAAGTTGGCAATCGGGCCTGCGAGCGCGATCAGCATGCGCTGCCACCGCGGATGGTTGCTCAGGTCTCCGGGGTCGTTGGCGGTCTCTTCGCCGGGGATCTCGCCCGCCATCTTGACGTATCCGCCGAGCGGCAGGGCGTTGATCTGGTAGTCCGTTCCGCCGCGGCGGATGCCGACTACCCGCTTGCCAAAGCCGATCGCGAAGGTCTCGACACGGACGCCGCACCACTTGGCCACTGCGAAGTGGCCGAACTCGTGCACCAGCACCATCAGGCCGAGCACCAGCAGAAGTTGAACTATGGTCATCATGAAATCGTTAGGACCCTCGTGTTGCCGTTTGGCTATTTTCCAGCCGGCGGATTGACTTCGAGTTGCAAATTGCGAACGGCGCACCTCAAATGACACCGGTTCAGACCACTACCGGCCTCGGCCCTTAGTTTGAAACCATTCCGCCACCGACTGCGAATCCGGACCGGCGTGAGATGACATCGCGAGCACACGCCCTGGCTGCCTCGTCCGCCGCGAACACATCTTCAATAGACGTTGGAACGCGGGAAGACGTTTCGGACAACACCTCCTCGATTGTACGCGGGATGCCGAGGAAAGGAATTTGACCTTCGAGGAACGCGGCCACTGCGATCTCGTCGGCTGCGTTGAGGGCGATGCAGGCGGCGGGGCCGGATTCAGCCGCCTCGTAGGCCAGCCGCAGGCAAGGGAAGCGGATGAGGTCGGGCGGCTCGAAGTCCAACTGGCTCAGCGCGGCCAGATCGAAGGAGAGTTGCGGCGCGGCGGGGCGCTCCGGGTATGCCAGAGCGTAAAGGATGGGCAGGCGCATGTCGGTCACCGAAATCTGCGCGAGAATCGAGCCATCGATAAACTCGACCAGAGAATGCACTGTGGACTGGGGATGGATGGTCACCCTCACCTTGGCCGCCGGAAGGTCGAACAGCCGGCAGGCCTCGATGATCTCGAAGCCCTTGTTCATCATGGTGGCGGAGTCGATTGTGATGCGCTGACCCATCACCCACGTGGGATGCTTCAGCGCCTGCGCCGGGGTGATGTGCTCGAATTCAGCGAGCGGGGTCGAGCGGAACGGCCCGCCCGATGCCGTCAGCCATATCTGCTTGACCTCGCTGGGCTTGCCGCCGCGCATGCACTGGTGTACGGCGTTGTGTTCGGAGTCGATGGGCAGCAGCGCGACGTTGTGCAGGCGTGCCGCCTTCAGGATGAGGTCACCCGCGGCGACGAGACACTCCTTGTTTGCCAGGCCAATCGTCTTTCCGGCGCAGACAGCCGCGTATGTGGCTTCGAGCCCGGCCACGCCGACGATGGCGGAGACGACGAAATCGACCTCGTGCAGTGTGGCGACGCGAATGGTCCCAGCGGTTCCATGGACGACTTCGATCTGGTTGAGGCCCGCCTCTTTGAGCCGCTCGGCAAGGGCATCGGCAAGCGTCTCGGTGGCGAGCGAGACGACTTTGGGCTGCCAGCGGGTGCACTGAGCAAATGCCTCGGCCAGATTGTGTCCGGCGGCGAGTGAGACGACCTCGTAGCGGTCGGGGAAGGATTCGCAGATGGAGAGAGTGCTCTGGCCGATCGATCCGGTCGAGCCTAAGATGGCGAGCTTTTTCACTAAGCTATTTTCGCAGATTGAGGGTGGTCGTCGCGCCTCTTTCCTTCAAGGTGACCGGGTTCAGGCAGTAGTTGATGTAGAGAACCGAGAAGAACAAAGTGAAAAATGGACCGATTTCGATCTCCCATCCTTCTTGTTCCCTGTAATACCGTCGAATCTCGTAACGAAGGGAGAACGCTCCGGCGATCCACATAAGGCCAACAAAACTGTCCAGATCGCCCAAGAGAAACGAGTGCGGCAACAGACTTCCCAGGGGAAAAGTCACGACAAACCAGGCGAATGGAAGCGAAAAGAAAACCAATGGCCAGACGGAGCGACCTTTCCTCCGGATCCACAGCGAAAGATAGATGCCGAGAAACGGCGCTACGAGACCGCAAGTCAGCACGGCTGCCAAAGTCAACCAGCCAAGACTCGTCGACGCCGTCCAGGGACGCCCGTAATCGTCTTCAAGCTGGTATCGCATAGCGGACTTCGACCGCAGAGAATAGGGAGACTACTGGCGTGGCATGCGGGCTTCGAGCGAGGCAAGGCGCTCGCGGATGTCGATCACGTAATCCAACTTCTCGGGAAGACTGCGCATCGCTTGGGCGCTCATCTCGTCGCGAAGTCTCATCTCCTGCCGGAGAGAGTCAAGAGATACCTTCGTTTCGCTCCGCAAGGAATCGATTGATACCTTGACCGCCTTAAGCTCAGGGACCAATAAATCCTGCATGACCTCGCGAAGGGAGCTGACCACCGACTTTGCCTCAACTGCCATAGTAGGACTGTAACAGACGTCTGCGGTCAAAACCGTCCCAGACTGAACGCGTCCTTCAGCAGCAGGACGCACCACAGCACCGGCGCGGCGAGCAGCAGGGCGTCGATGCGGTCGAGAATGCCGCCGTGCCCCGGCAGCATTGTGCCCGAGTCCTTGACGCCCGCGCCGCGCTTGATCGCCGACTCCAGCAGATCACCCAACTGTGCGGCCACGTTGATGATGATCGCCAGCACAATCGACTGCCACACCGGTTGCAGGATGTGCAGCAGCGTATTGCCGCGCGCCGAAAGCGCCTGGCCGGCGTAGACAACCCCAAGGCCCGCCAGCACGCTCCCCGCGACCGAGGCGAATGAGCCCTCCCAGGTCTTGTTGGGACTGAGGTGCGAGAGCTTGTGTCGGCCAAAATTGCGCCCAATGTACAGCGCAGCGATGTCTCCCGCCCAGACGCAGACCATCAGGAACAGCAGCAGGGGCTTGCCATCGTCGCGGCTCCAGATCATAGGGACAAGCGTCAGCGGATAAGCCACATACATCAAGCCGAAGAGGCCGAGAGCGGCGTCCGGAAGCGCGCGGTCGAGCGTCCCGTGAAAGCCTGTCCATGTCAGCAGCACCAGGGCCAGCACGCTGAGCATGGGGAGCTGTGCCTCGATCGGGCGATAGTACGTGACGTAAAAAACGAGCGCCGTCGCGACTGCCATCCACCATTTAGGGATGCGCGCACCGCTCGAATTGGCCAGCGTAAGGTACTCGTATGCCGCTAGTTCGGCGGTTACGCATACGGCCAGCGTCAGCATCCAAAGCTGCCCAAAGAAGATGAGAGCGACGACGACGAGGATCAGAAGAATGCCGGTGAGGATTCGTTTCATTCGTTAAGAACAGAGCCTCAAGCAGGATACATGCAGGCGAGGCAGAGAAACTTGGAGCGATCCAGGTTTATGTCGTCCAGAGGACGGAAATGGGTGCCACATTTTTTTGCTATTAAGATCAACCAACCCAGAAAACCATCTGCCCCCCATCTTGCGTCGTAGTTAGTTAGGTTGAAGTCTGGCCAGCCAACTAACGCAAGGAGAGCACTCAATTGGCGCAATATAAGGGAACGGTGAAGTGGTTCAACAACGCGAAAGGCTACGGCTTTCTCGGACGTGAAGGCGGCGCAGACGTCTTCGTGCATTACAGCTCCATTCAGATCGAGGGCTATAAGAGTCTGAAGGAAGGCGACGAGGTTGAGTTCGACATCATCGAGGGAACAAAAGGACCACAGGCGGACCAGGTAATCCGCCTAAGGGACACGGCCGCCAAACCAGGCGCCTCACAAGGTGCTGCCGCGGACGAAGCCGCCGCCTAGTCGTTTGTTGAAGCATCGGCACGGCGCAGGGTGTGTCCGCCGGTCCTGCCGAGGCCGGGGCGGGCGTAGCATATGGGTCTGGGATCTCACGGGGCGTCCGGTCTCCATGAGGTCTCAATAACTCGCGTCCATGGAAAATATAGTGATCGCCCGGCTGTTGGAAGAGACAGCCGCGCTGCTTGAAATTGATGCGGCGGACCCGTTCCGTATCCGCTCCTATCGCCGTGCGGCGGAGGCGGTCGAGCAGCAAACCACGCAACTCGCCACCCTGGTCGCTTCGGACCCAAAACAACTACTCGCAATCCCCGGCATCGGCAAGGGCATGGCCGCCAACATCAGCCTGCTCGTCGAGACCGGCGACATGCCGATCCGCACGGAACTGCTTACCAAGTACAAGCCGACGATGCTCGAACTGCTGCGTCTTCCCGGCATGGGCCCCAAGACGGTCGCGCTGGTGTGGTCGGCGTTGGGCGTCTGCGACATCGACGCTCTGGAAGCGGCGGCGCGCGAGGGCAAACTCGCCGCCCTGCCGCGCATGGGCGACAAATTCACCGCGAAGCTGCTGAAGGGAATCGAAGACTATCGGCGCAACTCCGGACGGTTCCGCATCGATGCCGCGCGCGAGCAGGCGGACCACATCTCAGCGCTCATCCGCGCCTTCCCCGGCATTGACGAGATCACGCCCGCCGGTTCCCTTCGCCGCGGGCGCGAGACCGTGGGCGACCTCGACCTGCTGGTCACCGGCCCAGCCTGCGAGCCGGATGTGGTGGCTGCCGCGGTCGAGCACGTCGCCACGCTGCCCCTGATCGAAAAGCTTCTGGCGAGGGGCCAGAATAAGGTCAGCTTCACGTTGCGCAACAACCTCCAGGTCGACGTTCGCCTGCTTCCGCGCGCCAGCTACGGCGCGGCGCTGCAATACTTCACCGGCTCAAAGCACCACAACGTAGCCCTGCGCCAGCGCGCCATCAAGCGGGGCCTCACGCTGTCGGAGTACGCCCTGCTGCGCCTCGAAGACAACACCATCGTCGCCGCCGCCAGCGAAGAGGACATCTATCGCGCGCTCGACCTCGACTTCATCCCGCCCGAGTTGCGCGAAAACGGCGGCGAAATCGAAGCTGCCGCTGCGAGCTTCACCAACGCGACCACCGGCGGCCTGCCGCAACTCATCACGCTAGCCGACATCCGCGGCGATCTCCACATGCACACCGACGCCACCGACGGCCGCGACACCATCCGCCAGATGGCCGAGGCGGCGCTTGCCCGCGGACTGACGTACATCGCCATCACCGACCATTCGAAGAACCTCGCCATGACCAACGGCCTCGACGACGCCCGAGCGCTCGCCCACGTCCGCCGCATCCGCGAAGTCGACAAAGAAATGGAAGGCCGCATCCGCATCTTCCCCGGAATCGAGGTGGACATCCTCGCCGACGGCTCGCTCGATCTGGCCGACGCCACGCTTGCCCAGATGGACATCGTCGTCGCCAGCGTCCACTCGCACTTCAATCAACCGGCCGACGAGATGACGGCCCGCGTCCTGCGCGCGCTGGAGAATCCGCACGTCCGCATCCTCGGCCATCCCACCGGCCGCAAGGTGCTCAGCCGCGAACCCTACGCCCTCGACATCGAGCAGATCCTGCAGCGCGCCTCCGCGCTCGGCGTCGCCGTCGAGCACAACGCCAGCCCCTTGCGCGCCGACCTCAGTGACCTGCATCTTCGCCGCGCCCACGAGCTAGGCTGCAAGATCGTTGTGGACACCGACGCCCACGCCACCGAAGAGCTCGACCAGATGCGCTACGGAATCACCCAGCTTCGCCGGGCGTGGCTCGCTGCGGGGGATGTGCTGAACGCGCTGCCTACCGCCGATGCGCTGCTGTCGCAGCTGCGACCGAAGCCCTGATGTTGCGTTTTCTACTGCGTCAACTGGGATGGTTGCCGCGAGCCAAATCAACCAGCCCGAGCATCTGGAGCATGTCCTTAGGCAAGGAAGCAGGCGGTTTCTTCTCTGTGTGCGCTATGTACCTCGATGAGTCTGGAGCCCAATCGAAATAGATCCCTGTACCGGGTTCCTGGAGTTCCTTTGCAAGCGAGTGCTCGATATTAAGCCGCTGAGAAAAAAGGAGAATTGACTTTGGCTCGCCCAGCAACTGCCCGAAAACTTCCAAACGATAGTCTCCCTCAAAAAAGCCAAACGGTGTCTGGTCTCGCGGCATCAAGAAATGATGATTAGCAACGATCCCTGTATCTGTAATGAAGAGCCCACTTCCTCTTGCAAGTCGATCCTCACCATAGACCCAGACACTGAAGTTTTGGCGGCTCTCGTTTCGTGTCAAGGAGACGTGCATACTTTCAATGACACGCCCTGTCTTTGAGGTGCAAAACAGCAATGTACGCAGATAGACTTTCGGGTTCTGATCCCCTTCCTTCCCCGAGTCAGGGCCGAAAAAGATCACAGTTGGCCGTGTCATCTTGACCGTTCCTTGGCGAAACAGTGTTAGCCACGCAGTAATGCCGGAGATAGTGAGTGCCAATGCCGAGATCGCAATCGAAATAATCTGCAAACGAGTGGACCTCAATCATTTTGAGTCAACGCACGGAACTAACTCACCCGCAACAGCCCGGCCACTGAAATATCTTCATCGACATCCGGCCAGTGAATCCCCTGGCCGCGCCCAATCAGCCGCCAGTTCCGCCGCTGCTCCGGAGTGGCATCGCGTAGTCTAGGGAACCACTCCAGAGGCACTGCCATCTCCCGCCCGTCGGCAAGCACCACCCGAAGTGACGAGTCATCGGTCGTCACATCCACAGCCGTCGCATCCAGTTCAACCGGCGAAGTAGCCATGCCATGCCTCCAGAAACTTCTCGCGATGCTCGATCACGAGCGTTCGCACCCGGGTGAGTTCGTGAGAACGAAAGCCGTGATTCGAAGCGAGCGCAACCTGCTCCAACCAGTATTTTGCCACGTTATCGTCGCGCTCAACATGGATATGCGGCGGTTCTTGATTTTCGCGACTGTAGAAAAAGAACCGGTACGGCCCAATCCAAAGTACGGTTGGCATTCATCAAGCCTACTCCGTTCATTGTCAATAGCGCACAAAATCCCTACGCCCGCACTCACGCGCCAAGAGCAGCAACGCGCTATCCTGAAAGCTGTGGCAATTACGGTGACATCGGAGAGTCGTAACCAGCCGGTCCGGGCTGCTGCCGTTGCGACGGCGCGGCCAACCCTGCTCGCGGACTACGCGACGCTGTTCAAGGTGCGCGTTTCCACCATGGTCCTCATCACGTCGGCAGCCGGCTTCTACCTCGGCAGCCTGCGTTCCGGCATCAGCCCATTCAACGTCGGAATGATCAAGGCGATCGGCGGCATTGCGGTCGTCACCTGCGGAGCCAGCGCGCTCAACCAGGTGCTCGAACGCACCACCGACCGGATGATGCGCCGCACCTCCAACCGGCCAATGGCGGCGGGCCGAATGAGCCTCGCCCACGGCCTCATCGTCGGCTTCCTCGCGACGTTTTTGGGCTCGCTGTACCTCGCCCGCGCCACCAACCCGCTCACCGGCACGCTCACCCTGCTCACCGCCGTCGCCTACGTCGCCATCTACACGCCGCTCAAGCGCGTCAGCACCATCAACACCTTCATCGGAGCATTCCCCGGAGCGCTGCCGCCGCTCATCGGCTGGACCGCTGCGCGCGGCCTCATCGAGTGGCCCGGCGTCGCCCTCTTCGCCATCCTCTTTGTGTGGCAGTTCCCCCACTTCATGGCCATCGGCTGGATGTACCGCGAGGACTACGCGCGAGCCGGCATCCGCCTTACGGCGACACTCAGTGACACCCGCTACGCAGCGCGTTCCACCGTCGTCCAGGCGCTCTTCTATGCCGTCCTGATGGTCGCCGCCAGCCTGTGGCCGTTCGTCCTCGGCACCGCCGGATCCATCTACGCCGTCGCTGCCGTAGTCCTGTCGCTGGGCTATCTCTGGTACACCATCCGCTTCGCCGGAATTCTGCGAAGTCCAGACTTGCAGAATGCCGCCGCGCCGTCGCCTCCCAAACCCGCGCGCGACCTTCTGCACGCCTCCATCATTTACCTCCCGCTGCTGCTCGCCGCCATGATGCTCGACGCCCGCGGACGCCTGCTCTTCTAACCACCGACTATCAGCAACCGGAAACCAAAACCATGCCAGCCGCGATCCCCAAACCCACGTCCCTCCGAACTCCGCCCACCGTCATCGCGACCATCATCGCCATCTCGGCCGCCGCCAGCGCGCTCATCTGCTGGCTCGTCTACTTCCATGCACCCACCGACGTCGCCCACACCCAGTTGCGGTCGCTGCCGCTGGTCAACGCCGTGCTCAACGGCCTCGCCACCATCGCACTCGTCACCGGCTATCACGAGATTCGCGAGCGCCGCATCCTCCACCACCGCGCCTCGATGTTCGGCGCCTTCTTCTTCTCGTCGATCTTCCTCGTCTCTTACCTGGTCAACTTCACCCTGCACGGCGAGACGCACTTCAACCGCTTCAACCACTGGTGGCCCTTCTATTGGAAGCTGCTCGCCTCGCACATCGTGCTGTCGACGATCGCGCTGCCCCTGATCCTGATCACGTTCTTCCTCTCGCTCACCGGCCGCTTTCCCGCGCACAAGAAGCTCGCCCGCTGGACCTTTCCCATCTGGCTCTACGTCTCGGTCACCGGAGTCATCGTCTACCTGATGCAAGCCGCCTGCCGCTGATGCCCGCTTTTGGTTGTCATTCCGCAGCGACTGTATTCTTCTCTTGCCTTTGCCCTTGTCCTAGTCCATATGCAGCGAGACACCCGCCAACTCCTCCGCACCGGCCTCGCCGTCTTCCTTACGGGAGCGCTCGCGGCTCTGCTTGCCCTTACAGTTTGCGGCGGAATCGGCCGCCAGGGCCCGCACACCAACTCCGGCTGGCTCGCCCTGATGGTCGCCATGGGCTGCCTGCCGACAGGCACGCTAACCCTGGCCCTCGCGATCAGCAAACTCATCGGCGACCGCAAGCGTTAACTCCGTCCACAAACCCGCATCTGCTATCCTCATCCTTCAAAACCAAAGCAATCCGGAGCACAGCACAATGGCAAAAGGCGTCAACAAAGTATTCCTCCTCGGCAACGTCGGCAAAGACCCAGAAATCCGCTCCTCCGCCAGCGGCATGACCATCGCCAGCTTCACTCTTGCCACTGCCGACCGTCAGAAGGACGCCCAGGGCAACTGGCAGGACAAGACCGAGTGGCACAACCTNNTACAAGACCGAGATTCTGGTCAACGAACTCTCGCTTCTCGGCAAACCGGGCGGCGGCGGCGGCGAAGGCGGTGGCAGCTACTCCAAATCCTCGACCGCCAGCTACGGCTCAGGCGCCGCACCAGCAGCCGCGCCAGACTTCGCCGACCAGGGCATCACCGACGACGACATCCCCTTTTGATCCACCGGAAGCCTCGTCGACGCACTCGCTCGCGTGAGCCGCTACACTAGACCCATGCTTGACGAAGCCACCTTCCGCCGCGAATCCGACAACGCCCTCGAATCCCTCAAGCAGGCCCTCATCGCCGCCGAGGACGCGTCCGGCAGCTTCGAGTTCGAAGACAATAACGGCGTCATGAACGTCATCTTCGAGAATGGGTCGTCGAAGTTTGTGGTGACCCCCAACACGCCCGTCCGCCAGATCTGGATCTCCGCGCAGGCCACCAGCTACAAGCTCGAGTGGTCCGATACAGCCCGCGCATTCGTTCTGCCCAAGACCGGCGAGGCCCTGATCCCGCTCACCGAGCGCCTCCTGCGCGAACACCTCGGCGATTCCTCTATCACCCTCATCTGATTCGGCCGCACGGTCCGCGTGTTCTCCGGAAGTCGTGCCTATTCTGCGTCGTCCCTCCAAATTCACACTTTCCGGTGTCGCGCACGCCTGTCATCCGATAAACTATCGCCAATTGCTCTAATTCGTCGCGCGGCTCTGCCCGAGCGACCCTAACCAAATTTCAAAGAGCTTGTGACTAATTGCAGCAAATCCTCGCCGAAGTTTGTAAGCACCAAAAATGCGGCATCGTTCTGGGCCGAAGATCCTGTAATCCTTTTGGCCTGAATATTTTGCCCTCACCTCCGAGGCGTTGTGCCAGGAGCGAGCAAACGGGAAGGAACCTTGACTCGATTGTCGCCGCCGCAAACTCTCTCCGTCGCCATCATCACCAAGAATGAGGAGGCGAATCTCGCGCGCACCCTGGCCAGCGTCCAGTTTGCCGACGAGATCATCATTCTCGACTCCGCCTCCACCGACCGCACCGTCGAAATCGCCCGCTCGTTCAACGCCAAGGTGTTCGACGAAGCCTGGCAGGGCTTCTCCGTATCCAAGAACTCCGCCATCGCCAAATGCACCGGAACCTGGATCCTCTCGCTCGACGCCGATGAGGAACTCAGCCCCAAGCTCCAGGCTCAGATCAAGAACCTGCTGCCCTCGAACCCGCCCACCGACGCCTACTACCTCCGCCGCCGCAATCTTTTCCTCGGTCGCTGGATCAAGCACGGCGGCTTTTATCCCGACCCCAAACTGCGCCTCTTCCGCCGTGCCGCCGCCAACTTCACCACACCGCCGCAGTTCGAGAATCGCCCCGTCCACGAGACCATCGCCTTCGACGGCAACGCCTCCACGCTCGACTACGACCTCATCCACCACGCCTACCCCACGCTCGAAACCTACATCGAGCACATGGACCGCTACAGCACGCTCGGCTGCACGTTGCTGGTCTCCGCGGGCAAGGTAAGCCGTTCCTGGCCGGCGTTCATCTGCAATGTCTTCCTCATTCCTCAACTCACGTTCGTGTGGAACTACATCTTCCGCCTCGGCTTCCTCGACGGCCGCGAAGGCCTGCTGCTGCACCTCTACCACGCCACCTACACCAGTTGGAAGTACGCCAAGGCCTGGCAGGCCGCCCGCGTGGCGCGCAGCTAGCCGGTTGGCCCTCTCCTCGAAACGCGAACACACGATCGCAACAATCGTTTGACAATTCAGTGACAAAACTTCGCGCACGCGACTTATAGACTCTGCGGTATCCAAGACGGAGGCCATGGGTCCTATGCCGATTCCATTCCAACCATCCTTGCCCGCCGCACCGTGTTTCGATGCTGCACGCAATGCCTGGATATTGAGCCGATACGCGGATGTCTCTGCTGCGTTGCGCGAGACCTCGCTCTGCCAAGCTATCGCCAACAATCAGCCAACCACGCCCGACGAGAACACGCAGCACAGTCGCCTCGCTGCCGATGTCCAGGCCGACATCGCCCGCATGAGCACGGAAGAGTGGCGAACGCAGATGGACGAGACTCTATCCAGCCTGATCCAGCAGGCAAAGCCACGCAGTTGCGTCGATCTCGTGCGCGAGATTATTCATCCCTGGGCTACAACTATGCTGGTCAATCTGAACGGCGGCCGTGCCTTCCACTCCCGCCGATTGGCCCAGATCAGCGAGCGGTTATTCTACGGCCCGACCGCCGAAGAGGAGTCGCCGCAAAGTGACGACGAACTGACCCAGCGGCGCAGCGCCTCCGAAGCAGAACTCAACCGCATGTTGGACGACCGCCAGTTGATGCTCAGCAAATCGATGTTCTTCGGGCTCACGCAAACATTGCCGAGCTTCCTTGCCAAGGCATGGCTCGCCCTGCTGGAGCACCCCGACCAGATCGCAAAACTGGTCGACGACCCGAAGTCGATGTCGAATGCCACCGAGGAGCTGCAGCGCTATGCCGGAGTGGTCCACACCTTGTATCGCCGCTCCACACGCGAGCTCCGCATCGGCGACATCGACGTCAAGGAGGGCCAGTTGGTCATCCTCGAACTCGACTCGGCAAACTTCGATCCCGAAAAATTCGAGCACTCGGACCGAATGGACGTAACCCGCCGCGCCACCGGTCATCTGGGATTGGGAACCGGCCTGCACGCGTGCGTCGGATCGTTCCTCGTCCGCATGGCATGCTCCGTCGCAACTCCGATCCTGCTCGCCGCGCGCCCTCTGCTCCTGCGCGACCGCGAGATTCTATGGACCGGCGACCGGACGATGCTGTGGCCTCTGTCTATTCCCATCAGCTTCGCCGCAACAGAAGCCCAGTAGCGAGACTCCATGCTGCTCTGACTTACTGACTCGCTAACTTGCTGTCTCACCACGGCAGCGCATCGCCCATGTGGAAGTATCCGCCCGTCGGCCCACTCTCCGGCAGCGTCGCCAGCCGCACGCTCGTCTTCGCGCCATCGCCAAGCTCCATCTGCGCGCCTTCGCCGCCCATCTCCGTCTTCACCCATCCCGGATGCGCCGAATTCACCTTGATCTTCGTCCCGCGCAACTCATGCGCCAGGTGGATCGTGTATGAGTTCAGCGCCGCCTTCGACGCGTCATACGCAAACGTCTTCGCATCGTAGATCGGCGACCCCTTGGTCGCATGCAGCGTCAGCGACGCCAGGATGCTCGACAGATTCACGATGCGCCCTGCCTTGCTCTTGCGGATCAGCGGCAACAGCGTCTGCGTCAGCGCCACCACGGCAAAGAAGTTCGTCTCAAACGTCTCGCGCAGCATCGCGATCGGCGTCGTACTGGTTGCATTGCCGCCCCGCGGATCCAGCAACACCCCTGCATTGTTCACCAGGATGTCCAGACGCCCGAACTCCTTCTCGATGAACTTCGCCGCAGCCGCACGGTCGGCCTCATTCACAACGTCGAGTTTGATCGCTCGCGCATCCACGCCGACGCCGCGCAACACCTCGGCCGCAGCCTCACCCTTCGCCAGATCCCGCGTACCCACCAGGATCGTCACCCCAAGCTTGCCCAGTTGATGCGCCGTCTCCAGGCCAATGCCCTTGTTCGCGCCCGTAATCAGCGCAACTTTCCCTGTCGTCTCGCTCATCGCATCCCATCTCCGTCCGAAAAATCACAGCAGTGTATGGGATGCGGCAGCGCTCAGAAGTTCTGCATATTTCTTCGGCATTCTGGTCCGTTTCATGTCTCGTCCAACCACCACATGCACGGTTTCTCCTTCGCACAACAGAAGCCCATCTTCCACCCGCAAAATCCTGTAGCCGAAGCGCACAATCGGCCCCCTCGCTTCCACCACCCGCGTCTCGATCATCAACTCATCGTCGTATCGCGCCGGCGCCTTGTATCGCGCCGTGGCCTCAACCACGGCAATCCCGCAACCATCCTCCGCTTCCATCTGCTTGTAGCTGAGACCGCGCTGCCGCATCAGTTCCACTCGCCCAATCTCGAACCAGACAAAATAATTCGCGTGATACACCACGCCCATCTGGTCGGTCTCCGCATAGCGCACGCGCACGCGCGCCTCGCCCGTAACCGGGTGTAACCTCTTATGTTCGCTCATCTAGTCAGTCTACCGAACCACAACCCACACCCGCGAGCCTTCGTTTGTCATTCCCGAAGGGAATCTGCTTTTCAAACTCGTGCCGCAGCCACTGAAGGTAGCCGCCTTTCAACGCATCTGCCGCATTCGCCGCCGCGCCTCCAGCCCCTCGCGCAGGTCCGACAGCGCATTCAGCACAAACACTACCGCCAGCGCCAGGTCCAGCAAACACAGCACCTGCACTCGCAGTGGCTGCCGCATAATCCAGTCGTCGCACGGAACCTCAATCGTCCGCGTTCCGGACACGACCCATTCGGACGCAGGCATGCTACCGTCGGCCGCCATGGATCGCGTGCAGTCGTCCTTGTGCCCGTCATTCCAAAGCCATATCCCCGAGGCCAGCATCAGCCCCAGCAGCAAAGAGAACAATGTCACCCGTGAGATCACGTCTGCCCCCGATCGAATCTCCACCAGCGTACAAGACGGCCGAGAAAATCGCCTCCCGTAATGCGAAAGGCCGTGCCAAACTTAGACATGGTGCTCAACTCCGCAACCGACGCCCTGCTAGTTATCGACTTACAGAACGATTTCTGCCCCGGCGGCGCGCTGGCTGTTGCAGGCGGCGACGAGATCGTCCCCATCATCAACGAGCTCGCGCAGCAATTCCCCCACGCCGTCCTCACCCAGGATTGGCATCCGCCAGGGCACATCTCGTTCGCCAGCGCCCACCCTGGCGCGCAACCGTATGCAACCATCGCCGCGCCCTACGGACCGCAAGCCCTCTGGCCCGATCACTGCGTCCAGAACACTCCCGGCGCTGCCTTCCACCCCGAGCTCTCCATCCCGCACGCCGAACTGACCCTCCGCAAAGGTTTCCGCACCAACATCGACTCCTACTCCGCCTTCCTCGAGAACGACCACTTCACGCCCACCGGCCTCGCCGGCTATCTGCGCGAGCGTGGCCTAACGCGCCTCTTCCTCTGCGGCCTCGCCTACGACTTCTGCGTCCGCTACTCCGCCATCGACGGCACCGCCCTCGACTTTGAGTGCCTCGTCCTCGAAGACGCCACCCGCCCCGTCAAACTGCCCGGCAGCGTAAAGGCCACCGACCAAGCCTTCGAGGAAGCCGGCATCCAGCGCATCCTGTCCGCTGACATCCTCGCTCCATGACAACTCCCGAGACGCCGGTGCCACCCTGGATCGCCACCGAAGCCACGGTCACCTCCTGCCGCTTCCAGTTCGCCCGCATGAACACTTTCACCCTTGGCATCCAGACCGGCGAAAAATTCCGCATTGCCTTCGACTACTACGCCCACGGCCGCCTTTATTCCGACGAGTTCCAGTCGCCGGTCGCCATCCCGCAGAGCGAACGCATCCCCATCACCTACAACCCGCTCCACCCCGAGCAGAACAGCCGCACCTCCGGCCCCTATGCGTCGCCCACGCGCAGCCCGCTGATCGCCATCGGCATCCTCGGTTCCATCATCCTGTCGCTCCTATGGCTGACAATGATGCGCGGCTGCAATTAAGCACTCGTTTCCGCTGCAATCCCCGCCAGCCCCAACTCCTCCGCCCGCGCCTGCATCGCCCCCAGGCAATTCCCCACATGCTCCTCCACGCTCAACCCAAGCAGCGCAGCCCCGCCAGTCATATCCTCCCGCTTCACCGCGCGCGCGAACGCCTTGTCCTTCATCTTCTTCAGCACGCCCTTCACTTCAACATCACGGATCGACTTCGTGGGCTTCACCAGCGCGCATGCCGTCAGGAATCCCGCCAGCTCATCGCAAGCAAACAGCGCCTTGTCCAGATGCGACTCGCAAGCCACGCCCGAGTAATCCGCATGAGTGAGAATCGCGTGCAGCACCGGCTCCGGCCATCCCTCAGCCCGCAATGCGGCGATGCCCACAAAGGGATGCTCTTCCTGCGTCGGGTGCCGCTCGTAGTCCATGTCGTGCAGCAGTCCCGCGCACGCGTACATCGCGACGAACTCCACCGCCTCGTCTTCCGCCAGCTCCAGCCGCGCCGCCTCCATCACTCCATACGCCTCGGCGCACACCGACACGGCCAGCCCATGCTTGCGCAGGCTCTCGCCCTTCGTCCACTCCTCCAACACCTCAAGCGCCCGATCCCGCGAATACTTTCCACTCATCGAATTCCTCCATTCCTGCCAGCTTACATGCCCACCCTTGACCTCTCGAACCCCGAACCGCGAACCTTGTACCTGTTTACTACCTTGGTTCCACTTTGGTTTTCTTCCGGTTTTCTTCGGGACTCTTCGGCAATACCCCTTGACTCTTTGGCTACCCAGTGTCACTCTAGGCACATCACTCGACCGACGTTATCGGACGTGTGACGCGGTCCTTGCTCTGGGTCCGCCCGCAACTACAACTTATGGCAACCATGATGGCGTCTGTCGAACAACGGGAAGTGCTCCGTTGCGACCACTGCAGCTTGGTGCAATTCCGCACCGCCAACGCAATGTGCCGGCGCTGCCACAAGTGTCTCGAAGTGGAGCTGCCCGAGCCTGAGCCAGCCCCGCTCGCGCTAGTCCCCACGCAACCCGAGAAGCAGGACGGCATCCAGGTCGCCACTGCGGTCCGCGATCTTCGCCACGTTCGCAATCTTTCCCAACGACAGCTCGCCGCTCGCATGGGCGTGCCACGCACCTACATCTCCAAGATCGAGAACGGCAAGGCCATGCCAACGCTGTCCTCGCTCGACCGCCTGGCCCGCGCGCTGAAGGTAGACATCGCCTCGCTGCTCCGCGATGCCACCAACCGCCACTCGGAGGAGACTGCCGTGCTCACCGCCGATCCGTTCCTCGCCGAGATCGCGGCCTACACCTCGCAGCTCAACGAACTGCAGCGCTCCATCTTCCTCAACCACGTCCGCGAACTGGCCGCCGGCCGCCGCCGCACCGCCTAAGCCAGTCCACAGCTTCCACCGTTCGTCATCCGCTTACGTGCGGATGACGAACGCGTAAGCATACTCGTTCGGAGCCTTGTCGGGCAGCGTCAGTGTCAGGCCCGACGGCTTCTGTGCGAACGTCACCGGCCCCCCGCCAATCAGTTCCACCCGCTGGATCGGTTTCGGCAGTGCCGCCGAACCGCGGGCCAGCGTCTTGATGACCAGCTTGCCGTTGGTCGGCCACACAAACGCAAACGCATACACCGTCTCGCCCTTCTGCGTGAAGCGAATGTCTTCCGACGTGTACGCTCGCTGGTTGCGCTCGTTGAAGTTCGAATTATTCGCCACATCCGGTGGCCCCTCACCAAACACCGAGAACGGCCGTGTCCCGTAGATCGCCTCGCCATGCTTGGGAATCCACGTCGCGATCGCCGCGAGGAACTCGCGCTCATCGGAATCGATCGTGCCGTCGCCCTTCACCGGGATGTTTAGCATCAGGTTGCCATTCTTACTCACAATGTCGATCAGCGAGTGGATGACGGACTTCGGCGTCTTGTACTTGTGGTTCTGGAACGTGGCAATGTTGTAGTGCCAGTCGCCGATGCACGTGTCGGTCTGCCACGGCTGGGCCAGGATGCCCTGTGCCTTGCCGCGCTCGATGTCGAGCGTAATGGCGCCGACGTGGTCCGGCTGCAGTCCCTTGCCGTTGACCACCACATCCAGATGCCCTTTATCGCGGATCGACGAATTGTAATAGTGCGCAGCGAATGCGAGGCCATAGTGCTCGAAGGGTAGCTCGGTGTCGTCGAAGTAGACGAGGTCGGGCTTATAGGTATCGGCGAGATCCTGGACACGCAGGAACCAATTCTCAGCCAGCTTAGGATTGTTGGGCGGGATCTCCTCGTGCCAATGGGCGTCGTTGGCCTTGTGCCAGACGTTGGCCTCGGCGATCGTTTTAATGCCGTCAGGCATCACGAGATTGCGACCAGTGTAGAGTTCCTGCGGATCATACCCTTCCCACCACTTGCCTTTACCCTCGGCCTTGGTCAGGTTGTAAGCGTCGTAGCGAACGCCGGCGAGCGGTCCTTCGAGATCGTAAGCATAGGCAGATTGCAGCCAGTGCCACGCGTGGGAAGCGTGGTTAGTCACGGCAACCCGCAGGCCATGGCTGCGCGCCAGCTTGGTATAAATGCCAACGATGTCCTTCTTCGGCCCGATGTTGACCGAGTTCCACTTGTGGAATCTCGAGTTGTAGTTGTCGAAGTTGTCGTGATGATTTGCCAGCGCGGTAAAGTACTTTGCTCCGGCGGCGACATAGAGGTTCATCAACTCTTCCGGCTTCCAGTTCTCAGCCTTCCACAGGTTGTTGATCTCCATCCAGCCAACCTTGGAAGGATGGCCGTATGTCTTCACGTGGTGGTCGTAGTCCTTGTCGCCCTGGAGATACATGCGCCGCGCATACCAGTCGCCCTGCTCGGGAACGCACTGCGCGGTCCAGTGGTTCCATATGCCGAACTTCGCATCGCGGAACCACTCCGGAGCCTTGTAGCCCGCTTTCAGTGACTCCCACGTCGGCTGGAACGGCCCCGGCGCGATATGGATCGAGGACGGCGTCTGGGCGAAAAGCCTGGGCGCCGTCATTTTGGATGCAAGAGCGGCGCCAGGTGCGGCGGCGAGGGCGGACTTCAGCAGGCGGCGGCGAGTAAAGCGAGTAGCAGACATGCCCGCCATCATAGACGGAACCCGCGGCGATGGGAAAGGCACACCGCGCAAAGGTTCCGTACGGAATGATTCGGTCCCCGGCAACGCCCTGTTGTGCGTGAACGTTCCACAGCGGATAGACGCGTAAAATCAAGCTATCTCCATGCGCGCCGCCCGCAAATCCGACCCACCCGCAGAGACCTTCGAGGGCGACTACCGCCCGGCGCAGGCCGAGTTGCTGAGTGTGCCCGAACCCGCGTCGGCGTTGCCGTCGAATCTCTCCTCAACTACGCCAAACATCCGCCTCGAGCCGCTGCAACTCGACTTCCTGATGCGGCTTGCCGACGCGTTGAACACCACGCTCGACCTGAACACCCTGATGCATCGCGTGGCCGACCTGGTGCGCGCGGTCATCGACTACCGCATCTTCGCGATCCTGCTGGTGAACGATCGCACCGGCGATCTGCGCATGCGCTTTCAGACCGGACACACGCCGGAGGTCGAACGGATGCGCATCAAGCCCGGCCGTGGCATTGTGGGCCAGGCTGCTAGCCAGCGGGCGTCCATCCTGGTCGAAGATGTGAGCAAGGTGGAGAACTACATCGTCGCGAACCCGAACGTGATGTCGGAACTCGCCGTGCCGTTGATCGTCAAAAATCGCGTCATCGGCGTGATCGACCTGCAATCCGAACATCCCGCGTTCTTCACCGCCGAGCACCAGAGGCTGCTGGAGCTGACCGCCTCGCGCATGGCGATTGCGGTGGAGAACGCGCGCCTCTACACCCGCGTCTCGCGCCAGGCGCAGACCCTTACGGTCCTCAACGAAATCTCGCGCGAGTTCACCAGCATCCTCGATCTCGACGACCTGCTCGAACGCATCGGCCAACTACTGAAACGCGTCATCGACTTCCAGATGTTCACCATCCTGTTGTGGAGCGATCGCACCGAGCGTTTCGAGCACCGCTTCAGCTCACGCTTCGGCGAACGCATCAAGCGCGAGCACAACGTAACCCTCGGCGAAGGCATCATCGGCCACGCCGCACTCCAGAGGACGCCGATTCTTGTGCCCGACGTGCGCAAGGACCCGCGCTACATCGTCGCCAACCCCGAGGTGCGCTCCGAACTATCCGTGCCGCTGATCTACAAGGGCAAGGTCATCGGCGTCATCGATCTCGAACACACGCGCGTGAACTACTACAACGAGGACCATCAGACCACATTGTCCACGCTCGCCGCGCAAGTTGCGATCTCGATTGCCAACGCGCGTCTGTATCAGCGCATCCACGAAGAGGAGCAGCGGCTGGAGCGCGACCTCGCAATGGCGCGCGAGGTCCAGCTTCGCCTGCTGCCCAGTGCGCCTCCGCAGCCGCGCCACGCGGAGATTGCCGCAGCGTTCCTGCCCGCGCGTTCCATCGGTGGCGATATCTACGACTTCATCGACTATGGAGCGGCGGGCAACGCGCTCTACAAAACGTCGCAGCGCAAGCGCATCGCCATCGTGCTGGGCGACGTCTCCGGCAAGGCTGCTCCAGCGGCGCTGTATGCAGCGCTGGTCTCCGGAATCCTGCGCTCGCTTGCCGCGCGCCACCTGCCTCCCGCGGACCTGCTCGCCGAACTGAACAACCAGTTGCAGGAGCGCAAACTCGACTCGCAGTACGTCACCATGCTGATGGCGGTATGGAACGACGAGAAGCGAACCCTGCAGTTGGCAAATGCAGGCTCGGTGCAGCCGCTTTATGTTACTAATTCAGGTACGAATGCAGGAAACTCCCAGCAGAAGCCTGCAGATCCGGCCGGCGGCCCATGCGGCCCCGGCGGCTTCAACGTGAGCACCATCCAGACAGAGGGCTTCCCCCTTGGCCTGTTTCCCGACGCGCGGTACGAGGAACTCACAATCGCAACGAAGCCCGGCGATGTGCTGGTCTTCTTCTCCGACGGCATTGTCGACGCGGAGAACGCGCAAGGCGAAATGTTCGGCACCGAGCGACTGACCGCGGTGCTGCGTGAGCACCCGTCAGCCTGCAACTCCGCGCAAACCACCGTCGACGCCATCCTAGCCGCAGTAGGCGCATTCCAGGCCGGCACCGCCCACTTCGACGACGAAACGCTGGTCGTCCTCCGCGTGCTGTGAGCAGGGTCGCCCCATAGGGCGGGCGTATTATGTTACGGGAAACGGGCAGAGCATCAGTTACTCGAATGCGTCCAATCCCCAACTCGGCGGCCTGACGTATAAGCTTCAGGGTGGTGGCACCCTGAAGCCGTATTAGAACGCCAGCTCAGTGGCCGTTCGCAGTACCCGGTGCGGCCCCGTGCCCAGCCAACTCCGCCAGGATCTTCACGCTCGCGCTAGCCCCAATGCGCGTAGCCCCTGCGTGCAGCATCGCAGACGCATCAGCCAGCGAGCGTATCCCGCCCGAAGCCTTCACGCCCGCGCGCGTCCCAACGACGCCGCGCATCAGCGTGATGTCGTCGACGGTCGCGCCGCCCGACGAGAATCCGGTCGACGTCTTGATGAAGTCCGCGCCCGCAGCAAGCGCCAGCTCCGAAGCGCGATGCTTCTCCTCAAACGTCAGCAGGCACGTCTCCAGAATTACCTTCACGATTGCTCCGGCGCCATGTGCAACCTCGACCACGCCGCGAATGTCCTGTTTGACCAACTCGTAGTCTTCCTTGGTGCCGGACTTCAGCAGCCCGATATTCAGCACCATATCCACGTCGTGCGCGCCGAGTTTGATCACGCGAGCGGCCTCGTCGCGCTTGGATGCTGACAGCGTGGCGCCCAGCGGGAAGCCGATGACGACGCCCACCGGAACTCCAGTGCCGGCCAGCGTCTCGGCCGCGACACTCACCCAGGTTGGGTTGATCATGGCGCATGCAAAGCGGTGTTCCGCCGCCTCGTGGCACAACCGGATCACCTGGGCGCGTGTGGCGTCGGGCTTCAGCAGTGTGTGGTCGAGCACGGCCGCCAGCGTGGCGGCAGATGAGAGCGTGTGAGAGGCAAAGGCGTTTGCGTCGAACGGCACAGATTCGGCAATGGAGAGTGTAGGCGTGTTCATGGGTCGTATTGCTCCTGCTGGGCCAAGTGCGGCCCGCTACTTTCTATCATAGGCTGGTTGCGATTGGCTCAACGTGACCGCCGCCATGTCTGGTAGGACACAATACCGCCGCGCGATGCATCTTCGAATATTCAGGTTGCCCCCATCGCAAAATTGTTCAAGTCTGCCGCGTGACAAGCATTTGATTATGGGATGACAAATCACAGACAGTCCACTGACACTTCGCCAGCGTCAACGGCCTACTCTCCATCTTGCCGGCCGATTCTCCCCACCGGCAGAGGCTTTTGTCTCGAAACAAAAGCAGCAGAGCGAGGTCAATATGCAGCAGTCGGCGACGCATACGCATGTGGCTGAAACCAACCACTACCCATTCACCCACGGCTACCGCGCCCTCCCCCGGCGATGCAAAAAGTTGCGCCTGTCGATTGCAACTTTGCTTGTGGCGGCAACCGCGGCGTGCGGTCTGGCAACGGCGCAAACCGCGGGCACCTACCAGGTGACCCCGATCATCTCAGACGTCGCCATAACTGGAGCGACTCCCACCATTAACGCGGGCTTCATCGATCCGTGGGGCATCTCCGGTGGCAACACGCTGTGGATCAATACCAACGTTACTGGCTTTAGCTACCTCAGCTCCGTCCTCGGAGTACTCGGCTCGTTCAAGGCGGTCGTTCCCCCCGCCAGCGGCACAGGGACCGGCCAGCCCACAGGCACAGTCCAGAACACTACGACCGGCTTCATCCTCTCGAACGGTTCCAAGGCCTCCTTCCTCTTCGCCACGCTGGATGGCACTATCTCCGGCTGGAATGGAGCGACGTCGGCCACGGGCAATCACGCCCTCATCCAGGTCAACAACAACTCGAGCAGCGCCGTCTACACCGACATGGCGCTCGTCACCAACACCACCGGCACCTTCCTGCTGGTCCCCAACTTCGGCCTTGGCGCCAAGGTCGAGATCTACAACACCAGCTTCCAGCCCGCGACGCTGGCAGGCTCGTTCACCGATCCGAACATCCCCACCGGCTACGCGCCCTACGCAATCAAGAGCATCGGCACCCAGGTCTTCGTCACCTACATGAAGCGCACGACACCGCCGTTCGCGGCTGGAGCCGCCACCTATCAGGAGATCCTCGGCACCAACACCGGCTTCGTCTCGGTCTTCGATGTCAACGGCAACTTTGTCGCTCGCGCGGTAACGGGTGGCAACCTCAACGCCCCCTGGGGAGTCACCATCGCCCCGGCCAGCTTCGGCATTTACGGCGGCGATCTGCTCGTCGGCAACTTCGGTGACGGTCTGATCACTGCCTACAAGCCCACGACGGACGGCACACCCTATGTCTATCAGGGAACCGTCGCCGACAGCACAGGCAAGCCCATCGCCTATCCGGGACTCTGGGAGATCTTTGTGTCGACGTCGACCGCCGCGGTCCCAAACTCCATTTACTTTGACGCCGGCACTGGCGGAGAGACGCACGGACTCTTCGGCGTCATCACCAACTCCACCACTGCCACCGCAACCCCGACATTCAATCTCAGCACCTCCGCACCGGTGACCGCAATAACCGTGGGATCGTCCGCACTGCTCACTATCAGCGTCGCGCCAACCAACGCCTTCTCGGGTACGGTCGCGTTCAGTTGCACCGGCCTGCCCACCGGCGCGATGTGCAACTTCGCCTCGCCGCAACTCAACGTCTCGGCCACTGCGCCGGCCACTGAGGTCCTCACCATTCAAACCTCAAGCGGCACGGCCGGCCGCGGCTACCTGAGAACGCAGTTGGCCGGCCTTGGCAACCCCCACTCGTTGGTCATCCTCCCGGCGATGCTGCTGCCCTTCGGATCGCTGCTCGCCCTGCGCCGCCGGAAAAAGTTCGCCGGCCTTCGGATACTTGGAGTGCTCGTTGTTCTGCTCGCCTCCGCTGGCCTCATCGTGGGCTGCGGATCCTCGGGCATGGCCGCCACGCCAACCGGCACATCGAATGTGACTATCAGCGCGACCTCGGGAAGCATCACGCAGAACACCGTCGTCGCCCTAACGGTCCAATAGTGTTGTAAAGGGTGCCTCCTGCCTGGCCGCTCCCCTCACCGGGGGCGGCCCTTTTTTGTTTGGCGCGCCAGCGGTCCATTCAGGGGTGATGCTGTGACCGCGGGCACCGCGCAGGAGCGATCGTGGGCCACATAGTCAATAACGAGCCAGGCGGACTAGTTTGCTCGCACCCTGGCCACATTAGGCAGGAACGCAACGCAGTTTTAAATTCGCTAAGATGCAGTGCCATATCTGATGCAATTGGAGTAATATCTGGCCCGCGCGGGAAGCACAATCCGCGCTGCTGCCAGACTTTGCAGCAGTTTGATGTACCAGGTGCCCAGTTGTGCTGGAGGTTTGAGGATGATCACTTTGAGAAAGCAGATTAGTTTCGCACTCTTGATGGGAGTGCTCTCGTTGTTAGCCGGATGCACGCGTCACAGCAAGAGCGAGCACTTCTACCTGGTTGCCACAAGCATCAAGCATGCCTACTGGCAGTCTGCGGCAGCGGGCTTCGCCAAGGCCGCGGACCAGTACGGAGTCACCGCCGAGATGCGCGGGCCGGATGGGTTCGATCCGCAGGATGAAGTCCAGGAGTTTCGTCAGGTGGTGGCGTTGAAGCCCGCGGGAATCCTCGTCTCCGTCGCCAACGAGAAGATGATGCAGCCCGAGATCGATGCGGCAATGGCGGCCGGAATTCCCGTCATCACCATTGACTCCGATGCGCCGTCGAGCCACCGTCTGTTCTTTATCGGCACCAACAACCTGCAGGCAGGGCGGCTGGGCGGAGCGCGCGTCGCCGCGAAGCTGAATGGCAAGGGCAACGTCATCTTCTTCTCCATCGCCGGCCAGCCGAATCTCGAGGAGCGGCTGAAGGGCTACAAGGACGTGTTTGCAAACTTCCCGGGAATCAAGGTAGTCGAAGTCTTCGACATGAAGGGAGACTCGGGCCTGGCCATGGATCAGACCAGGGAATATCTGACGCGAACGGGTGCAGCCAAGATCGATGCGATCGTCTGCCTGGAGTCCACATCGGGCAAGGATGTCGGCGAAGCCTTCAAACGCACAGGCGCTAACGGAACCCTGCTCGTGGCCATGGATGTCGACGAAGCCACGTTGAACCTGGTGAAGGACGGCACCGTCGACTCAACCGTCTCGCAGAAGCCGTACACCATGGCGTTGCTCGGGCTCAAGGAACTCGACGATGTGTATCACTACCCGGCGAAGCCGCTGGTGCAGGACTATGCCCTCGCTCCATACGCCTCGTTCCCCGCGTTCATCGACACCGGCGTAACGCTGGTCGACAAGACCAACGTAGACGCCATCCTGAATCACCATGGGGGCACTGGACACTAGTCAAATGCAGTCAATCCCTTACTGGGGCGCCTCATTCGGGAACAGCCGTATGTCCGGCACATTCCGATAGACCTCGGCATAATCCATCCCATAGCCGATCACGAACTCGTTCGGAATCTTGAAGCCAACATAGTCGGCCTCGATCGGCACCAGCCGACGCTCGGGCTTGTCCAGGCAGGTCGCAATCTTCAGCGACGCCGGCTTATGCTGCAGCATCAGGCCGCGCAAATAGCTCAGCGTCAGCCCCGTGTCGAGAATGTCCTCGACGATGATGACGTGGCGCCCTTCGATTGGGTTGTCGATGTCCTTGATCAGCTTCACCGCGCCCGACGACACCCGCGCGCGTCCATAGCTCGAGACGGCCACGAAATCGAACGTGTTGTCGATTTGAATCGCCCGCGCCAGGTCCGAGAGGAAGATCGCCGCGCCTTTCAGCACGCCAATCAGCACCAGCGGGTGGCCCGTACTCTGGCCTTCGTAATCGGCCGTAATCTGCCGCCCGATCTCCGCCACGCGGTCGGCGATGTCGGTTGCAGTGAAAAGGATGTCCATCTGGGAGGCAGGAGGGAAGGCGAGAGCGCTGGTCGACATGGCAACAAGGTTAGCCTATGCGCGGGTCACAGGTCGAGTGCGCCCATCCACAAGCCCGCCACAAGTCCGGGGTAAGTCGTCCCGGAAGATATACTTTAAGCAGAAGTGAGGTTTATGTATCCCTATCTGACTATTGGCCCCGTCCATCTTGGAATGTTCGGGTTGCTCTTGTGGCTGGCGGCGGTGGCCGGGACGTTCGTGCTGCACAGGAACTTCGTCCGCAACGGCGTCGACGCGGATGCGCTGAACGTAGTCGCCTTGGTAGTGGTCGCAGGAGTCATCGGCGCCAAGGTGTGGCACGAGTTGCAGAACGTGCCCGAGCTGACGTTTGCGCTGCACATCATCGCCCGGCCAGGATGGCATCATCCCATGGACGTCGTCATGGGCTTCCTGGGCTGGTTCCGCGACGGCTTCGCCTGGTTCGGTGGGATGTTGATCGGCATTCTCATACTCATGAGCCAGGGCCACAGCGCGCGCTTCAAGGGGCCGCTGAAGGGTACGCTGGGCGCCCGTGTCGGAGCAATCCGCATGCTCGATCTCGCCGCCCCGGCCGCGGCCATCGGCTACGGAGTCGGCCGCATCGGCTGTCTGCTCGCGGGCGATGGCGACTACGGCATCAACACCACGCTGCCGTGGGGCGTTCACATGGCGAAGAATGCGCTCGTCCCGCCAAACCCGCCGACCGCCCTTGTTCAGCCCACGCCCATCTACGAACTGCTCTTCTCGCTCGTCGTCTTCTGGATTCTCTGGCAGTTGGGCAAGCACTCCCGCCCAGTGGGCTGGCTGACCGGCCTCTACCTCGTGCTCTCCGGGATCGGCCGCTTTCTCGTCGAGTTTGTCCGCGTCAACCCCAAGCTCTACTTCCACGGCACCATGAGCAACGCCCAGGTAGCCGCAGCCGCAAGCGCCCTCGTCGGACTCATCGTGTTGGGGATCGCGCAAGCCAGCCATGTGCAATGGGCACCCGAGCTAGCCCCCGATCCCCGCACCTGAACCCCGCGGAACCCTTCGTCTGCGCCTCCAGAGCCCTCCGTCTTGCTTACCCGTGCCGTAAGTGCGGCAATTGCGGCCCGGCTTCAGCCGCTGAGGTCAGCTTCCAGGCCGAGGCACAGCCCCGCACCTGTCCAGCCACCGCCCCGCCAAGGTATATTGGCCCCGAACTAATTTGCCGTATTGCGGGGTAACTATGAAGACTTGGACAAACGTGCGGCTCACCGAGTGCGCAGCCGTCGCAATGGTAGCGGTGTTGCTCCCTGTGTCACTGTGTGCTCAGAAACCGCCGGCGAAGAAGACGCTAGTAGTCGCGGCGGACGGCTCCGGCCAATTCAAAACGGTGCAGGAGGCGGTCGACTCCGCTCCCGACGGCAACATCCGCATCAACATCAAGCCCGGCGAGTACCGCAATCTCATCACCGTCAGCACCAACGGCGTCGAACTCCGCGGCCTCGGCAAGACGCCCCAGGACGTCGTCCTCGTGTACGACAACTCCGCCGCAACCGCGGGCGGCACCGGCAAGTCGGGCACGATCATGGTCACCGGCGACGACTTCCACGCCGAAAATCTCACCATCGCCAACGACTTCGAGAAGCGCCACGAGCGCACCAATCAGGGCTCGCAGGCAGTCGCCCTCCACATCACCGGCGACCGCGAAATCTTCCGCCACGTCCGCTTCCTCGGCTTCCAGGACACCCTCTACGCCGACTCCAAACTCTGCCACACGCCGGGCGACGGCACCACCTGTCACGCCGCGCGCCAGTACTACGCCGACTGCTACATCGAGGGCCACGTCGACTTCATCTTCGGAGACGCCAAGGCCGTCTTCGATCGCTGCGAGATCCACACGCTCCCCCATGTCATGGACACCATCACCGCGCAGAGCCGCCTCGGCCCCGAGGAGGACTCCGGCTACGTCTTCCGTGATTGCACCGTCACCGGAGCCGAGGGTTCGCAGGACATTCTGCTCGGCCGCCCCTGGCGCGCCTACTCGACCGTTATCTTCCTCAACACCGACTTCAAAGCCCCGCTCGATCCCGCCGGTTGGAAGGAATGGGGCACCGCCCTCGCCACCAGCGACTACGCGGAATACAACTCCCACGGAATGGCGGGAGACGTAACCAAGCGAATCGCGCCCAGCAAGCAACTCACCGCAGCCGACATCGCCAAGTACTCCACCAAAGCCTGGCTAGCCGGCACCGACAACTGGGACCCCGAAAAAATCCACTAGCGCCGCACCCCACTCCCGCCGTCATCGCACCCCCCACTCACGCTCTCCCCACCCGTTTGTCATTCTGAGCGTAGCGAAGAACCCCCCGTATTTTCCCTGTGGTGCCACTAATTCCACGCGCGGCCCCAACCATCGAACCGTCATTCTGATCGCAGCAGAATCTCAGTGTTTCGTCCTGCCGCCCCCACCTCTCAAATTTTTCTCTTGACATAGAGTACTCTATAATGTAGAGTGATTCCTGAAGGAGAAATCCCATGACCAATCCTGACCCCGAAAGCGGCACCTCTCGCGACGACCTGCTCCAGCGCCTCGAACTCATGGAGTCGATGATCGCCGAAGGCCGGCAGACCACCATGCGCTGTGGCTGGATCTTCGTCCTGTGGGGTCTTGTGAACCTCGCAGGCATGGGCTGGCAGATGGTCCCACCACAACATTCCCGTTGGGTTTGGCCGGTCTGCCTTGGAGTGGGGCTGGTAATCCAGGTCATCGGCCTTGCGCTGAGGAAGCGCGAACGCCCCCGCTGCAAAGGCACGCAGTCCCGCAGCGTGGAGGCGGTATGGGCCATGATGGGCATCGCCATGATCGTCTACGTCGGTGCTGTCCTGGCGACGCACTTTGACTGGCAGTACTCCTACCTCTCGGCGCTGTTCATCATCATCGGCCTGGCGCATGCCACCAGCGCGGTGATTCTTCGCTGGCGCGTGCAGGCGGTAGTCGCGGGCCTCTGGTGGGCGGGAGCCGTCGCCGTTCTTGTCTTCAACTCTCGCCGCGCTGCGAACGACATATTCCTCATCGAGATGTGTTTCGGCATGATCGCCTTCGGCCCCTACGTGATGTGGCTGGAAGGCTGCAGTCTCGCCGGATTGAAAGGAGCATGCGCATGACAAACTTTGAGCCTGACAACGGAACGACTCGCGACGACCTGCTGCAACGCGTCGCGCTGATGGAAACCATGATCGCGGAGGGACGGCGTTCAACCGCGCGCTTTGGCTGGATCTTTGTGATGTGGGGACTGGTCTACTTCGCTGCGATCGGCTGGAGTTTCTATCTCCCGTACAAGTACTGGGCCTGGCCTGTCTGCGCGGGAGTCGCCATCCTGGCCGGTATTGTGGTCAAGATGCGCCAGAAGCGTGCTGGGAACTCTAGCGGGAATATCCGCTCCCGCAGCATCGAATCGGTCTGGCAGGGAATGGGCACCGCCATTATCTTGTATGTCGCCGCCGCCATCGCCAGCCACCATGCGGGAAGCGCGGCCTACGTCTCCGCGATCCTCTTCTTCATCGGCCTGGCGCATGCCATCAGCGCCATGATCCTGCGCTGGGCGGTGCAGGGTGCTGTGGCTGTCATCTGGTGGGTGGGCGGCAGCGCCGTCTTCTTCGTCACCCCCAGCCAATCGATCGCCATCTTCCTGGTCGCGTCGTTCTTCGGCATGATCCTCTTCGGCCTGTATGCGATGTGGCTGGAGCGGCAACCCCGCGCGGCATTGAGGCAGAATCATGCCTGACGAACTCCCCGAACTCGACCCGGTGGTCCACGGCAAGCTGCGCCTCGCGGTGCTCTCGCTGCTGATCACGCTGGAGGAGGCGGACTTCACCTGGCTACGCCAGCGAACCGGCTCGACGGACGGCAACCTTGGCGCGCAGATGCTCAAGCTGGAGGAGGCCGGCTACGTCGCCATGGAAAAGCGCTTCGCCGGCCGCAAGCCGCAAACCCTCTACCGCATGACGCCCGTCGGCCGCGAAGCCCTGGCAACCTACGTATCTGCCCTGAAGCACCTACTCGGCGGAGCCTTTTGATCGAATCGAAACGACACAACGGAGAAGAAAAATGCGAAATAGACTTGTACTTCCGAGTATCGCCAGCCTCGTATTGGCGGCGGGTGCGGCCTTTGCGCAGACGGCCCCCAATCCGCAGACGGCCACGAGCAGCCTCACCTTTGACGCGGCGTCGGTCAGGCAGTCGCCTGCGCCTGACATGGCAAAGATGATGGCCGACCTCCAGGCTGGAAAGAGGCCGGATTCGACGCATGTGGAGGGTTCGCGAGCGACCTATACCTACATGTCGCTGAAGCAACTGATCGCCAACGCATACAAACTCAGGGTCTACCAGATCAACGGCCCCGATTGGCTGCTCACCGATCGGTTCGACATCGCGGCAAGGCTGCCGGATGGAACCACCAAGGACGACGCGCCCGACATGTTGCGAGCGTTGCTGGAGGATCGGTTCAAACTGGCGGCACATCGCGAGATGCAGGAGCGGCCGGTGCTGGCGCTGGTGCTAGGCAAGGCAGGGCCGAAGCTGAAAGCGTCCACCATTACTCCCGAGCCGATCGACGAAAGTGTGCCGCTGAAGCCCGGCGAATCGAAGATGGACTCGCTGGACGGCCCCGTCCGCCTGATCAAGAATCCCGACGGATCGACCACCTACAAGATGGGAACAAGGGGAAACTTCACACTCAAGTTTGACGGCGAGACCCGGTCGATGCACATGGAAGCCACCGCGATCACCATGAAGGGGTTTGCCGTAATGATGACTTCCCTGGGCGGGGGAGAGGGGCGCCAGGTTGTCGACATGACAGGCCTCACGGGCACGTATCAGACGGCGATCGACTTTCCCCTGATCGATCTCATGGCGAGTTTGCGAGACCAGGGCATCGACCTGCCAACCGGCGGTGGAGGCGGTGGCGGAGCCTCAGGCGCAACCGACCCCGAGGGCGGCCAGACCGTCTCCGCAGCGCTCGAAAAGCTCGGCCTCAAGCTCGAAAAAAGCAAATCCAAAGTCGAGCAATTGGTCATCGACCACGTAGAGAAGCTCCCCACGGCAAACTGAGGGAGCTCATAGCTGAAAAGTCCGTTGGCACGTTTATCCGTGCCGTAAGTGGATCATTTGTAACGCGGCTTTAGCCGCTGAGGTCCGCTCTAGAAAGAAAAAACGCGAAAACCTCAGCAAACTCGCTTGTCAAAGCCCCCAAACGGCCTAAGTCCATGAAACAGAAAGGAATAGAGTTGGCATAGTAGTTACACTCCAGGTGGTACTACTGGAAGTAGTGATTAAGAAAGCCCGGCCTTCGTGCCGGGCCTTCGCATTTAAAGCCTCAGAACCCGGCATCACCAGCTAACTCATTTGTTTACAAATATTTGACTATAACTGTCTAAGAATCAGATATTTACAGGAGTCTATTTTAGCATGGGTAATAATATAGTTGACTGAGTACACTCAGTGTGCTACCTTATTATCCATGGACAGCCCAAAGACACTACTCGAAGCGGTTCAATACTTTAGCGATCCTGAGAACTGCCGCAAATTCATGATAGCCGTTCGCTGGTCTGACGGGATAGTGAAATGCCCTCACTGCGGCTCTGAGAAGGTCCCTTATCTGGCCAAGGCCAAGGTCTACCAGTGCTACGGCAAGCACGCCAAGAGCAAGTTTTCGCTTAAGGTGGGCACCGTATTTGAGGACTCGCCCATCGGCCTAGAGAAGTGGCTTCCCGCGTCTTGGCTGCTGTCGAATTGCAAGAATGGTATTAGCTCGTATGAACTCGCCAAGTCCATAGGCGTGACTCAGAAATCCGCTTGGTTCATGCTCCACCGGATTCGTACTGCGATGCGTGAGGACCACGGCAATTTGACCATGGGAAGCAGCCACAATAACCCTATCGAAGTAGACGAGACTTTCATTGGCGGCAAACCGCAAAACAAACATCTCGGAAACCGTCAGCGCAAAGACAAGGCCATCGTTATGGGGATGCTAAACCGCGAGACTCGCCAGATTCGCGCCAAGGTCATTCCTAACGTGAAGCGCGAGACTCTACAGGCTGAAATCCTCGCTCATGTGGGATTCAATGCTCACGTTTACACCGATGGTTGGGTCGGCTATGACAAGCTGGATGAGTACAAAAACTTCACCCACAAAACCGTGAACCATATCAATGAGTACGTCAATGGGCGGGTCCACACTCAAGGGATCGAGAACTTCTGGTCGCTCTTGAAGCGCGGTCTGAGTGGCACCTACGTCGCCGTAGAGCCGTTCCACATGGACTCATACGTTGATGAGCAGGCATTCCGCTACAACAATCGCAAGCAGAGCGATTCTAGGCGATTTGAGAAGGTTTTAGGGCAAGTGGCTGGTAAGCGTTTGACGTATGCTGAACTAACCGGGAAGGAGGGGCAGGCGGCGGGTGGGGAAAGTGAGGCTTTCTAAGAAAGGGTTTTGGATGATGCGGCAGGGACGCGGGAAACGGAAACCTTAGACACTCGTTTCGCAGTTTTCTCCGCATCCAATCGCGCTTTGATCTTTGAGTGAGGGACGGCTACAAGCCGCCGCATAAAATCCGTGAACTGTGCGAAGTCTCCTTGGACATCCTTGCCGGGAGAGTTTAGGCGACTCGCTTTAGGTTCGGCCTTCATCTAGCCGCATGATATCACGCGGCGGAAAGGCATTAGTGCGCCATCGGCTTATTCTCTTCGAACCAATCCTCAAAGAACTGGACGATGCCGACAACGGAACGAGTCATCATATTGAGTTCGAATGCCAAAGTCTCCCCGTGACTAATCTGGATTTCGTCCATTCTTACTTCGACTGTCACGCCGGTTGTCAGCTTGATATTCGTGGTAATTCCGTCAATGAATCCCTGAATTCCGAATTCGAGGAAGTCGCATTTGTCTTCGAGAAAATTAGCATCCAGAGGCCGCTCGAACGAGATCTCACCAGGGCCTGAGTTTGGCAACTTGGCTT
>PKWK01000068.1 GCA_003133205.1 Granulicella sp. | reverse complement strand
CGCCCGTGACATAAACTACGCGCCGCAGATTCTTGTGATAGATGCTGGGTTCGATCGTCGTGTGCTCGACGATCACTAATTCGTGCAGAGAGACCATCGCCCCGTCCGCTCCGGGCAGACGGATATTCTCCAATCCCTGCTCGGAGGAGCGGTCCGTGCGATCCAACTCGACCGTTGCGGGCACCGGTTCGCGAGCGCTCTGATCGTGGATGAGGCCGACCTGCGTTCCCGATACGGCAAGCGCCAGAGCGTGGGTCACGTCGGCGACCGCGATGCCATGCTGTGCGGCCTTCACCTCATCGACGCGCATCACCAGCCTCGGTTGAGGGTCTTCGACGTACCAGTCCGCGTCGACAACGCCCGCGGTTTGCTGAAAGATCGACTTGATTTGTTGGGCGACCTGCGTCTGACCAGCCAGATCAGGACCGTATACCTCCGCCACCAGCGTCTGGATCACCGGAGGGCCGGGCGGAACCTCGCTGACCTGGATGCGCGCGCCGTACTGGTTGCCGATCGCATCCAGCAACGGACGCAGCCGTTTGGCGATTGCGTGACTCTGTTCGCTGCGCTTGTTTGCAGGCAACAGGTTCACCTGAATGTCGGCCTGGTTCGGCTGGCGTCGCATGTAATAGTGGCGCACCAGCCCGTTGAAGTTATAAGGCCCCGCGGTTCCGGTGTAGGTCTGGTAGTTCAAGACATCCGGCTGCCGCGCAAGTTCGTCGCCCAAAGCTTGCGCCACTCTCGCCGTCTGTTCCAGAGGCGTGCCATCGGGCATGTTGAGGATGACCTGCAACTCGCTCTTGTTGTCGAAGGGCAGCATCTTGACTCGGACCATGCCGAGCGGAACCAACGCGGCGGCGGCCAGCAATAGCAGGATCATCCCTGCGAAGAAGAAGGTGCGATAGTGCACGGAGTGGATCAACGGCGACATCACACGGCGATAGAGCCGGGTTGTCCAGCTATCCTTCTCCTGTTCTGGTGTGCGCTCGCCGCCGATGTGCTTGCCCAGCAGGCGGAGCGCGGCCCACGGCGAGACAACGAACGCGACGACTAGCGAGAAGAGCATCGCTGCCGAGGCTCCGACTGGAATGGGGCGCATGTACGGTCCCATCAATCCGCGAACAAAGGCCATGGGAAGGATCGCCGCGATGACGGCGAAGGTGGCCAGAATTGTGGGATTGCCCACCTCGGCTATGGCTTCCACAGCGACTTCGCGGATCGGGCGTCCGTGGCTCTCCGGAAGGCGGAAGTGCCGCACCATATTCTCGACGACAACGATAGCGTCATCGACAAGTATTCCGATGCTGAAGATCAGCGCGAAGAGCGTAACGCGATTAACGGTGTATCCCAGGAAGTAGAAGACTGACAGCGTAAGGGCAAGAGTGACCGGGATGGCCAACAGCACGACTCCCGACTCGCGCCATCCGAGAAATACCGCGATGAGAAGAGTAACGGAGAGCGTTGCCAGCAGCAGGTGCTCCAGCAACTCATCCGACTTGGCCTTCGCAGTCTCTCCATAGTTGCGCGTGGTGGTCACCGTTACGTCGTTGGGGATGGTCACGCCCTGCATCCGGTGGACGCTTTGGAGAACAGCGTTGGCGATGTCGGTGGCGTTGGTGCCCTTGCGCTTGGCAACGGTGATGGTCACCGCCGGGTACTGTCGCGCTACCGAGTTCGCGTGTTTGTCTGAGTGTGTCGTCCCATAGACCACGTAGTTTGTCGGATCGGCAGGGCCATCGACGATCTGTGCGGCGACATCCCGCAGGTATACCGGATGCCCGCGAACTACGCCTATCACCACGGCCTCCAGGTCGTCGCGGCTGGTGAAGAGATTGCCTGCGTCTACGCGGACGTCCCGATTATTCTCGGCGAAGTTTCCCGCCTGCACCGTTGCGTTTGCGGCTTGTAGATGCTCAACGATGGTGGCGGGTGAAATGCCGTATGCATTGAGCTTCTCCGTGCTGAGCACGACGCGCATGGTGCGTGGAAGGCCACCGATAATCGTTGTTTCCGATACATCCGAAACTTGTTCGAAGCGGTGTTGCATTTCGGCAGCGATGGCGCGAAGTTGATAGCCGTTGTAGCGCTCGCCCCACAGCGTCAGGGCAAGGATCGGGACATCGTCAATCGAGCGAGCCTTGACGATCGGCTGTGAGACTCCCGGCGGCATGCGATCGAAGTTCGAGTAGAGCTTGCTATAGACCTTGATCAGCGCATCTTCTTGCGGCGTGCCAACTAAAAAGCGCACGATCACAAGGCTCTGTCCGGGACTCGATGTGGAGTACACATACTCAACGCCGGAGATTTGATGCACCAGCGTCTCGATGGGGAGAGTGACTCGCTCTTCCACCTCCGCGGGCGACGCGCCCGGCATGGCGGTTGTGATGTCCAGCATCGGGACCAGGATCTGCGGCTCTTCCTCTCGGGGAATGACGGTTACCGCGAATACCCCGATGGCCAGCGACGCAACGACAATCAATGGCGTCAGCTTGGAGTTGAGAAACGTGCGCGCCAGGTTCCCGGCGATTCCAAGATCTTGCTTCATGGCATCGCCTCAATCCGCTTGCCTGCCAAATCGCGGTCCGAGGGTGCGTCAACAAGTTTTTCGCCCGGGGATATTCCCGACAAAACTTCTACGAGATTGCCTTGCTGTTCGCCAAGGGTGATGTAACGCAGTTGCGCAATTCTTTGGCCGTCTAGAACATACACACTGGCCAGTGAGCCGCGAAGCACGACCGCGGAGCGCGGAATGAGAGTCGCCTGGCGCGTGCCGTTGGCAAACTCCGCCGTCCCATAGATGCCAGCGCGTAACTGGCTCGATGAAGGCAATTCGATTTTGACCAGAAAGCTGTGGCTGGCCGGGTCGGCGGCGGGGACGATCTCTGCCACAGTGCCCGCTATCTCCGTGGATGAAGCGCCATCGAGAACAACCTTCACCTTCATCCCCTTGTGAATCGAGCCTATCGCTGACTCATCCACCGTCGCTTCCAGTTGCAGGGCGCCTGCCTGATCCACCTGAAGCAACGGTACGCCCGGCATGGCCATCGAACCCGGATCGCTCATCCGTGCCGTCACAACTCCGGAAAATGGCGCAACCAGGCGCGTATAGCCCAGCATCGCGTGAGCGCCGCTTACCTGGGCATGCGCTGCTTCGGTTTGCGCTCGCGCTGCCTCAACCCTTGCAGCCGCTGCCTCAGACCGTCGCGTAACTTCGTCCATCTCCTGGGGGCTCACGCTCTTTTCGGCCTGCAGTTGCTGATAGCGTGCCTGGGTGCTGGCTGCCAGTCCGGCATCGGATTGCGCGGCGGCCTGTTCGTTTTGCGCCGCCTTCACAGCTGCTTTAGCCTGATCATCCGAGGCACGTAGTGCCGCATCGTCCAGCACCACCAGCGTTTGTCCTGCCCGTACGCTGTCTCCCTCACGCACCATAACCTGCCGGATGCGGCTTGCAACCTGTGCGGACACTACGGCGGTCTCCCGCGCATGAACGGTCCCGGTGGAACGCACGTTCAGAGTAATCTGCTGCTGCCGGCTCTCGACCACCCGCGACTGCATGGTTTGCACCGCAACGGGTGAGGTAGATTCGCCGTTATGACAACCGGCAAACATCGCCGCGGAAACCGCAAGCAAACTTGCCTGTAAAACGATCTTCATTGCAAATCCTCCGCCGCATCTGGAGTCAGTGTCCCTGTCGCGTAAAGCAGTTCGGCATAGGCCAGAGCGTTGCCGTAGACGGCATGCCAGTAACTGGACTGGCTCTGCCGCCCAGCGTCCTCGGCCCGGAGCAGATCGGTGATGGTGGCAAGCCCCGCGTTATAACGATTCTTCAGAATGCGAAGACTCTCGGCCGATTCGTCCATTGCGGCCCGCGCAGTTTCCAGCGTAAGTTCCGCAGTCTGCCGGTGAATATGCGCCCGGCTTACTTCCAGCCGCACATGCTGCTCTGAGGTAGCCAGTTGAGCGTCGATCCGCTGCTTCGCGGCGTTCTCCCGCGCCAATTGAGCGCGTTTGCCCATGGGCAGAATATCCACGCTGATCTGCACGCCGGCTACCCAGTTATTGCCTCCAGATCCGGCAAAGGACGTCCGGTCATCTTCCCAGTTCCCGTAGGCGCTCACGCGAGGGCCGAACTCCGACTTTGCCGCGCCCTGTGCTGACGCCTGCGCCGATTGCGCCTCTCCCATCGACTTCAGATCGGGTCGCGTCTTTGTGGCCGTTGCTATCTCCTGCTCCAGTGGAAGCAGCGTGAATGTACGCGGCTCAATCGGCTTCAATTCGGTTGCCTGGAAGTCCGGTGTCCCCATTGCCTCCCGTAGCTGAGCCCATGCCAGTTCCAGGTCTCCCTGGGCCGCAATCAGTTCCTCTTTGCGGGCAGACTCATTCACCAGGGCAGACATGCGGTCCGACTCCACCGCAAGGCCGGCCTTCACATGATCCTCCACTGAAGCCAACAGCGCCGCCGCGGTCTCCTGCTCATGCCGCACGACGTCAATCTCCCGCTGCGCGTAGAGCACCTGCTGATACGCCACCACAACGCGGAGGACGATCTGCTGGTCAACCGCCTTGGCGGATGAGGAGGCGCTTTCTTTCGAGAGGTCGGCGCGGCGAATCTCCCTCCGCGTCTTGAACGAGTCGAATGCCGTCCAGGAGCCGGAGAATCGCGTGGCGAAGTTGCCAATCGGCTGAGGACTGTTCAGAGCATTCAGCGCAAAGTCAGCTTGGCCAAACTGCCGCTGCCTGAGTTTTGTGCCGAAGACATACACGGGGTCGTCTCCGCGGGAGATGTCTTCGGTAAAGTTGAGCTGCGGCAGCAGTTGGGTGCGGGCCAAACTGGCTTCCGCGCTTGCCGCTTGATTGTCAGCACGGGCCACCGCCGCATCCGGACTGTGCCCCAGCGCCTGATCAATGGCCTGCCTCAGTGTCAGCGGATCTTGCGCAACGGATACCACACCGCCCAAGCAAAACAGGAGAGCAAGGCATAAGACTCGAAAATGGCTGAAATTCATGGGGTGATGCGTCCTTGGGTGCATTCAATTGAATAAAGCCCCCAAGCACGCAATTCGTTACAGAATGTGCCAAAAAAGTGGTTGGTTTCCCTAAACAGCTCATTTTCGGCAGGCATCGAGCGGGTGTGACCTCCCGCACCGGCATAGGGAGTCGAGATCGGGATGATTGGTATTCTGGCGGTACGCGATTCAGAGCTTCGCATGGATGAGCCCGGCAGCTCAAGGCTGGGGCAAGAGCATCTTCATCTGCATTTCAATCCTGCTCAGATCCGTTTCGCCTCGATACTCAGCGCGAATTTCTCCGTGGGTATCGATCAGATAAGTCACGGGAAGCCCGAGGACTCCCCCGTAAAGTTCTCCGATTTTTTCATCTCCCATCCCGACTGGGTAATTCACTTTCAGTTTTGCGCAGAGGCTGCGCACCAGTGCTGGGTCATCATCCATGGAGATACCGATGACCTGCAATCCTCGCGGGCTGTATTGGCTTTGCCACGCAATAAAGCGCGGCATCTCAAGCTGGCAGGGAGCGCACCACGTGGCCCAGAAGTTAAGTAGCACCACTTTTCCCCGGTAGGCTTTGAGATCCAGACTCTTGTGGTTCAGGTCTCTGAGGACGAATTCAGGCGCTTGCTTGTGCAGCAAAGACTCCGCCGCGAAGGCTGCGTGCATCGCGCAGCCCCCGAAGCACACGCCCAGGATCAGACTTGCCAACGGCAGCCGGCCAGGCGCGGAGAGCGCCGTTCCAGTTGTACGCCGTGCGGTTGCGGATCTGCCGGGCATAGCCTTGCTATCGGCCGCGCTCAACCGGGTACCCCTTGTCCACCCAGTCAGCTCCGAAGTTGTCGGCGAGATAAAGGACCTTCACATGGGTAAACCCAAGGTTATGCAACTGCCAGTACGCAGGTCCAAGGTTGGGGCAGCGATTCCACGGACAGCAACCGCAGTACAACACAATAAAGGTGTCGTGGGAGAGGGAGGCAACCCTGCCTTGCAACTGCTTGAGACCTGCCGGTTGCGAACCGGCTCCGGCGTATTCTGCCCCCTGGATGTGAGACTCGGCGAAAAGAACATGCGAGCCGACTTGCAGGATCACGGGCTTGGCGGCGCCCCTGGCCTGCAGCAAATGGTTCATTTTATCCGGCTGAATCTGTTCCGCCTGCGGAATTGAAAAAGCGCTCTCCGGCGGCGGTGCACCGCCGGAAAATTGCGCAGAACCGTGAGACAGCACAACAAGAAGCATCACCAGTGTGCTGCATTGCGCGAACAATCCAAATCTCATGAGGGATTCTCCCCAACCAGTTTAGCTCTGCAAATTCGGTTTAGTGAAAAAGGCCTTTGCAAGAGAGGCCTGTTCATAAACCCATACCT
>PKWK01000149.1 GCA_003133205.1 Granulicella sp. | reverse complement strand
AGGAGAACTGCGACATGGCCATGTCGAGCACGACGTGCGCGCCGGCGGGGCGGGGGATAGCGATGACCAGCGGGTTGTTGCCGAGCGCGGGGGTGGATGCGCCCCACGGTGGCAGGTTGGCCAGGGTGTTGGTCCAGCACATTGCGAAGACGCCGGCCTCCGCTGCGAGCCATCCATAGCTTCCGCCGCGCATCCAGTGGTTGGTGTTGGCGAGGGCGACTCCGCCGAGGCCGTACTGGCGGGCGAGCGCGATGGCGCGCTCCATGGCAGTGTAGGCGTTCAGATTGCCGGGACCGAGGTGGCCGTCCCAGCGTTCTATAGCCAGGGCTGTGGCGCTCGCGGCTGCTCCGGCGACGCGCGTGGGCTCGGCGTTGACGTTGATGCAGCCGTTGGCGACCATCTCGGCGAATCGGGGGAAGCGGTCGAGGCCATGGGTGTAGACACCGTCACAGGTGGTGTCGGCGAAGAGGCGGGCACAGAGGACGGCGCGCTCGCCTTGCAGGCCGAGATGCTGCATGGCGCGTTGGAGCGCCTGGTAGAGATCGTCGTAGGGAACTCGGAGCACGGGCATTGGTCAGGGGTTCGTGATTCGAGGTTGGAGGTTCGGGGTTTGGGTGTCAGCCGAGGTCACGGGATTCGGTTTCACGGATGGTTGCAGCGAAGGAGCGTATTTCCAAATCTCGGTTGGCGCGGAGGTGGCGTACCGCGAGGTGTGGAAGGTCCAGCCTTCGAACGGCAGGTTGGCGGAATAAACAACCACCGCGCCAGGCTCGGGCTGATGGTCCATGATCTCGTATTGCGCACCCACGGAGCGGGCCCAGCGCGTCCGCATGCTGGCGTCCGAATAGATGTAGGAAATCACTTCTGGGCGCGTGATTCCGCCGGTGTCGATGATGAGATGCTCGGACACGAAGGAGATTTGTCCGATGGCGTAGACGGCGACGGGCGCGTCGGGCGGGATGTGGTCGCGCATGAAGAGGGCGAAGCCGTCGGTGACCTGGCAGTTGATCCCTTTATTCCGTATGAACGGCCGGACCGTCACGACGCTGACGGCGAGGGCTGCGGCGAGCGAGGCAACATACAGGACGCGGCCGGTACGCCGGGAAGCCTCGAGGGCGAGCGCCATGATGACGATGGTCAGGCCGGGAGCGGTGACGAGAATGTAGCGCGTCTGGACGTAAGTGTGGTTCGCGATGTAGAAGAGCGCGGCGATGGACGGCCAGAGGATAAAGATCCAGCCCGCGAGGGGAAGACTGTGCGGGTCGGGTGCGGGTTCGGTCGCGCGGCTGAAGGTGGAGGCGATGGCGTTCTGGATGGAGCGGCGTACGTTGGAGGGCCGCAGGACGAGGTAGATGATTCCGGCGAGAAGACCGCAGAGGATGAGAGGGAGTCCGACCGAGTAGATGGAGAGGAGACGTTGGACGACTGAGTCAGCCGGGGCGGCGCGCTTAGCGGCGTTGGTGTTTGGCAGCAGGTGGCCGAAGGCGTGCAGGGAGTAGAGCGACCACAGCGTTACAGGGCTGCAGAGCAGGAGCAGACCGGCAGCGAAGGAGCCGAGCTTCGTCGCCGAGGTTGGGCTGGAAGGAAGCTTCGACCACTGAGCCAGCAGCGGCAAGGCGAGCAGTGCAGTGAGGAAGATCATCTCGGGCCGCATGAGCGGAGCGATTCCGGCGAGCAGGCATCCGGCAAGGAAGAACTTCGTCGAGGGTGCTTCGCGGGTTGCGGCGAGGACCGCGAAGAAGGCGAGACCCGCGGCGGCGAAGGGCTCCATTCCGGAGAATATCCAATAGCACGAATATGGGTTGGCGACGATGAGGAGCACCATCGCGGCCGGGAAGACGGCGGCGCCGGGAAGCGACGGTTTCATCGACGAGGCGAGATTGCGGGCGAAGGCGTATGTGCCGGTGAGTCCGAAGGCCGTGCCGAAGACGGTGAGCACTTTGCCTGCGACCAGCCAGTCGGGGATGAGGGTGTGCATGCCTTCGAGCAGAAAGACCCACAACGGTGCGGTGTCGCCGGCGACGACGTGGCCGTTGAACGAGAAGCCTCGACCGGCCGCGAGGCTGCGGGCGAACTCGAGATGGATGTAGGCGTCGTCTTCCCAGTAGTGCCAGGCGTGGACGAACCAGTAGATGCACCAGAGGACCGCGACGGCCAGGATCAGGGCGCTCGCGATACGGGAGGCGGATCGGCTTGGCTCGGTCGAGTTGCTTTCGAAGGGCATCGTGTGGGGTTGCTCGTGCATCATGGGCGGCAGCGTCGATTATAAGGTGGTGCGTTGGGTCGGAGCGCGCGATGGGGAAATGAGCGCTCAGCGACTATTCTGGAGAGGTATGCAGCCTTTTCTTGAACTGGAACATGTGAACGTCGCGCGTGGCGAGACGACGGTGCTGCACGATATCAACCTGAGGGTGGACGCGGGCGAGCATATCGCGATCCTGGGGCCGAATGGGTGCGGCAAGTCGACGCTGATCAAGACGATGACGTGCGAGTGCTATCCGTTGGCGCTGGAGGGGACGCGGGTGAGCATCTTTGGGCGCGAGCGCTGGGACCTGACGGAGTTGAAGAAACGGCTGGGCGTGGTGTCGCCCGAGTTGCCAGGCAAGCCTACGCTGCGCACGACGGGGCGCGATGCGATGCTGACGGGATTCTTTTCCAGCTCGACGCTGTGGCCGAA
>PKWK01000002.1 GCA_003133205.1 Granulicella sp. | reverse complement strand
CTGTGACGATCTTTCTCTTGTCTTTGCCCTTGGCTGCCAGTCTCGCGTATCGCTTATGCAGTCGGTGTTGTGCCTTCCACGCAATCTCTTTAGCCTCTTCCGACGCGCTCTGCTGTCGTTTTCGCAATCCGGCCCAGATGGCAGGAGGACGTTGATAACTCCATGCTGCTTCGACCACGATCCGTCTCAGGTGAGCGTTTCCTGTCTTGGTAATGCTCCCGCGCCTGGTTCGCTTGCCACTGGAGTCCTCGCTGGGAACAACGCCACAGTAACCCATCAGTTGCCGAGCACCCGCAAAGCGAGAGATCTGACCCAGCTCTGCCGCAATCGTTACTGCCGAGATTTGCGCGATGCCGCGTAATGCCTGCAGATCCGTGATGACTTCCTGCAATGCGGGCGAGGCCAGCTTGACCGCCTCGGCGATAGCCTGCTCTAGTCGCAGAACTCGTTCTCGCATGTGTTCGACTTCGTGCAGATAGTCCAGCCGCGTGGACTCTTGAGCCATCTGTGTAAAGCGTATTTGCGAGACCCAGATCAGATGGAGATGTGTCCACGCTCTAACTCCAGGCGGCGGACGGTGACCCGAGCGCAGTAGAAACTTGCCCAGCCGGTGACGCGCTCGCAACTCATCCTGCTTCGCCGCTTCACGCGCACGCACCAGATCGCGCAATGCCTCGGAACCCTCGTCCGGAACCCAGACCGCCGTCAGATCTCCGGATCGATAGCTTCGCGCCAGCTTCTCAGCATCGCGCCGATCGGTCTTCACCCGGTCGCCGGCCTTCATCGGGACCAGGGACGGGGCGATCACCTCGCACTGCACACCCAGCTCCGCCAACTGCCAGTAAAGTACGTATCCAGTCGGCCCGGCTTCATAGCAGACCCGCAACTTCTCTACCGGGCCAAGCTTCTTGATCAGCTTGCGTACCGACTCCATCCGGTTCGGAATCGTGCCAAGACTTCGTACCTCACCCTCCGGTTCGGCTATGGCTGCTGCAATCGTTTCGGCATGGACATCCATGCCCAGAAATCGTAACTTCTCCTTCATGACCGGCTCCCTTCCGCTTGTGGCTCTGAACTGTCCGTCCTTCGGACGCTCCCAGCTTAACCCACGGTCGGCGCATCGGCGCCGGTCACTCCATATTGACTGTTGGGTCTGCATGGTGTTTCTCCTTTTGCCCGGTTACTCGGGACACACATCCCGAAGGGGCGCAAGGTGCGCTGCTCCCAAGTCGCGGCATGGCCGCGTTGCCAAGAGAAGAAGTTTTTGGAAAGGGACCCGGAGCTTGCGAGGGGGGAGGAGTCCAACACCCGGAGGGCGCGGTACGCGAGTTCTGAACGCAGAGCCGCAGGGCGCAGCTCCAGCACCGGCGCGGTGGCCGAGTGATCGTGCAAACAGGAGATATGCAGACAGAGGCCAAAACCCTCGATGATCGTGGACTTAGTTCTAGCCGTGGGACAGCGGCCCGAATTCACTGGCATTCTGTCTGGGCCGCAGCGATACTGCGGAGTATGATGTGGCAAAGAATGGCAAAGCTTGAGAAGCGGCCTCCGCTATGGCTGTTCTCAATCATGGAGATGCCCTATGGTGTCATTAGCGGGGTAATTCGGATGTTGTTGCCCTTCCTCCTCCGCCAATCTGGGCTCGGCCTAAGCAGAGTAGGTGCCATCATTGCGCTGGTCAGCCTTCCGGGAACATTCTGCTTCTTATACGCCCCTATCGTCGACCTCTGGATAAGGCGAAGAACATGGCTGATCTCAGTAGCTTCGGCATCAGCGATCTGTTGCGGCGCAGGAATCTGGTTTCTACGAATCGCTAGCCCAGGCATCGTTACCACGCTTTTTTCCAGTGCCTGTGCTTTCGCCATGCTAGTCAGCGCTGCTACTGGTGGCCTTATGAGTGCTTTGCTGCATGGTCAAGAAAGGGCGCGTGTCGGTGGGTGGGTCCAGGTGGGCAATCTTGGTGCCGCTTCGATGGGCGACGGCCTATTGCTTATGCTGGCATCGCGATACGGCAATCAGGTGCTAGAAGTTGTGGCCGTCGTTCTCATCATGTCCCCGGCGCTTGCGGCTCTGGCTGTTCGTGAGCCACTTCCAGTCAGAGATGAAACGAGATACAAAGCACACCTCCTCATCATGGCAAGAGATTTCAAACAGACATTCTTCTGCAAGAGAAACCTGCCAGCCATGTTGTTGCTGGTATCGCCCATCGGAAGCGGTGCAATGTCTACTTTGATGGGCGGATTGACCCGAGAGTACGGTGCGACGTTAGACCAACTCGCGTTCGCCAGAGGTTACGGCGTATTCCTCACCCCAAGCCAGTGACAGTAGTCACACTCACGCATCGCGCTGAATCCCACACACTTCAATCCAGCTGATGATCCTGGGATTAGATAAATGCCTCTGCCTTAGACTCTCGTGCGAGAGCGGCTGCTCTTGCGTTTGCCGGCGTCGTAAAGCCGTCCGCTGAGTCCGTTGGCCATTTAAAACACATCTTTAGCGAATGGATCGCCGTCTATGAATTCGCCGTCGAAGTCATTCAGAAGCTCATTGCCAAAGTAGGCCTGAATATGGCGGTTTGGGATCTGGATTAGCGTCCGGCTGAGGCAAATGGCGCTTTCGACGGTGTTGCGGAGACCATCGTGTTTTTGACTGCACAAGATGGGGAACTCGATACCGGCGAAGTCAGCCTCGGCCTTGATCTTCGCGGCCAGCATGGGCTTTTGGGCAGGCGCCGTCAGAAATGGATTCAGAACTTCGATGTCGTCGCCAAACAAGGATTGTTGAGACACGGATGATGCCTTTCTGGGAAGTGCTTCGGACGTCGGGCTCGTTGCAGCGCATCGTGACCAGCCGCCGCCTACCGCCGTTGGGGGTGACGTAGATCCCTGCGTTGAGAAAGAGGCGCCCGAGCGTCCTCTCGTGCTTCCAATGCTTCACCGCCTGCACTTTGGTTCGGAACTATGATCGGTAGGGAACCATTGTCTCGCAATCTGGACCCATATAACGATATTGCTCGACTTCCCAGCGCCTTCTCCGCACGTGCGTTACCTTCCTCTGATTCGCGCAAAGCTCCCATGTGCGCGGGTTGTGTTTGTTGTGTAGGGTTCTTCCTGTCGCATCGTGGCTTACTTGCGGAGCTTTCACCTCGTGCTTTAGCGAGGCCCACCATCCAGCAAGTTTGGTTCGCCTGCTTCGTATTCAACCGCAGGTTTGCCTTTCGTAAACCAGGCCGGGTTCGGCAGGGGCATTCTCTAAAAGGCGCCTCCGAGAGTTCGACTCTTCAGAACTCAGGTGTAAGAAATTCCTGCCTATATCTCAACCATGCACAGAGCGCATGTTGGACAAAATCGATACGAACGAAGGCTCCTGGCGGCCCATACGCCGCAGGCATACCGCCCGCATACACTCCGTTGGAGATCTCGGTGCGGAGAAGAAAAGCAATGCCGTGATCGACTGTGGCCTGGATCTGTGATCGCAGCCTTCCTTCCGGCAGAAACTCTAGCGCGGCGAGCAACCCCTCCATACGAGTTGCTGTGGGAGCAGTCTGTCCCGCGGGATCAAAAGCTCCGTCGAGCGCCCCAGCAGAGGCTCGCACCTGGTCCTTCATCATGGACTGACATATCTGAATTGCGTGGTGAACTAGCGCTTCCCTCGAAGCGGGCGATCCGCTCTTTACGTAGTATGGCAGCAACTTCGCTGTGGCAATCAAGGCCCAGTGGTCGGGAGGGACACTAGAGAGTTTGGCGCGGGATCGTGCTAAATACGACAGCGCTCTGGCCGCCGCATTAAGCCATACGATAGAGTGGTCCGTCTCATAAAGATCGATTAGGCCCAGCGCCGCTTCGCCAGGATAATAGAGACTCTGAAAGTCTTCGACGGGACCGCTCTCTGCGCGATATTTGCTCACGAAGCTGCCGTCATTCTTCTGTAAAAAGAGAAGAAAATGACCCAAAGCCTGAAGCTGTGGCAATGGGACAGAACTCCGCTTTGCTTGATTCATACTGGTGAGCGCAACCAATCCGAGGCCAGTGGCGCCTAAATCCGCCGTAGAGCTTTGTGGGAGCGGCTTTGACCAAACCACCAGTTGATTCTGGCGAACTCCTGGGCCCATGTAGTTCCGACGTAAAAAGAAGGCAGCCCGAGTCATGGCATCGAGCGCTTGTTTATCCGGCTTTGGATACTGCAGCATTCCGAGTGCGTAGATTGCGCCCGCATGCCGGACAACGTTGTAGGTTTGGCTCTGCTGTCCCGAGCTAATGTCGATCATGTACGTAAACCGGCCATCGTATCCGCAGGCACGCTCCAAATAGCCGGCAGCCAGAGCAATGGCGTGATCAATGTCGGCTGCTGACGGAGTTGTGAAGCCCGGATTTGTGCCGCCGCCCTCAACGTGACCTGCGGATTTCGGAATTTGAGCTGGCGTCGGCAACGCAAGCATAAAACCCAAGAACAACAGTTTTCCAATTTGCCATGTGACTTCGCGACGGGAATTCCATCTAAGTCGCTCTTTCACCCACATTGAACATTCCTTTCTCGTTATGGCTAATCTGCAATTCTCTCAAGAATCGACGGTATACCTGCCTCGGGTTACGGATGTTCGCGAGACTACGCCTTGTGCTCTCGCTTGCGTATAGGCTATTTCACAAGATCAGCTACTGTTTAGTGAGGCTGCCGTCGAGGACTGCGGTGAGGCAGTTTAGATCGAGGATTCCGACGATAACCTGAATATGGTCGGCCGCCGGCAATATTGCCCCAGTTAGCATAACCCCCGGGTATGATGTGGAGCCCGATGTGAGAATGCCGCCGCCCGAAACGACTTCTGGAAGCAGCGGCCTGGTTCCAGGGCAGAGGCCTGTCGAGGAGACACTACCGCTTATGGGAAAGCGCCCATCCGAGTCGGGCACGCTCGATTGGGTGAGTACTGCTGTGACAGTCGCAGTATTTGTGACGTTGGCAGTATCTGATAGTGTTCCCGTATAGGTTCCGTTGATGGGGGCATACTGAATGATTGAAGTGGTGCTCGAAGGCATCGCACAAAGCCCGCCTGAGATTTGCAAGGTTCCTGGAGTGTAGATCTGGAGATTAGGTCCGAGGGTCGCAGTGATTTTGGCCATACCTCCAGAGATAGGAATGCTCAGTACAAGATCGCCATTCGAATCCAATGTTCCAGTCGCGGAGAGGTTTTGGGTAGAGGTAACGCATGGGCTCAGAAAGTTCGGGTCTAATGCGCGGAATGTTCCGGACACCGCGCTGCCGGACGATTGAAGCGCGCCGGTAAACGAGGCGATCGGCGAACCAGGAATACCAGCGTTTGATGAAGTGGTGCGCGCCTCCCAATTTCCGTTGAGATTCGGATAAGCAGAGGATGATGGGGCCGTGGTCGAATTTACACCGCAGGCTGTCAAGGCAGCGAATGGAATGAACAATACGGTGCGAGCCTTGCAAGAGATGCGAGCAATTAGAGAGCTTCGTAATGGGCCATAATTCATGACGTCCCTTCCGGAAAACTGACGGCAACCATAAACCTCGGAGTTCAAACGGTAACCCTCAGACATTATTCGCACACTGCCGTTGGGCGACCGCTAATCGCGTTGTGTCGCGATCACGATCGCACCGACAACCGCGATCACGATAATCACACCGACGACGATGTCCCTCTGGCTACCCCAATGGCGATGCGCCGGACGGGACTGCCCCGGCTGCTGCCCAGCGGCGGCGAACCGGGCTCGCGGCAAGTTCAGCCTGGGGAGCGGAGCGTCGGGTAGAGACGATTCGGCCATCGTCGTCGTCACGGGAAGAGTCTCCGCGCCGGCTGATACTCCCCGGGTAATCCGGATGTTGTGGGTTATGACGCCGTCAGCCGACAGTGGCTCGATCTCCTGCCCAGAAGCAGCAACTGCGACAGACGAGGTTGACATAACAAGAATAAGCGCAAGCACTCTGGTTTTCATGGCCAATATTATAGTCCGGTAATCTAAGGCGGCTGATAAAATATGCTGTTTTTTGTTGTTGACACAGATGGCTTCGGTGTTATAAAGGTCCCGCTACACGAAAGGGGCACGACTTGAAATCATCTTTTGCAGTCCTTGCTGCCGTTGGAATTCTCTGTTCGTCGCTTGGCTTCGGCCAATCCGCTTCACAACTCCAAGCAACACCTCCTTCAGCACCTCAACCCACCAATGCTCCATTGCCTCCGCCGAGATTCAGCCAGGCTCAGCTGCCACCTAGGGCACAGATTGGCACCGACGCGACAGGTAGGAAAATCATAGGCACAGATGCTCAACGAATGTACCTGCTCGACCCTAATTATGGTGCCGTCGGCGCTGGATCACACCGGCCGCTCCGTTTCAATCCTCAGCAACGGGCGGCCGCCCAAGCTGCTTGGAAGCTGCTTTCCAAGGACGAGCAACAGCGCAGAATGGCGGAGGTAGCCGCGAAGATCAAAGTTGCTCATGCTGAGTACGTCAAAAATCATCCGGAAGATTCGCCCTCAAACAGAACTCAGCTGAGGGGAACCGTCAGCGTTCCGCTAAACGGAGCGACACTGCAATTCCCTGTGGATGGACGGCAAACGGATGTCCCGGTGGGTTTTCGGGATATCAATGGTAAACGCATATTGCGAACGCCGGCCGTCATAAGGACTACCGCGAACAAGGGTACGTCGGCCGTCATCTCGCCCAAGACTATTCCTCTGCCATCGAACCAAATGAACATATCTGGTTGGCACAAGTTGGATACGGTTATGAAGAGGAACGTGGCGACGGGCGAGCATCTTGCCTTTCTTCGTACCTCCCAGGTAGCCACGTCCAGTCAAGTAGCACAACCGAATATTTGCCCCGTATGGGGATGTGGTGGGTGTAGGTTCTGTGGCACTGGAGATGACGATTCAGACGGGGACTCCGTTCCAGATGGCGTGGAGTATTCAGTGGCAAACTCCTTCACGCCTACCTACCATGTATCAGATCATGAACAGTCGGGCACCGGTTTTGCAACCATGCAGGATCAGCCTCCCGAGAACGTGCAGACCTCATACGGGCCCACACCACCGATAAGCTACTATCGAGTAACCTCCTCGAATTACATCGGTACAGGTACGGACCAGTACGGTAACACGGTTTACCACAGATACCTACGAATTGATTATCTGACACTGTGGAACGAAGATGATGGTCTTGCTCACGGATTGACATGCGATCTAGCTGTGGGCGGGTCCCTCGGCTATGCGGAAGGCTTACTCTCAGGTGTGATCGGCTTCGATGTCGCAGCAATCTCTGCAGGTCTAGGTGGTCACTATCTCGACAATGAACACTCGGCGGTGCTGGTTGCAGTGCAAGTGAACGGGCCTAACGATATGACGTTTCCGTCTGACTACACACTGTATAACGCAGTGGAATACTTCACCGCCGCCCATGAGCACACGGGCGTGGATGCCAGCGAGTACTTCGCCCCGAATACCGCGATACCTCACGATACGCATATCGACCTTTACCTATCTCAATCTAAGCACTCCACTTATTTCTACAACCCTGACCGGAAGCCGATTGTGGTGAGTGGTAGCGAATTGGACTTCATCGAAGGAGTTCTCATCCCATACCTAGGGATTGACTTCTGGTGGGATTATTACGACTGGTGTCCTGTCGACCCTAATTACTACTACATTGTCCTTCCCGACGGAGAGATTGTTTTTGGAATTGACAATGGCGATGGTAGTTGCTATTTGCCAGACTACTACTACGATTTGCCCTGGGTTGCGGCGGTTGAAGTGTTGGCGGATGAAACCTTCACAGACTGTCTAGGTGAACACTTTACTGATCTCGGTCCCATGTTCGCTCAACAGACGATTAATGTAGGCGAGCCAAACAATCCTTCGTACGGCAACCACTTCATCCAGGATACGACACCAGATTATGCCGGATCGAAGCTCACAGAATCGATCTTTCCTTATCAACAGTTATAGCCAGAAAACATAGAACGCGGCGAGCTCATGCTGGGCTTGTCGCGTTCTCCTACTCTATCAAGTGTCACAAAATCAAAGTCAATCCTCTGAATGTGGTGGTCTTGTGATAACATTGCCAAGATTTTATTAAAGTCGCTGGCATTCTTAAAGAATGTGTCGCTAAGGTGCGTGTCAGACTCCATACTAGATCGACAAGATGTTACAAGCGATTGAAATGCTAACACTCTGAGAATTAGGGCTATTTTAACGACTCTTCGCGATAATTGGAAATTCATCTGCGCCCTTTATGCTTACTTATTCGTACAGCCATTTGCTGCATATTGGATACCCTGCTTAATCATTTCCACTTTTGTGCGGATCATTCGTCCAAGGTTGACTCCAATACTGATTCATTTGAGGCGGCTTATTGGCGGCGTAATTGAACCATTTCGCAATACCGGCCGCGCCTAGGAGGGTAACGTCTCGAATGCCTAGAGCTGTCCCAGTTGCGCCATAATTGAAATTGCCGAAGGCATCGTACAGGTTCCCTTGACCTGTCTCGTTCCCAATCCTTTGATAACTCCAAGGTGAATTGTAGTTGTGGACATTCCAGGCCCACGTTTTGGCTCTTTGGAGCCAATTCTTATTGGAGAGCACACTATGTTGGACGGAATCGATGTTTGTTAGGATACTGGTGCCCGGAGGGTGTGCAGGCACAGCAAGGCACTATTTGTCAGGTGGAGATGAAGCTGTGATTGGGCGCGTTACGCCCGCGCTAGTACCCTGGCCTTGTGAATAAGTAACCACTGTAGGCACTTGCCGAGTGGCTGCAGTGGCTTTATCACTGAGGAGTGAGCAGAGGCATACGACTTCGGATTGAACTCAAGCGGCGCGATCGACTGCAGATAGATCAGCTGCTTGGCGGCGGGTTGCAGGGGGTCCGCACGACCTTGCGCGCCTTGGCCTTGCGTCAGTTGGATCAGGGGCAGTCCACGCCTGCAGTGGGCTCCAACCTTGGGCTTTCCGCCAAGGCGGTGTGGCAGATCGGCAAGCGCTATCTTGATGGCGGACTGGAGCGGGCGTTGTTCGATGCCGCCCGCCCGGGCAAGGCTCCGGCTCTTGATCAGCAACAACAGCAGCGCATTATCGCCGTGGTCTGCTCGCCGCCTCCAGAGGGACGGGCTCGTTGGACGGTGCGGCTGCTGACCGAAGAGGTGATCAAGCGCAAACTGGTTCCTCGCGTCGGACGGGAGACCATCCGGGTGCTGCTGGAAAGCCACGACCTCAAGCCGTGGCGGGAAA